>NZ_JBQQEX010000003.1:0-449648 GCF_052258185.1 Psychrobacter sp. T6-6
ACTAATCATTAAGTCTCAGTAATGAGCTTATGAGCTAGTCATAAAAAAGCCACCCTATTTAGGGTGGCTTTTTTTGTGGGTTGCGTTGTGTGTGATGTCGTAGTTGAATGAAGTAATAGCTTAGCTGAGATATAGAATCGTTAGTTTAGCCGATGAGACCAGTCACTTATTTACTATACAATGTATTGTAATCTATCTCATAGATTGTTATATTAGCGCTGCACTTAAAACGAGTATCTACTTTTAGCGAAAGTTAAAACACTGTTAGTACGATAACTCTGTTAGTTAAGTGACAAATCAGGTAAAACTAATAATTTTACCGCTAAAGGCTTGCATTCTATGCTAAATATTGTATAATGCTGTCCTTTACACCCATAGGCGATTGGCTCAATTGGTAGAGCATCGGTCTCCAAAACCGAGGGTTGTAGGTTCGAGTCCTACATCGCCTGCCATCTTCTTATCTCATCTTTGTTGTACCCCACCATCTCCGAAGCGAGTTCTTTATGAGCAATGATCAAGATAACCTCGAGACTAAGTTATCTGATGCCAAGGCGGTTGCTGGTGGAATGCTGTCTAAAGATAAGCACGTCTCAGCGAGCGGTACTACTGCTGTTGAAGTGGCTAAGACTGGTTCAATAAAAGATTTGATTTTGTGGCTACTTGCTGCAGCTGTTTTGATCGGTGCGACTCTCGTTAATCAATACTTACCAGGCTATTGGCAACCAGCTAATGATGTTTGGGTACGTATTGGTATTATTGTTGCACTTATTGTATTTGCATTAGTATGCTTGGCATTGACGCATCAAGGTCGCGCTTTTAAAATATTATTAAAAGATGCGGCTGTTGAGCTTCGCCGAGTGACATGGCCAGGTAAAGACGAAACCTTTCAATACACATGGCAAGTGATTGTCGTGATCGGGATTGTTGGGTTTTTTATTTGGTTATTAGATAATTTCTTTAATTGGTTCGTTGGTATCTTTATCGGTTAATGGCGCGTATTGGTGACCATTAGCGAGACATTTACTTACAACAACTTATTTATAACGATCAGGAGCGTGATATGCGTTGGTATATTGTCCAAGCGTTTTCAGGATATGAAAAACAAGTACAACGTTCATTAACTGATCGTATTAACCGTAGTGACTTTACAGAGTCATTCGGTGATGTATTGGTTCCTACTGAAGAAGTCGTCGAAATGAAAGACGGCAAAAAACGTAAAAGTGAGCGTAAGTTCTTTCCAGGATATGTATTGATCCAGATGGAAATGAACGATAATACGTGGCACATCGTAAAAGACTGTCCTCGTATTATGGGCTTCATCGGTGGTACGCCTGAGATGCCTGCACCGATTACGCAAGTAGAAGCTGACCGCATTTTAAACCGTTTGAACCAGACTGAAACTGACCCACGTCCTAAGACGCTATTTGAGCCGGGCGAAGAGTTATTGGTTATCGACGGTCCATTCACTGATTTCAAAGGAATGGTCGAAAAGGTCGATTACGAAAAGTCTAAGCTACATCTAACGGTAAACGTATTTAATCGACCTACACAGGTTGAGCTTGAGTTTAGTAAAGTTGAAAAACTAGACTAATTCAGCAAAAATTTCATCAACCGGGGAGCCTCCCGTCACATCAGATAATGATTTGGCTTGGCGTTATTACCCATTTAGGAGAGTATCATGGCTAAGAAGATTGATGGTTACATCAAACTGCAAGTGCCTGCAGGCAAAGCTAATCCTTCACCACCTATTGGTCCAGCTTTGGGTCAAAAAGGCGTGAACATCATGGCGTTCTGTAAAGAATTTAACGCTGCGACCTCAGGCCAAGAGCCAGGTCTACCGATCCCAACTGAGATCACGGTATACAGCGATAAGTCTTTTACCTTCATCATGAAGTCACCACCTGCTGCATACTTACTACGTAAGGCTGCTGGTATTGCTAAAGGTTCAGGTACACCGAACACAGCTAAAGTTGGTAAAGTTGACCGTGCCCAACTAGAAGAAATCGTTAAGACCAAAAATGCAGATTTAACTGCTGCTGATCTTGATGCTGCTGTCCGTACCATCGCTGGTACTGCACGTTCAATGGGTATTACCGTGGAGGGTGTGTAAATGAGCAAGCTAACCAAACGTCAAAAAGAAATTCAAAGCCGTATTGATAACGAAAAGCAATACACGCTTGAAGAAGCGGTTCAAATCCTAAATGATTTGCCAGCGCTAAAATTCAAAGAATCTATTGATATCGCAGTAAACTTGGGCGTTGACCCACGTAAATCTGATCAAGTGGTTCGTGGCGCAACTAATCTACCTGCTGGTACTGGTAAAACCAAACGCGTTGCTGTATTCGCTCAAGGTGCTGCTGCTGAAGCCGCTAAAGAAGCTGGTGCAGACATCGTTGGTTTTGAAGACCTAGCAGAAGAAATCAAAGCCGGTAACATGGACTTTGATGTTGTTATCGCCGCTCCTGATGCAATGCGTGTTGTTGGACAATTGGGTACGATCCTAGGTCCACGTGGCCTAATGCCTAACCCAAAAGTTGGTACGGTAACGCCAAATGTTGCTGAAGCTGTGACTAACGCAAAAGCGGGACAAGCGCAGTATCGTGTTGATAAAGCTGGTATCATCCACACCACTATCGGTCAAGTAGGTTTCACTGCTGAGCAAGTTATCCAAAATGCTCAAGCACTAATCTCAGATCTTAAGCGTGCTAAGCCTGCTACGTCTAAAGGTACTTTCATCAAGAAAATTACTTTGTCTAGCACTATGGGTCCAGGTCTAACGATCGATCCAGTACCTTATCGCACTGCAAAATAATTAGAGTCTCTATCTTCTAATATTTGCACGTCGAATATTTTGAATGATGAGCATAAAGAATTTTTAAAGAATTAGGTCAGCGTAGCATTTGCTACGCTGTCTAAGACCGTAGGTAGAGAGTGGTTTAACGTCATGAGTAATGATCTTCGGATAGTTGCTTATGACTATGAGTCACTTTTGTTAATCGATGACAGATGAAAATCTTAGTTGTCCTACGCAGACGGTGGCCCACACAGTTTAAGACACGAGGCAATAGGGCGGTATGATTGTTTATACGATCTCCAAACTATTACTTAACGTCATTCTGATAACGGTGCCGTAATCAGTCGTTACCAGTTGATACTTTTTTTATTAATCGAATCATCTGGTAATGTGTCGTATCAAGTCAGTCGTAGCTTTTAGTCCAAAGGCAGATAAACTTCGGTTTTTAGCATTTTTACTATTAGTAGATTGATAAGATTAAAGGAGTCAACTTATGGCATTAACGCTAGAACAAAAACAACAAGTTGTGGCTGAAGTGTCTGAAGTTGCTGCTAATGCTTACTCAGCAGTAGCTGCCGAGTATCATGGAATTGGTGTTGCACAGCTTACTAAGCTGCGCGAACAAGCCCGTGATAAAGGCGTTGTTTTGAAAGTGGTGAAAAATACACTAGCAAAACGCGCTTTTGAAGGCACTAAGTTTGAGAGCATGTCAGACCGTATGACTGGTCCACTACTTTTGGCTTTCTCTATGGAAGATTTGGGATCTGCCGCTCGAGTCGTTTTCGACTTTAGCAAAGATAACAAAGCTTTAGAGACCAAATTAGTATCAGTCGGTGGTGAAGTTTATGGTCCAGAAGAGCTAGAGCGCGTATCGAAGCTACCAACTCGCGACGAAGCAATCTCTATCTTGATGGCTACTATGAATGCACCAGTGACCAAGCTTGTCCAGACTATGAACGCTGTTCCTGGCAAGTTCGTTCGCACTGTAGCGGCAATCAAAGACGCAAAAGAAGCTGCTTAATTGCTTGTTTTAACGTAACTTTAACATCGCTAACCTTGATTGCACTTTATTGCCACACCTATTTGAAATCGTGGCAAGCGGTCAAAGCGATATTAGAATCAATTAATTTTTATCAGATAACGGAGAGTTCTCATGGCACTATCTAAAGATGACGTGTTAAATGCAATCGCTGAAATGTCAGTAATGGATATCGTTGAGCTAATCAGCGACATGGAAGAAAAATTCGGCGTAACAGCTGCTGTTGCCGCTGCTGCACCTGCTGCTGCTGGTCCTGCTGCTGCTGCTGAAGAAAAAGACGAGTTTGACGTAGTTCTTGCTAGCTTTGGTGAGAAGAAAGTAGCTGTAATTAAAGCTGTACGTGAAGCGACTGGCCTTGGCTTGAAAGAAGCAAAAGATTTGGTTGAAAGCGCTCCAGCTCCAATCAAAGAAGCTGCATCTAAAGCTGAAGCTGAAGAGTTGAAGAAGAAGCTTGAAGAAGCTGGTGCAACTGTTGAACTAAAATAAGTTTAACACTGTACTAAAAAAAGCTGGTAATGCCTTGCATTGCCAGCTTTTTTTTATTATAATTCGTAGCTTGACCTTTTGTGTCTGCCAACATACGTATGCAACATCACGGTGGATACCCATCAAAAGGACAGACGATATACATGCAAGCACACATACCAGTTTTTGAAATCAGTTAATATGAGCTAAACGTCCGTAGATGTTTGGCATTTTTTTGTGTCTGCATGCTTTCCTATCAACACTATAGTTTATACTGATTCTAAAAGTTATAGTTACCCCGATTCTTAATTCTGAAAAAAGCTGTTGATCTTAAGGTGCCTACTTGGTGTGGCATTATTGTCGGCATTTAGATTCATAGACCGCTTATACGTGTAGGGTCATGGTTTGGTAGTAAGTAGCTTATTTAGAAGTAGTTTAGATGGCAAGTAGTTTATATGCAATCTCAGCTGACTCTATTTCTAGCAAAGTATTTGTAAGTTTAGCCTGATAGGCAAGATATTATATGATGTTGAATTTCTTGGTCGCAACAGTCATATAGACTGATTCACCTACCATGAATATAGCAATCAACAATGATATTAAGTGAAATGTGCTAGGTAAGCACTGATGAGTAAAGTAGTAATTGACAGAAAAGACATGAACTGAACACGAAGACCCGTTTTATATTATCGTTTACGTCGCTAAGTGTGCATCTTATTTATGCATGCTAGCCGCGCTTTTAATTTGTTTCCACGTTTACTGTAAGGACTCTCGATGGCATATTCTTATACTGAAAAAAAGCGTATTCGCAAAAGTTTTGCTGAATTGCCCACTGTAATGGACGTTCCCTATTTACTGTCTATTCAAGTAGATTCTTACGAGCAATTTTTGCAAGAGCACAAAAAGCCAAAAGCTCGTGAGAATACTGGTTTGCAAGCTGCGTATTCCTCTATTTTCCCAATTGAGAGTCACTCTGGTAACGCTGAGTTGCAATTTGTTGAGTACTATTTAGGCACGCCTGAATTTGATGAGCGTGAGTGTATCTTACGTGGTTCAACGTTTGCTGCGCCAATGCGTGTCAAAATCCGTTTGATCATCAAAGACAAAGACAGCAAAGACAAAGATAGCAAAGCCGCTATCAAAGATATCCGTGAGCAAAGCGTCTATATGGGCGAGATGCCTTTGATGACTGCGAACGGTACCTTTATTATCAATGGTACTGAGCGTGTTATCGTCTCTCAGCTACATCGTTCACCTGGCGTCTTCTTTGATCATGATAAAGGTAAGTCGCATTCAAGTGGTAAAGTGCTTTATAACGCACGTATCATCCCTTACCGTGGTTCATGGTTAGATTTTGAATTTGATGCAAAGGACTTAGTATTTGCTCGTATTGACCGTCGCCGTAAGCTGCTTGCATCGATCATTCTGCGTGCACTTGGTCTGACCACTTCTGAAATCTTAGATTTATTCTTTGATAAAGTTGCTGTTTATAAAGCCGAAGAGACGTTCGAAATTGATCTAGTTGCTGATCGCTTGCGTGGCGAAATGGCGCAGTTTGATATCGTATCACCTGAAGGTGACGTTATCGTAGAGCAGGGCAAACGTATCAATGCACGCCGCATTCGTCAGCTTGAAGAAGCAGGTATGACGAAAATCGCTGTGCCTGATGAGTATCTATATGAGCGTATCTTAGCCGAAGATATCGTTGTTAATGACGAAATTATCGCTAAAGCAAACACGCCAATTGACCATGAGTTATTGGTTAAATTGAACTCATTTGAAGCCAGTGGTGCCATCAAAGAGTTCAGTATCCTATTCACGAACGATATCGATCAAGGTAGTTATATCGCTGATACGCTACGTGCGGATAGCACGTCGAGCCGTGAAGAAGCGTTGATCGAAATCTATAAAGTCATGCGCCCAGGTGAGCCACCAACAGTTGAAACTGCCGAAAAGTTATTTGAAAGCATGTTCTTCAACGCTGATCGTTATGACTTGTCAAACGTTGGCCGTATGAAGTTCAACCGTCGTCTCGGTTTAGAGTTTGATAACACTGATGATCCTGATGTACAGCGTGAACGCAGTGTATTGACCAACGACGATATCGTTAACGTTCTAAAAGAGCTTATCGAGATTCGTAATGGTCGCGGCGATGTCGATGATATCGATCACTTAGGTAACCGTCGTATTCGTTCAGTTGGCGAAATGGCAGAAAACCAGTTCCGTGTTGGTCTAGTACGTGTTGAGCGTGCGGTAAAAGAGCGTTTAAGCTCAGCGGAATCTGATAACTTGTCACCACAAGATTTGATCAACTCTAAGCCAGTTGCGGCTGCAGTGAAAGAATTCTTTGGTTCAAGCCAGTTGTCACAGTTTATGGATCAGAACAACCCGTTGTCTGAAGTTACTCATAAGCGCCGTGTATCAGCATTAGGACCTGGTGGTCTTACTCGTGAACGTGCAGGCTTTGAAGTACGTGACGTACATGATACCCATTATGGCCGTGTATGTCCTATTGAGACTCCTGAAGGTCCAAACATTGGTCTGATCAACTCACTAGCGACCTTTGCTAAAACCAACAGCTTTGGTTTCCTAGAGACACCTTATCGCCGTGTGGTTGATGGTAAAGTGACTGACGTTATTGAGTATCTATCAGCTATTGAAGAAGTCGGTACGGTCATTGCACAGGCTGATTCACCAATAACTCCAGAAGGCGCGTTATCTGACGAGATGGTCAGTGTACGTAGCTATGGTGAATTTGTTCGTATGCCTCCAGAAAAAGTGACGCATATGGATGTGTCGCCAAGTCAGGTCGTATCGGTTGCAGCAGGTTTGATTCCGTTCCTAGAGCATGATGATGCTAACCGTGCCTTGATGGGCTCGAACATGCAGCGTCAGGCAGTTCCTACGCTACGTGCTGATAAGCCGCTAGTGGGTACCGGTATGGAGCGTCATGTTGCTCGTGACTCTGGTGTTTGTGTTATTGCTAAGCGTGGCGGTGTGATTGAAGATGTTGATGCCTCACGTATCGTGGTTCGTGTGAACGAAGACGAGATGACTGCTGGTGAAGCGGGTATCGATATCTATAACTTGATCAAATACACGCGCTCTAACCAGAACACCTGTATCAACCAACGTATTATCGTTAACCAAGGTGATGAGATTGCTTTGGGTGATATCTTGGCTGATGGTCCTTCAACGGATCTTGGTGAGCTTGCACTTGGTCAGAACATTCGCATCGCATTTATGCCGTGGAATGGTTACAACTTCGAAGATTCAATCTTGCTATCTGAAAAAGTCGTGAAAGAAGATCGCTTCACTACTATTCATATCCAAGAATTGACTTGTGTGGCTCGTGATACCAAGCTAGGTACAGAAGAGATCACTGCTGATATTCCAAACGTTGGTGAAGCAGCGTTATCAAGCCTTGATGAAGCAGGTATCGTTTATATCGGTGCTGAAGTTGACGCTGGTGATATTCTAGTTGGTAAAGTGACGCCAAAAGGTGAAACACAACTAACGCCAGAAGAGAAACTACTACGGGCTATCTTTGGCGAAAAAGCGGCTGACGTGAAAGACACTTCACTACGCGTACCAACTTCAAGTAAAGGTACGGTTATTGATGTACAGGTCTTCACTCGTGATGGCGTTGAAAAAGATGCACGCGCAAGAGCGATTGAAAAATCGCAGCTTGATAGCTATCGCAAAGATTTGAAAGAAGAGCTACGTATCTTTGAAGAAGCAGCACGTGGCCGTATTGGTAATCTCTTAGATGGCCAAAAAGTCAGCGGCGGGGCTGGTCTAAAAGCGGGTACGGTAATGGCTTTGGCTGACATGAAAGACATGAGCCTTGAGACATTGCTTGATATCCAACCAGTAGAAGAAGAAATCTCTGAGCGTTTGACCCAGATTTCTGATTACTTGGTTGATAAGCAAAAAGATATCGATGTGAAATTTGCTGAGAAAAAACGCAAATTGACTGCTGGTGATGACCTGCAACATGGCGTACAAAAAATCGTTAAAGTATATCTAGCGGTTAAGCGTCGTATTCAGCCTGGTGATAAGATGGCTGGTCGTCATGGTAACAAAGGTGTTGTATCGCGCATCATGCCAGTTGAAGACATGCCTTATGATGAAAATGGTAATACCGTTGACATCGTATTGAACCCGCTTGGTGTACCATCTCGTATGAACATCGGTCAGGTTCTAGAGACGCATTTGGGTATGGCAGCGAAAGGGTTGGGCGAGAAGATTGACGGTATGCTCAAATCTCAAGCAGCAATCAAAGAGCTACGCGACTTCTTGGATAAAATTTATAACCAAGTTGGCGGTGAGCAAGTTGATCTTGATAGCTTGAATGATGACGACATCATGGCGCTAGCAGCTAACTTACGTGGCGGTGTCCCAATGGGTACAGCGGTATTTGATGGCGCAAGAGAAAGCCAAGTCAAAGATCTGCTTGAGCTTGCTGGTATGGATCGCGATGGTCAGCAGACACTGTATGATGGTCGTACTGGTCAGAAGTTTGACCGTAAAGTAACCGTTGGTTACATGTACATGCTTAAATTGAACCATTTGGTTGATGACAAAATGCATGCGCGTTCAACGGGTTCTTATTCTCTAGTGACGCAGCAGCCACTCGGCGGTAAAGCTCAGTTTGGTGGTCAGCGCTTTGGTGAGATGGAAGTATGGGCACTAGAAGCTTATGGCGCGACGTACACGTTGCAAGAAATGTTAACGGTGAAGTCGGATGATGTTGAAGGCCGTACGCGTATGTACAAAAACATCGTTGATGGTGAGCAGTATATGGATCCAGGCATGCCTGAGTCGTTCAACGTACTGACCAAAGAAATCAAATCACTGGGTATCAATATTGAGTTAAAACAAAGCAACTAACCCATTGTTTAACTTAGTTGTCCACTAAAGGCAGTCTGCTTTGTTGCTGCTGCTTTTAGTGATTTGTCTCAACCCTATTCATTGCCTTCATTCATCTCATCCGCGTCTATAGTACGCTGTCAGATGATTATAAAGATAACGGAGAAGCAACTTGAAAGATTTACTCGATATCATGCAAAGCCCTACCGGCAACGGTAACCAAGAGTTTGATAGCATTCAAATTACTTTAGCCTCACCTGACGTCATCAAGTCATGGTCGCACGGCGAAGTGAAAAAGCCTGAAACCATTAACTATCGCACGTTCAAGCCTGAGCGTGATGGTCTTTTTTGTGCCAAAATCTTTGGCCCAGTAAAAGATTTCGAATGTTTATGTGGTAAATATAAGCGCCGTAAGTTCCAAGGCGTTATCTGTGAGAAATGTGGTGTTGAAGTTACCACTGCTAAAGTTCGTCGTGATCGCATGGGTCATATCGACCTAGCCAGTCCTGTGGCGCATATCTGGTTCCTGAAATCATTACCAAGCCGCATCGGTCTATTGCTAGACATGACGCTACGTGATATCGAGCGTGTTCTATATTTTGAAAGCTACATCGTAACTGAGCCTGGTCTAACTAGCTTAGAAAAGTACCAGTTGCTTGATGATGAAGATTATTACAAAGCGCTTGAAGAGTTTGGTGACGAATTCACAGCCAAGATGGGTGCTGAAGCCGTTCAAGACCTATTAAAAGACATCGATATCGATCTTGAAATTGATGAGCTACGTGAAGCGATTCCACAAACTGGTTCTGAGACTAAGCTTAAGAAGATGTCTAAGCGTCTCAAATTATTAGAAGCATTCCGTGATTCTAATAATAAGCCTGAGTGGATGGTAATGAATATCTTGCCAGTACTACCACCAGATTTGCGTCCTCTAGTACCGCTAGAAGGTGGCCGCTTTGCGACATCAGATCTAAACGATCTATATCGCCGCGTGATCAACCGTAACAACCGTCTTAAGCGTCTACTTGAGCTAAGCGCACCTGATATCATCGTACGTAACGAAAAGCGTATGTTGCAAGAGTCAGTAGATGCGTTGCTTGATAACGGTCGCCGCGGTCGTGCCATCACTGGTAGTAACAAGCGTCCATTGAAATCTTTGGCAGATATGATCAAAGGTAAGCAAGGTCGTTTCCGTCAGAACTTACTTGGTAAGCGTGTCGATTACTCTGGTCGTTCGGTTATCGTTGTAGGTCCAACACTACGTCTACATCAGTGTGGTCTACCGAAGAAAATGGCACTAGAACTATTCAAGCCATTTACTTATAACAAGCTATTGTCTCATGGTCTAGCGACTACGATTAAAGCTGCTAAAAAGATGGTAGAGCGTGAAGAGCCACAAGTGTGGGATATGCTGGCCATGGTTATCCGTGAGCATCCAGTACTCTTGAACCGTGCACCAACACTTCACCGTTTGGGCTTGCAAGCATTTGAGCCAGTATTGATCGAAGGTAAAGCAATCCAGTTGCATCCGCTTGTTTGTACTGCATTCAACGCCGATTTCGATGGTGACCAAATGGCCGTTCACGTGCCATTGACGCTAGAAGCACAGCTTGAATCACGTGCCTTGATGATGTCTACCAACAACATCTTGTCACCTGCGAATGGTGATCCGATCATCGTACCATCTCAGGATGTTGTACTGGGTCTATATTACATCAGTCGCTCGTCTATCAATGCCAAAGGCGAGAGCATGATTTTTGCTACCGTTAATGAAGCATTGCGTGCAATTGGTTCAAACGATCTACATGTAAACGCTAAGATCAAAGTGCGTGTTACTGAGACGCAAATTGACGAAGACGGCAACGAAACCAAAGAGATCAGTATCAAAGATACGGTTGCTGGTCGTCTACTTATCTGGAACATCATGCCTAAAGGTATGACGTTTGATGAGTGTAACCAAGAGATGACGAAGAAAAACATCTCTCGTTTGATTAACTCTTGCTACCGTAAAGTTGGCGTTAAAGAAAGTGTTATGTTTGCTGACCAACTGATGTATCTTGGTTTTGCTCAAGCAACGCTATCTGGTGTGTCTATCGGTATCGATGACATGGTCATTCCACCACTGAAAAAGAATATTATCGAAGTGGCAGAAGGCGAAGTTCGCGAGATCGAAGATCAGTTCGAGCAAGGTTTCGTAACTGCTGGTGAGCGTTATAACAAAGTCGTTGACATTTGGTCACGTACTAATGACAAAGTCGCTAAGGCGATGATGGACAACTTGGCAACAGATAAAGTTATCAACGCACAAGGTGAAGAGGACGAGCAGAAGTCATTCAACTCTATCTTCATCATGTCGGATTCTGGTGCTCGTGGTAGTGCGGCACAGATTCGTCAGTTGGCAGGTATGCGTGGTCTGATGGCGAAACCAGATGGCTCAATCATTGAGACACCGATTAAAGCTAACTTCCGTGAAGGTTTGACCGTACTACAGTACTTCATCTCAACTCACGGTGCACGTAAAGGTCTAGCGGATACCGCACTGAAAACAGCTAACTCGGGTTACCTAACTCGTCGTCTGGTTGATGTGGCGCAAGATTTGGTTATCACCAGCGATGATTGTGGTACCGAAGAAGGCCTACTCATGAAACCACATATCCAAGGTGGTGAAATCATTGAGAAGCTAGGTGAGCTAGTACTGGGCCGTGTTACTGCACGCGATGTTGCGTACAATGATGATGCTGATAAGATCTTGATTCCAGCGGGTACATTGATTGATGAGTACTGGGTTAACGTTCTAGATAACAACGCAATCGATGATATCTGGGTGCGCTCAGTTATTACTTGTAATATCGAACATGGCGTGTGTTCACAGTGTTATGGTCGTGACCTTGCACGTGGTCATAAAGTGAACATTGGCGAGTCAGTTGGTGTTATGGCTGCTCAGTCTATCGGTGAGCCGGGTACTCAGTTAACCATGCGTACGTTCCACGTGGGCGGGGCCGCGAGCTCAGCTTCTGTAGATAACAGCATCTCTGTACGTAATGCTGGTCAAGCGCACTTTGAGAACATGAAAACAGTACAGCATACTGATGGTCACTTAGTCATCGTATCGCGTTCAGCTGAAATCGCATTGACCGATGAGCTTGGCCGTGAGCGTGAGCGCTATAAAGTACCATATGGTTCAAGCGTCCTTGTAAAAGACGAAGAGCAGGTTGAAGGCGGTCAAACTATCGCTAAATGGGATCCGCATACGCATCCAATTATCACAGAATTTGCTGGTACAGCACGCTTCAGTGACATCACTGATGGTATGACTGCAACAGTAAAAGTTGATGATGCGACTGGTATGAGCTCGTTTGAGATTCTAGCGACTCGTGACCGTTCAAGCTCAGCAAAAGACTTACGTCCTGCGATTATCTTGAACACTGATGAAGGCAAAGAAGTGGTTTACTTCTTACCAGCTGAAACGATCATCCGCGTAAGCGACGGTGAAAAAGTAGCAGCCGGTTCGATTCTAGGCCGTGTACCACAAGCGTCTTCTGGTACAAAAGATATTACTGGTGGTCTACCACGTGTTGCTGACTTGTTCGAAGCACGTCGTCCAAAAGATCACGCCATCATGGCAGAAATGACTGGTGTGGTTAGCTTCGGTAAAGAGACCAAGGGTAAAAACCGCTTTATTATTACTAATGAAGATGGTGAAGTACATGAAGAGCTAATCCCGAAATGGCGTCAAATCAACGTCTTTGAAAACGAGACAGTAGCACGTGGTGAGGTTATCGCTGATGGTCCACAAAACCCGCATGATATCTTACGTCTGAAAGGACAAACTGCGCTTGCTGACTATATCGTCAATGAAGTACAGGACGTTTATCGCTTGCAGGGCGTAAAAATCAACGACAAGCACATCGAAGTTATCATTCGTCAGATGCTGCGTAAAGTTGAAATCACTGACGGCGGCGATTCAAGTCACTTCAAAGGTGATCAGGTCGAGTATGCAGATATCAAAGCATTGAATGCGAAGCTAGAAGCGGAAGATAAATTCCCAGTACAGTTTGAGCGTCAATTGTTAGGTATCACCAAAGCAAGTCTTGCAACTGAAAGCTTTATCTCAGCAGCGTCATTCCAGGAGACAACCCGTGTACTAACTGCGGCTGCTGTGACTGGTAAAGTGGATGAGCTACGTGGTCTGAAAGAAAACGTGGTTGTTGGTCGCTTGATTCCTGCAGGTACGGGGCTCGCTTACCACAAGGCACGTAAAGAAGCAGCAGATCAGAAGCTACAAGATAAAGATCTTAATGCCGCTTTCGATATGACTGCAAGCACTGATAGCAAAGACTTCGCTAGCTTTGATGAAGCATTTGCTCAAGAGTTGAATCAAGACAACTAATCGTATTAAGTATCTTGATTCATTCTTAATTTGATAAAAAGCCAGCCTAAGTTGCTGGCTTTTTTGTGCGTGTAAAAAACTGAGAAAGGCATGGTGCTATCATCTAAAAAAATAGTACACTGGGAAATAGGCTCTAATTCACTATTTATAAAAGGACAATTAGCAAATGGCAGGTAAAACACGCGTCGCTAAATACCAAGCAGATCGAACCAATCAAAAGCTATATTTTTGTCGTTTATCTTGCCAAGCAGCAGGCGGTTCCAATGACAAGCAGTTATACCAGGCACATTGTGAAACCGCTATTTTCCATTTGCATGGCGCACTATTAGCATTTATTCAAGAACTGGGTCATTTCTATAGTTTAAACATGACTGCACCAACGTTGCTCGATATTGAGCAAGCACTGAGCGAGCGTACGCAAGTATCTCCTGAGATTCAGCGCTTACAGCAATTGCAGCAGCAAGGTTTTGTGGCAAATATAGAGCGTGCTTATCAACGCTGTCTCTATGCGGTACCACCAGATACTGTTGTAGACAATACACCAAACGACAACTCAGTATCACCAGATCTTATTGTTAATGTTGTTACTCTATCGAATCAGTGGCTACCTGATGAGGCCACGATACGCGAATGGCGTCAACAGCTTTTAGAGTTGATTGAGCAGTTGCGTGCAGGGATGGTTGAGTTCTAATAAAACTGCTTGGAAGTATAAATGAGATAATAACTAATAGCATAAAAAAAGACCTGTTCAGTGATTACTGGACAGGTCTTTTTGCTCTAAATACGTGCTATAAATTTATAGAAACTACTCTGGCATTGGTGGCATACGCTGAACGGGTGTTGCTGACAAAGCATTTTGTGATGATCCGTCAGTACTCCGACTGTTGCCCGATGCCTGTGTCTGTGAAATGCTTGAGTTTTCGATAGGTTCAGGGGCAGTTGGTTTGCGCTGCTGGGTTTGAGTTTTAACCGGTTTTGCAGGTTGATTGGTATCGGACAACTCATCATCGTCAGCAGCATTAGAGACAATGCCATCATCAGTCATTTCTATAATTTGCTGTTGTTGCTTTTTAGATTTTGAGCGATTATTGATAGATACCCACTGATTTGGTGTGTCTTCGAGCTGTGCTTTCATGAAGTCTATCCAAACGGGCAGGGCGGCCACGCCACCGTACTCACGGCGACCCATAGATGTCGGTTGATCAAAGCCCATCCATACTACTGTTGCATTGGTAGGATGAAACCCTGCAAACCAGGCGTCTTTAGCTTCATTGGTGGTACCAGTTTTGCCGCCAATATCATCACGTCCCAAAGCTTTTGCTCGTACTGCAGTACCGCGCTGCACGACATCACGTAGGATATCTGCCATCTCAAATGCGACTCTAGGTTTTAGTATTCGCGGTGCTTGTTTGGCCATGATGTACTGTACAGCAGGCGCTTTTAAGCGATCTGACTGTGGACCTGCGTTGTAGATCGTATCATCAGCAACAGTAGTAGCTTCTTCTTCAGTCTCTCCATCACTCTCTAAGTCTTCAGTAGTCGACTCATCGGTGGTGCTAGTCTCATCTTCGAGTGATTGATTGTATTCCTCTAATAGCGTTTTATTGACCTCTTCGAGTTGCTCGTTGAAACACAATGCACAGGCTTGGAGAGGGTTGGCTTGGAATAGTAGCTCGTTCTTATAGTTATAGATTTGCTCAATAAAGTAGGGCTGTACACGATGACCACCGTTGGCAAAGGTCGAATAGGCCGTTGCCATTTGTAAAGGAGTTGCTTGTCCTGCGCCGAGTGCTAGCGATAAAGTCGTTGGTAGTTTTTCTTTGTCTAAGCCAAACTCATCTAGTAAGTTACGGGCATCGGAGATACCAATGGCCTGTAGTAAGCGGATAGAAACCAAGTTGCGAGACAGGTACAAACCACGGCGCAAGGTGATATCGCCCAAGAAACGTTCGTCCGAGTTTTTAGGTTTCCAGTCCCCTACTTGTATAGGACGATCTGAGACAATACTATCTGGACGATAGCCTTTTTCTAAAGCAGCGGTGTAGACAAGCGGTTTAATGGTTGAACCAGGTTGACGCCAGCTTTGTAAGGCTCGGTTAAATTTACTGTGGTTAAAGTCAAAGCCGCCTACCAAGGCATTGACAGCACCAGTTTCTGGATTCAAAGAAACCAAGCTACCTTGTACTTCAGGTATTTGACCCAGTTGCCAACTGCCATTGTTAGTAGGTATTACGCGAACGATATCATTTTTGCTGACCACTTGGCTGGCATTATCAGGGTAGTAACCGATACGGTTGGCAGAGATATATTTACGTGCCCAGCGCATACCAGACCAGTTGACTGTTACGTTTTCACCTGACTTCAAGGTCGCTTCAAAACTACGAGCGTTGACTTTGGTAACTTTAGCAGGGGACATATTGCTATAGCGCTGGAAATTTTCGAGAGGCTCGTCATTTGCTTCGGCACCGCGCCAACCATGACGGTGCTCATAGGCCACTAAGCCTGTTAGTATGGCAGCTTCTGCATCTGTTTGTGCTTTGCTATCGACCGTGAGACGTACGCGCCAACCGCCATGCATGACTTGCTCACCGTAGCGTTCAACTAAGGTAGCACGCGTCATTTCTGCTAAATAAGGCATATTTACATCAAGCTTTTCTTGATATAGTTTGATGCCCACAGGTGAGTTTACGGCTTCATCATGTTGAGCCTTGGTAATGTAGCCAAGCTCATGCATACGGCCAATAATCCAGTTGCGGCGAGTCAAAGCCCGCGTAGGATTGGCAACAGGATTGTATTTAGAAGGGGCTTTTGGTAGACCGGCAAGCATTGCCATCTCAGCAATACTTAAACTGTCTAATGATTTACTATAATACTTTTTGGCAGCAGCGCGAATGCCGTAAGCGCCTTCGCCCAAATAAATCTTATTGACATATAGAGTTAAAATATCATTTTTACTCAGCTCGTCTTCGATTTTACGTGCTAAAAATAATTCCGTCAGTTTACGATTTAAGGTACGCTCTGGACTCAAAAAGTAATTTTTGGCGACCTGCATGGTGATAGTAGATCCACCAGTTTGACTATCGTCATCAGTCACAACTTCAGTAACTGCGCGCCCAAGCCCTTTGATACTAATACCACTATGCTGAAAAAAAGAAGCATCTTCTGCTGCTAAAAAAGCATGAGTCAAATCTTTTGGTATTTCATCAAAAGTGACTGGCAATGATAAACGGTTACCATATTGACCAATCAATTTGTCATCGCTACTATAAATCTGCAATGGCATTTCTAGGTTGGCAGTTTTGATTTCTTGAGTGCTAGGCAGAGTCGGCGATAAATACATCGCCATGCCATAAAAACCAATGGGCACAGCAAGTGCTAAGATGACTGCCAATGCTAGGCAAGCGACAAAAAGCCCCACCAAAAAGTGAATGAGACGAGCGGTAGCATTTTTTTTGGCCATAATAAGACTTATTAATTAGAGTTTGTAGCGGATAACTCATTATACCTTGAACAAAATCAGCAGGTCATAATAAATGTGTAAGTAGGCCTTAATATATTTTTAAACGCTTGAATCTATCAATTAAGTAAAGTATTGTATTCAATTATTACAAATAACTATCAGATTGTACACTTAATATAAGGTATAGAGTTTGTGAGGCTATTTACTTCTAAAAGTCGACATTTGATTGGTGTGGATATTTGTGCCACTTCAGTGAAGTTGGTTGACATACAGCGCCAACAAGGCATGTTCCATCTCAAATCTTATGGTATCGAGAGAATACCGGAAGGTATAGTCGTTGACAAACTCTTAGTAGACACAGAAGCGGTTGGCAACATTATAGCCAGTCTAGCGAGACGGTGCCAGGTAGCGGGCAGTAATGCGGCAACAGCTGTGTCAGGATCTGCTGTCATTACCAAAATCATTGACATGGATATGGTACTAAACGATGTTGAGCGCGAAGCACAGATACGTTTGGATGCTGACCAGTATGTGCCTTATCCACTAGAAGACGTCAATCTCGACTTTGAGGTGCTAGGCCCGTCTTTAGTTGATGACAATATGGTGCAAGTGTTGCTCGCAGCCTCTCGCTCAGAAAACGTCGACCAACGTGTTGATGCCCTCACATTTGGTGGTATGCAAGCCAAGGTCATGGATATTGAGTCGCATGCTATTGAACGCGCTTTTGGGTTGATGGTAGACAATCTGCCAAACATGCCAGAGTTGGTTGCATTGGTAGATATTGGTCATAATCAAACTACCTTGTATATCGCAAAAAATGGCGAGTTTATTTATAGTCGTGAGCAGTTATTTGGCGGGGTGCAACTGACAGAAGCCATCCAGAATCGCTACGGATTATCGTTTGAAGAAGCAACGCTGAGCAAGCGTGAACGTACTTTACCTGATGATTACTATCCTGAAATCTTGACCCCCTTTATAGAAAGTACCATTCAACAAATCACTCGTTCTTTGCAGTTTTATTTCTCTTCTAGTCAGTACAGCAGTATTGACCATGTAGTACTTGCAGGCGGTAGTAGCTCTATCGCAGGTCTCGCTGGATTGGCACAACAAAAACTCGGGGTGAGTGTTAGTGTGGCCAATCCATTTACCAATATGACCATTGCGCCTAATATTGATAATGAACAATTGACCATTGATGCACCAAGCCTAATGGCTGCATGCGGTCTTGCGTTAAGGAGCTTTGACTAATGGCTCGTATTAACCTTTTACCTTGGCGACAAGAAGAGCGTGACCGTCGCAACAAAGAGTTTATGACTCTGGTAGTCGCAGTGACTCTACTCACTTTACTGGCTGCATTTGCTTCATGGAGCTATTTCAATAATGAGCTCGATGAGCAGCTTGATGCCAATGCATTAATTGAACAAGAAAACGCACGCTTAGATACGGCACTCACTGAAATTGACAGTTTAGAGCAGCGCCGTGAAGATATTATCTCGCGTATGCAGGTTATTCAGGACTTGCAGGGTCGCCGTCCGGTTCCTGTACGCTTATGGGATGACTTGGCTCGTGCCATTCCACCAGCACTATATTTGAACAACCTAAAACGCGAAGGCGATGTTTTGACTTTGACAGGCCTTGCAGATAACCCAAACATTGTGTCGAGCTTGATTCGTAACTTAGATAGTAGTAAGTGGATGGGTAACTCGGCAGTGAGTAATATTCAGCAGAATATCAGTGCTTATGAAGCAGCCCCAGTACTTAATAACACTGTCGCTACTGGCGAACAACCACGTCCTGTATACCCTGAAGACAGTTATGTGCAGTTTGTGGTAACGACTAAAGTACAATCTGAGACACCTGTTCCTGCTGAAGATGGTGTGGGAGGGGAGTTATGAAGCTTGTCCGCAAGAAAAGCCTAGTCAAAACTAAGAAAACGGCGTTAAAACCGAAAAAGCAGTTTGACTTAAATGAATTCCGCCGCAGCTTTGAATCGTTGGATTCTGAGAACTATGGCAGCTGGCCATTACCAGTAAAGGTAACGGTAATTGGTCTTATTATTACCTTTATCGCGGCACTGTCATGGGCGCTACCAATTAGCAGCAAAATAGATGAGATCAAGGCAGCTGAGAGTCAGCAACAGACCTTGCTTGACAGCTACCGTGAAAAAGAGTCACGTGCGCGTCACTTAGAAGCTTATCAAGCGCAAGTTGTGCAAATGGAAACTGAATTTAATACCTTGTTAGATCAGTTGCCAAAAGATACCCGTGTGTCAGAATTGGTAGAAGGTATCAATATGACAGGTGTCGGTAGTAATATTCGTTTCCAAGATATATCAGTAGAGCCTGAGATTGAAAACGAATTCTTTATTGAGCAGCCGATCCGTATCGCGGCTTTGGGTGAGTATCATCAATTTGGTAGCTTTATCAGTGGCCTTGCTGCATTACCTCGAATCATTACTATGCATGATTTTGAAGTGAGTAACCCGCAGCCGAGTTTGGATGTTTTACCAGAACTGAATTTGGTACTGCAAACGAAGACTTATCGTTCCAAAGAAGCTGCTCCTGAAGATGAAGCAGCAGTCGCTACTGATACAAACGCAGGAGGCAACTAATGAGTATACAAAAATTACCCATGTTGTTGGCTTTGAGTGTCTCAGCTGTATTTATGGCTGGCTGTGCTGACCGTATCGGAATGGCAGAGCAAGCGATGACTGATATTCGTAACCAGCCAGCACAGCCTATCGAACCACCGCCTCAAGCTGAACTGGTAGAAGATTTTGTCTATAGTGCCAGCGCGCAGCGTAGTCCTTTTCTACCGCCAAGCTTGGTCAATGTACAAGGTCCTACGACGTCTATTGATGGCGTCCGCCCAGACATTACAAGGGTCAAAGAACCACTTGAGCAATATGAGTTATCGCAACTGATCTTTCGAGGAGTCGTGGTTTCACCCGAAGGTCAGCGATACGCATTGGTACAACGCCCTGATGGTTCAGTTGCTAGTGTAAAGGTAGGTGATTATCTTGGATTGAATGACGGCCGTATTGTTGAAATCACGCCGACCCAGATTAACTTGATTGAAATTGTGCCAGACAGCCGCGCAGGGTTTGTTGAAAAACCCCAGTCGCTGGTATCCCCCATAAGCTAAGTCGGCAGATTTTTTGAGGAATAAATAATGACAGTACGCAATAACAAGGTAATGACGATGAGTAACCGCGTTTCTTCTGCTTTTGCCATTTCAGCATTGGCAGTGAGCATGGTAGCAGTAAGCAGTAGCGCTCATGCGGCTCAGCGTATCAATAATGTCTCTGTGGTACAAACGGCACCAGCAGTGACACAAATGCGTTTGGGGTTTGCAGGACTACCTGTATTGCCGGCAGCCTACCAACTTGATGATCCTAGCCGCTTAGTACTAGATTTTGAACAAGTGCAAAACGGTCTTACTAGTCGCTTTAACGAATACAATATTGGTATGGTCAACGATGTCACCACGTTGAGTAGCGATAGCACAACGCGCCTTATCGTTGGTCTCAAACAGTCAGGAAATTACACCACAGCGATTGAGGGTAATGATCTACTATTGACGATTACTGATCCTAACCGCCCAGTGGTAACTGATGACCCTATACAAGATGTCCTTAATAACAACAATGGTATAACCACCACGGCAGTCGTGACACCAATTGTCGAGACGAGTGCTACTCCTGTGGCGGCTGTCCAAACAACCAGTACCACAGTAGTAAAAAACGAAGTGCCAGCCGACACGATGGTGGTAAGAGTTAATCCACTACTAAATCCGCAGCTCGCTTCCTCACAAGTAAGTAGACAGTACAGTTATGACGGTCTAAGCGCGGTCAATTTTTCGGCAGGTAGTGACGGTGGTGGCAACGTCAGTATGGTACTGGCCAATGAAGCCATCCCAGTGGACGTACAGCGTCAGGGTAACAAGCTTGTGGTACGCCTAACGGGCAGTACGGTTCCTAGAAACCTGTTGCGTCGATTAAATATTAATAGTGGTCTGGTTAGTAGTATTGATACAAAAAACCAAGGTCAAAATGGTGTTGTCACTATCAACATGACTGAGGACTACGAATATCAAGCTTACCAGTCAGGCAATCAATTAAATATCAGTATCAATAGGCCTGAGCTGCTACGTGAGCCGACGCTTGAAGAAAGAGTATATAGCGGCGAGCCGTTGTCTATGGAGTTTCAAGACGTTGAAATTCGTAGTGTTCTAGATATCTTAGCGCAGTTTACTGAGATGAATGTTGTGGCTAGCGATTCAGTCGCTGGTAATATTACGTTGCGTCTGATTAATGTACCTTGGGATCAAGCGCTTGATATTATCTTAAAAAGTAAAAATTTAGGTAAGCGCGAAAACGGTAATGTCATTTTGGTCGCGCCTTCTACAGAGCTTGCAGAGCAAGAAGCTCGTGAGCTAGAAGCACAACAAGCGGTTCAATCTTATGCACCGCTCCGTACTGAATATATTCGTCTGAGCTATGCAAAAGCACAAGATGTCTTAACACTTATTTCTCAAGGCAGCGGCGCATCGAATAACAACAGTAGTCTGTCAAATCGAGTAGATGACAACAATACGTTATTATCCAGTCGTGGCACGGTAACGATTGATGAGCGTACCAACACACTCATCATTAAAGACGTGGCGGATAGCATTGAGAATATCCACAAATTAATCAGTAAAATCGATATTCCTGTTCGACAAGTCATGATTGAAGCGCGTATCGTGAGCGCCACTGATACTTTCAGTAAAGAGATTGGCGTAAGCTGGGGTATCTTGTCTAGTGGCGCAGCTACTAACCGTAACTTATTGGTTGGTGGTAGTAATCAGACGTTAGCAGATCTTAAAGATTTTGATATAGAAACCACGACAATTAACGGACAAACGGTTTCTTACCCTTCTTATGATATCACTAGTCCTGACAACCTCAATGTGGATTTGGGTATTGATAATGCGGCTGGCAGCATTGCCTTTGGCTTACTAAATATTTCTGATTACATGCTCGACCTTGAACTGTCCGCCTTGCAAGCAGACAATCGCGGTGAGGTCATTTCTACGCCGAAAGTGTTGACCGCTGATAAGCAAACCGCGAAAGTCTCTTCTGGTACACAGATTCCTTATCAGGAAGCCTCAGCTAGCGGTGCAACTACGACCAGCTTCAGAGAAGCAGCATTGAGCTTGGAGGCCACACCGAACATCACACCTGATGGTAAGATTGGCTTGCAGTTGCTTATCACCAACGGCACGCCAGTGTTCACTAATGGCATCGTTGCTATCAATGAAGACTCTATATCAACCAACGTCACTATCGAAGATGGTCAAACGGTTGTACTGGGCGGAATATTTAGAAACCGTACCAACAATAATGTAGACAAAGTGCCTTTCTTAGGTGATTTACCATACATCGGTCGCGCATTCCGTAGAGATGTCCGTAATAACAACAAGGAAGAGCTACTCATCTTTATCACACCAAAACTGATCAATGATGGTACTAGTCGTCTGAACTAACCGTCTATCTATTGCGCCTTAGTTAAAAAGCAAGCCATCGTGCTTGCTTTTTTTGTGCGCGAATCAAATATCTCTAAGATTGCGATATACCTACATTGGCTAATGGGCAGGACGCTCTAAATATTACTGACAATAATCATGGCGCATTACTAGCCAGAATATCAATGACGTTGTATCATAGCTAATTTAGCTGAGTGAGTATTATGGTGCAGGAATTGCCGTCGGTGTTTTTAGTGGGACCGATGGGAGCAGGGAAGACAACGATTGGCAAATTGCTTGCCAAGCAACTGGGTCGAACTTTTGTAGATAGCGATTGGTATATTGAATCGCAAACAGGTGCCGATATTGCTTGGATATTTGCCAAAGAAGGCGAAGCAGGTTTCCGTGAGCGTGAAACACGTGCCATTGATGAATTGACTCAAACGCCCCAAATCGTATTAGCGACAGGCGGTGGTGCGGTCATGTGTGCCGAAAACCGAGCGTTTTTAAAACAACGTGGCATTGTGGTTTATCTAAATGCACCCGTTGATGTACAAATGGCACGCACTGCTAAAGACAAATCGCGACCACTCCTACAACAGCCTAATCCCAGAAAAATCTTGCAAGAGCTATATAGCATTCGTGACCCATTATATCGTCAGGTTTCGCATATTATTATGCCCACTGGTCACACCTACCCACGCCATATGGTCAATCAGTTATTGCAGCAGCTAACCACGTTTTTTGACTGTACTGATGCATCGCTGACAGATAATGAGAAATAGGTCGATATTATAGATGTTAATTTTTAATAATTTTAACTGTTAACAATAGTATCGACCTGTCAATTCAGTTACTTTTACCCTAATAAAAATGCTTAAGGAGTGTCTCATGACAGCATCACTATTTCATGATCGCCTAACTGTTCACGCTCAGAGCCATGACTATCCAATTGTTATTACTGAAGATGCTGAGGCAGAAAACAGTAGTATGGCAAAACAGATTGCCCCTTATATCAGTGGTCGCCAAGTATTAATTGTCACCAATGATACGGTCGCCCCCCTGTACCTAAAAGCATTGGAAGACGAGCTGGCAGAGCAATTCACAGTAAAGGTTTGTGTGTTGCCAGATGGTGAGCAATACAAGAACCAGCAAAGCATTGATAAGATCTATGATGCACTAATGACAGAGCACTTCAATCGTGACGTCACACTTATTGCGCTTGGCGGCGGCGTGATTGGTGATATGACAGGTTTTGCTGCAGCCAGTTTTATGCGAGGAGTGAACTTTATCCAAATTCCAACAACACTATTATCACAAGTTGATTCTAGTGTCGGGGGTAAGACGGGTATCAATCATGCACAAGGCAAAAACATGATTGGCGCGTTCTGGCAGCCGCAGATGGTGCTTGCAGACATGAGTACGCTCAAAACCTTACCTGCGCGTGAGCTATCGGCAGGCGTTGCTGAAATCATCAAATATGCGCTTATTATGGACGATGCATTTTTGGTATGGCTTGAAGAGAATTTGCCAGCGATGATGGCACTAGATTTGGCTGTGCTTGGTGAAGCCGTGAAGCGCTGCTGCCAATACAAAGCAGATGTCGTAGCGCAAGATGAAAGAGAATCCGGTGTACGTGCATTGCTTAACTTTGGACATACCTTTGGTCATGTGATAGAGACTCATCAAGGTTATGGCAATTGGTTACACGGTGAGGCAGTAGCCGCTGGCATGATGCAAGCTGCTGAATTATCCCAAAAAATCGGTTGGTTGACCCATGATGATGTTGCACGCATTAGACGCGTTCTAATTCTAGGTAATTTGCCAATTACGCCGCCTGCAATTGATGCACAAACGGCTCTGAATTTAATGGGTCACGACAAAAAAGTCAAACACGGACAAATCAGGCTGATTTTGTTAAAATCAATAGGCAGTGCGGTGTTAACTAATGATTTCGATTCGGCACTGTTATCTGAAGTGTTATCACAACATAGCGCATAGTTTATCAAAATCTTAGCGATCAGTTGTTTATATCAAGCGTTGGTAAACACTTTTGATGAGCGTTTTTGATAAGTACTGAGGTTATTAAGGTTACTGACGGCACCTCTGCTAGAATGAGTATTTCTACACTCCTCTTAAATGTGTTTTTACCAAGGATATCTCCATGGCAGCATCAAAATCGACGACGCGTACCGCTAGGCAGTCACACAGTCGTCAAGCATTGATTTGGCTAGTAGTGACGCTGCTGTTGGGCGTTGTTACCGCCCTAGTGTGGATGCTCAGTCAGACACCAGCAATGGGTGCCAAAATCGAAAACGAGCCGGTATCAGTGCCGCAAATGCTAGCAGAAGAGTTTGAACAGCCATTGCAGATCGAGTCGCTACATGAGCTTGATACGGATGTGCAGCCAATCAGTTTTGATGCAACTGTCCGTGATTTACGTAACTATCCTGATGAGTTCAAGGATAAGCGTTACTTACTCGCTAATAAAGGCAAGTGGACCGTGCAGGTGATGAACGTTGCTGAGAATGATGTGATTGTCAGCTATCTTGAAGGCCGTGCGGATCGTGATAAGTTTGCTTATTTTCGCTACCTTGATGAAGAAAAACAAATCCGTTATATGTTGACTTATGGACTGATGAGTAGTCCACAAGAAGCGGCAGGCGCATCTAAATTGGTAGATTTTAAGCTACCTGCTAATGTGCGAGTGCTGCCAGAAGAGATCAATCGATATGTCAGTATTATCGATAACTACGAACGCCCTGATCCAGTAAAAGACTTGAGTACCAAGCGTACGCGGGCTGTGAATCTTAAGCCGACTAAACGTGAAGTACCAGCACGTCAGCAGGCTCAAGCAGTCAATAATACTAGTAACAATCAAGCTACCGATAGCGGGTCTAGTCAAAGCAGTCAGAGTACCGCTAGTAGTAGCCGCAGTACAGAAGAAAGCATCCGCCAGTCAGTCGATACCTCAGCCACGCTATCCGTTACTGAAGAGCGTACCGTTGGAGGAGAGCCACAGTCTACTCCTGAAGCACCAGCAAAAACTGAAAATGATGCCAATAAACCAAAACAGGACAACAAAAAGCCAGTAACGCCAGCACCTGAAAACAATACGACTAGTAAAAAACCACCAGTCGTACCTGCACCAAAACCACCAAGCACAGCTAATACTGGCACCAGTAACAGCTCAAACGCTACCAATAAACCTGCTAGCACAAACGCACCTAAAAATAACAGTGATAGCATAAAGACACTGATAGAAGATAAAAGCAACTGATCTTTATTTGTCGTTGCTTATAGAACCCACTAGCCAAATAGCTAGTGGGTTTTTTTGTGCTATTTTCTAGGTTGCTAATAGTAGGTCTGAATAATTTAAAAGAGATATCAACGGAGATAAACTGATATATATCAACGCAGCGAAGCCTTATATGGTCTTATTACATTAAATTTTTAATAGCGTTGTTGTCTATCCTATAACCAATAGTAATAAGTCTTCTTACAAATTATGGCTGATGAATCGACAGAAAAGACTAGATTTTTTGTGAATCATTAACTAATATAACTGTGGGCGACGTTCTGTATAGTTATCGTAAAAACTGTTTATTAAACAATCATTTAGTTATAAATCCAAGGTTTTTTTGGTTTTGTAACTATAATTTGTTGTCTCAAGCGCGGCTACTTGCCATCTACAATAAAGTTATCGTAAGTGACGCAACCTCTCTTATTATCACTCTTTTTAGGGTGAATAAAGCGCTTGAATACAGAGCGTCAGATATTCAAAACGAACCAAATGCACGGTTATTAAATGGTCAGATGTCCAGCCTTCATTGCTAGACATGACAACATAACAAACGATGCTTAAACGAATGACATAAGATATTAATGAGTAAGTAACTGGCATTTAGGAGTATAAGTTACCCCGTTGCCAAGGGCTGCTACTTACTGTCTATTAATATATGAAGCATATGTCACGACATTATCTAATGACCAGGAGGGTCAGGGGTTTACTTGCTGCTAGAGCATGATGTCTATTGAGCCTCGCGCCATTTACTAATTCGAGAAAACCCGAATATCCATTATCAGCCCGTTCTGCCTACGGGTACCAGCTTATATTCCGCATTGGAGGTGTAAGTTGCCCGTCTACTTAAAAGGACAAGCTATGTCGATGATTTCCTCGCAAACACACCTGGCCACGCCAGATGATTTTTCTGATAATTGCGGTTTTGGTCTGATTGCTCATATTGAAGGTCAAGCCAGCCATGACTTGGTAAAAACCGCCATTCATAGTTTAAGTTGTATGACACACCGCGGCGGCGTAGCAGCTGATGGTAGAACTGGTGATGGTTGTGGCCTGCTATTAGCAACGCCTACCGACTTTTTTAAACAGATTGCCCATGAGCAGCAATTTGCAATCACAGATAATTTTGCTGTTGGTATGGTGTTCGTCAATTTGGACGATGATAAAGCCAAACATAGCCAGCAAGTGCTAAGCGATGAGATTAAAGCCCAAGGATTAGAAGTAGCTGGCTGGCGCGATGTGCCACTTGATTTGAGCATCGTCGGTGATATTGGCCGTGAAACGTTGCCAGACTTTAAGCAAGTATTCGTCAACGCGCCAGATGATTTGGCTGCGGATGACTTTAATCGTAAGCTGTTTGTCGCACGCAAAAAAGCAGAGCAGCGCTTGGCTGACGACGAGCTGTTTTATGTCTGTTCATTGAGTTGCCAGACAATTATCTATAAAGGTCTGGTGATGCCTTCAGATCTACCAGCATTCTTTTTAGATTTACAAGATGAGCGCCTGGCGTCACATATCGTTGTGTTCCATCAGCGTTTCTCCACCAATACATTGCCGCGCTGGCCATTGGCACAGCCATTCCGTTACCTTGCCCATAATGGCGAATTGAACACCATCACAGGTAACCGCAACTGGTCTAAAGCACGTACGCCAAAACTCAAATCAGATAAACTGCCTAACTTGAATGAGCTGACACCACTTGTAAATAGTACAGGCTCTGACTCATCAAGCTTAGACAATATGCTTGAAGTGCTAATGTCTGGTGGTATGAATCTGTTCCATGCAATGTCGATTTTGGTGCCACCTGCATGGCAGAATGTCGATAGTATGGACATGGACTTACGCGCGTTTTATGAGTTTTACTCGCAGCATATGGAAGCGTGGGATGGTCCAGCAGGACTCGTGATTCAAGATGGTCGTTATGCCGTTTGTATGCTTGATAGAAACGGTCTACGTCCGTCACGTTGGGTAACTACCAAAAATGGCTATATCACTGTTGCCTCAGAGGTTGGCGTTTGGGATTATGAGCCAACGGACGTATTGGCAAAAGGCCGTGTTGGGCCTGGTCAGATGCTAGTAATCGATACGCTAACAGGTCAAGTGATGGATACCACAGCCATTGCAAACTTACTGAAAAACGCACATCCGTACCGTAGGTGGTTACGTGAAGAGGCGACGCGTGTTCGTGATGATGAGCGCTTAGAAGAAACTTTGGCCACGCAATCGTGCCGCGGTGACAAGTTAAAAGCCTTACAGAAGATGTACCACATCACCAATGAAGAGCGTACAGAAATCATTCGCCCCAATGCCGAAAACGGTCAGGAACCAGTTGGCTCGATGGGTGATGACACGCCAATGGCAGTGTTGTCACAGCAAATTCGCCATGTCGGTGATTTTTTCCGTCAGCAGTTTGCTCAGGTAACCAACCCACCAATCGATCCACTCCGTGAATCTATTGTGATGTCATTGCAGACATGCTTAGGTGCTGAGACTAACGTATTTGCACCATCAGCGAGAGACGCGCACCGTATTATCTTGTCGTCACCAGTTTTGTCAGCCAGCAAGATGCAGCAGCTTGAAAAACTGGATGATCCAGCGTTTAAGATGGCCCGTATTGATCTAAACTATGACCGTACTCTGGAGCTATCTGATGCTATCGTCGCTATTTGTGAGGAAGTGGCAGATAACATCCGCTCAGGTCATACGTTGATTGTCTTATCTGATAGAGATATCGATGCAGACAAAGTACCGGCCAACGCTATTATGGTTACTGGCGCCGTACACCATTACCTTATCGCTCAGGGTATTCGTACCGATGCCAACTTAGTGATTGAGACAGGTCTTGCTCGTGACTCGCATCAAATAGCAGTATTGATTGGCTTTGGTGCAACCTGTGTGTATCCATACCTAGCATATGATGTCATTGATGACTTGGTTGCTACTGGTGAGCTGCTTGGTGATCCGATCCAAGCACGCGTCAATTTCCGTAAAGGCCTGGATAAAGGCTTACTAAAAATCCTTTCGAAAATGGGTATCTCTACCATTGTCTCTTATCGCGGGGCACAGCTGTTTGAAGCAGTTGGTCTATCAGAAGAAGTGGTAAATCTATGCTTTAAAGGCGTACAAAGCCGTATCAAAGGCGCTACCTTTGCAGATCTTGCTGCTGACCAAGCGCAACTGGCTGCCAATGCATTTAAGCGCCGTGCACCACTAGATCAGGGTGGCTTGCTCAAGTTTGTCTTTAACAAAGAGTACCATGCTTTTAACCCTGATGTGATCAACAGCCTACATACAGCAGTACGTACAGGTGATTATGAGAACTATCAGAATTATGCCAATCTGGTCAATAGCCGTCCGGTTGCGACGTTACGTGATTTGTTGCAACTCAAAACTGACAACAGTATTGATGTCAATGATGTAGAGGATATCTCTGAGATTTTAACCCGTTTTGATTCAGCTGGTATGTCGTTAGGCGCGCTATCTCCTGAAGCGCACGAGTCAATCGCGATGGCTATGAATACCATCGGTGGGCGCTCAAACTCTGGTGAAGGCGGCGAAGATCCTGCGCGTTACGGTACGCTGCGCAACTCAAAAATCAAGCAAGTTGCCTCTGGTCGTTTTGGCGTGACGCCTGCCTATCTACGCTCAGCTGAGGTGATGCAGATTAAAGTTGCTCAAGGCGCTAAGCCAGGTGAAGGTGGACAGCTGCCTGGTGGTAAAGTAAACGCGCTGATTGCACGTTTACGTTATTCGGTGCCAGGAGTGACACTGATCTCACCGCCGCCGCATCACGATATTTACTCTATCGAAGACTTGGCGCAGTTGATTTTTGATTTAAAACAAGTCAATCCAGACGCATTAGTATCAGTTAAATTGGTGTCGCGTCCAGGTGTGGGAACAATCGCAACGGGCGTTGCAAAAGCCTATGCCGATCTGATTACTATCTCAGGTTATGATGGTGGTACAGCAGCGTCTCCGCTATCGTCTATCCACCATGCAGGCTCACCATGGGAGCTGGGTCTGGCTGAGACTCATCAGTCTCTACGAGTGAATGGATTACGTGATAAGGTACGTGTTCAGACTGATGGTGGCTTAAAAACAGGACTGGATGTCGTCAAGGCCGCTATTCTTGGTGCAGAAAGCTTTGGTTTTGGTACCACGCCGATGATTGCGGTTGGTTGTAAATACCTACGTATCTGTCATTTGAACAACTGCCCAACAGGCGTAGCTACCCAAAAAGCCAAACTGCGTGATGAGCATTTCATTGGCGAAGCAGAAATGCTGATTAACTTCTTTAAGTTTGTGGCGACCGAAACACGCGAATGGTTAGCAGCGCTAGGGGTTCGTAGTATGGAAGAGCTGGTCGGTCGTACTGACTTGCTCGATATTTTAGAAGGCAATACTGAAAAGCAGCGCCATCTTGATTTGACCCCATTGCTATTTAGTCATCCAGCTAGTGTGGGCAAAGCCCAGACGTGTCAAGTGGAGCGTAACGAGCCATTTGATAAAGGGTTACTTGCTGAACAGATGATTAGCGATATGATTGTGAATATTCGCCAAGGTTCAGGCGGTGATTACAACTATTTCGTTGGTAACTGTGACCGCTCTATCGGTGCTCGTATCTCTGGTGAGATTGCACAAGTATGGGGCAACCTTGGCATGAGTGATATGCCGATCAAGCTTCGTCTTACTGGTACAGCAGGTCAGAGCTTGGGTGTATGGAATGCGGGCGGTCTGAATATTGAGCTTGAAGGCGATGCCAATGACTATGTCGGTAAAGGTATGGCAGGCGGTGAGATTGTTATTTACCCGCCAAAAAATTCGAACTTTACAGCACAAGAAACCGCCATCATTGGTAATACCTGCCTATACGGGGCAACAGGCGGTAAGCTATATGCTGCTGGTACAGCAGGTGAGCGTTTTGGGGTACGTAACTCAGGTACGCATGCTGTCATCGAAGGCACAGGTGATCATTGCTGTGAATACATGACAGGCGGTATCGTGACTATCCTTGGACGTACTGGCCTCAACTTTGGTGCTGGTATGACCGGTGGTTTTGCTTATGTACTCGATATGGAAGGAGATTTCTTTGATCGCTGTAACCATGAGCTGATCGATCTCAACCGTATCTCAAGCGAGCAAACCGAAGAGCATCGTATTCACTTGCAACAAGTGATTGAGACTCACGTAGAAAAAACAGGTAGCGCATGGGGCCAGACCATACTAGATGACTTTGAACATTACGTTCGTAAGTTCTATTTGGTGAAGCCAAAAGCGGCAAATATCGCAAGCCTCCTCAAAACCACTATGGCAGATCCTCAGTAGTCGATCTGTAATGCTTACTCAGTAACGATCATTTGCTATTTATGACTTTATGATCGCTACTTGGTAGGCATAGAGTATCGATAGTTTTGATTAGGTTAGCCAGCGTTCCGTTTTTAGAGACGTTTAACTCACAGGTTTTTAGCAGGTAAGCGACCACAGTACATCATAAGTCTCAGTGTTAACCCAAATAGGGTAGCAGATAAATGAGACATTGCTGATGGTCGCCGCTCACTATAAAAGAACCTTAGATAAAAGAGATAGCACCATGGCAAAACGCTTAGAAAATAATTTTCAGTTTTTAGATGTACCTCGTTTTGATCCCACCAAAAAAGACATTGCCACACGTTCAACAGAGTTTGTCGAAATTTATAAACCGTTCGAAAACGAAGCCGTTGCACAGCAGTCGCATCGTTGCCTTGAATGTGGTAACCCTTACTGTGAGTGGAAATGTCCAGTCCATAACTATATCCCTAACTGGCTAAAACTGGCCACCGAAGGACAGATCTTTCAAGCAGCTGAACTCTGCCACCGTACCAATACGTTGCCTGAAGTTTGTGGTCGTGTTTGCCCTCAAGATCGTTTGTGTGAGGGCGCTTGTACGCTGAATGATGGCTTTGGTGCCGTGACTATCGGCAATGTAGAAAAATACATTAACGATACTGCGTTTGCATTGGGCTGGCGTCCAGATATGTCTGAAGTCGTTTGGACAGACAAAAAAGTCGCGGTCATTGGTGCAGGACCAGCGGGTCTTGGCTGTGCAGATATTTTGGTCAGAAATGGCGTCAAACCTGTCGTCTTTGATAAGCGTCCTGAGATTGGTGGTTTGCTGACTTTTGGTATTCCTGAGTTTAAAATGGAAAAAGACGTCATGCGCAATCGCCGTGTGATCTTTGAAGACATGGGTATGGAGTTCCGCTTAGAGACTGAGATCGGCACTGACGTCACTATTGACGAGCTATTGGCTGAGTATGACGCGGTCTTTATGGGTATGGGAACATACACGTATATGCGCGGCGGCTTTGCAGGTGAAGAGCTGACAGGCGTTTATGATGCGCTAGATTACTTGATTGCCAATGTAAACCGTTGCAATGACTGGGAAAAAGATGCCGAAGAGTATATCGACTTCAAGGGCAAAAGAGTGGTGGTACTAGGCGGCGGCGATACAGCGATGGACTGTAACCGTACCAGTATTCGCCAAGGTGCTGAACAAGTGGTCTGTGCCTATCGCCGTGATGAAGAAAATATGCCTGGCTCACGCCGCGAAGTAGTCAATGCACGTGAAGAAGGCGTTGAGTTTTTATTCAACCGTCAGCCTACCGAAATCATTGGCTTAAATGGTAAGGTTAATGGGGTTAAGGTCGTGACGACTCACTTAGGTGAGCCAGATAACCGCGGTCGTAGGCGTCCTGAGCCCATTCCTAACTCTGAAGAGATTATCCCATGTGATGCGGTCATTATGGCATTCGGCTTTAGACCCAGTCCTGCTGATTGGTTTGAAGGTTATGAGGTTGAAATGGATCTCAATGGTCTTGTACTGGCTCTTGAAGAGCAGCCTTACAAGTTCCAAACCAAAAATCCAAAGATCTTTGCTGGGGGCGATATGGTTCGCGGTTCTGATTTGGTCGTCACGGCGATTTGGGAAGGTCGTCAGGCAGCGGAAGGTATCCTAGACTTTTTGGAAGTGTAGTTATATTTACCTAAGCTTAGCCACTTATGGCTTTGGTTCATAATTGAACGTTTTTTGTCTTTAATAGGCAAAAGGCGTTTTTTTTGATTAATGCTTTGTAAATGGAGGTTCAACTGCTAGCATGTTTGTGAGCAATCTATGTGCTGTATGATCTGTTTTAATAGTCATCTATCTCGCTTATCAACTAAAAAGAGTAGCCTTGCGTGAAACCAACCCTTTACCAGCGTATTACTGCTCCATTTACTGAACCTTATGTTCGATATCAGCATGCAGATGTTTTGCACGCTATTCGTTTGGGTGCGGCCGTAATACTGGCTTTTTTGGTCAACAAACTCACTGGTTTGCCACATGGAGAGTGGACGACCATTACGGTTTTTATCATTCTTGGTTTGTTGCAGTATCAAGGTGCGATCTATACTAAGGCAAAAGAGCGCATATTAGGTACGCTATTCGGTATTGCTGCTGCCCTTGGCGTACTATGGTTCAATCAAAATGCAGGCGCATGGCTATGGGTAGACTATGCGCTCATCGGTCTACTAAGCGGTATCATTGGCTATCTAGCTGTCAGAAAGCTTGGATATACAGGACTGCTGACGGGTATTACCATGCTGATGATTGTCTCTGACTTGGGCAATAACAGTATTGGTCAAGATGGTATTTACCGTGCTCTAAATATTTTGTTGGGTACAGGTGTTGCCGTTGCGGTTACGCTTATTTTGCCACTGAAATCGACTTTGATGTGGCGGTTCTTGCTGAGCAGCAATCTCGACGCCTGTAGCAGTCTCTACGCGGGCGTAGGTCATCATATTGATGCAGCAGATGGGGTAGTGGATGATTCTGTCCAAAAGGTAAACCCAGTAGCTTTTCCTGTAGAGGAGGTGCCTGTCGATCGAGCACTAGTCAACGCGTTGCAGCAAATCAATAAACGCCTGCTAGCCGTACGCCCTCATATCGCCGCAACAGCAAGTGAGTCAGGGATTGAAAAAGAGACGCTAGAGACGATTCAGCGCACGCATCGTAATATCATTGGTACGATTGATTTATTGTTGAGTGCTGCACCGCGCTTGGCGAATATCGAGATAGATGAAGAAAACCATGTGCTATTGATACATTATCAGCATGAGTTGACGCAAGCTATGCAGCATATCGCAGCGGTGCTACGTAGCCCGAGCGACGAAGTGTTTCGTCCTATTACTCGCATTGCTGTATCGGAGTACCCAAGCGTGCAGCACTTGGCGTTTGAATGGCAGGGATATTTTTGGTTGACGCAGACTTTGCAGACGCAGCTGCAGCAGTTGAGTGATTTGCTACAGACCTGTAAGCCTCACTGGTTTGCAGCGTCAGGTTTGGGTTATCAGCGCCGTGAGCAGCGCCGGATGAAAGAGCAGGGCGGTGAGACAGATTTGCACTTATAACGCACAAAAAAACGCTGACCATTTAGGATCAGCGTTTTGCTCTTAAAGATTTACTTTATTTCTAAAACTCTAAATCGTTACTAAGCTATGGCTATTAACGACCAGTTTTTAGTTTATCCCAGTACTGCTGATATACCTGCAACGCTTCGTCGCCTACATCTTCTTGGAACTCAGCTTGTGCAAGGACTTCTTTAGAAGGATAAATTGTCGGGTTGTTCTGAACACTGTCGTCCATCAGCTCACGCGCAGCCATGTTTGGTGAGGCATAACCGATCTCTTCACTAACGATCTTAGCGTTTTCAGGACGCAGCAGATAATCGATAAATTTGTGTGCTGCATCAACTTGTTTGGCGTTTTTTGGAATAACAAAGTTATCCATCCACAATATCGCGCCTTCACTTGGGTATTTATAAACCAAGCTGGTCAGACCCTCGTCATTTGCCATGACAGCCTCGCCATTCCAAGTCATACCAAGCGACGTTTCACCCTCAATATAGGGCATACGTGTTGCATCAGAGTTAAAGGTCTTGACATTTGGCATCAAGTCAGTCAGCTTATCATAAGCCGCTTCGATCTCGTCAGGGTTGCTACTGTTACCCGAGTAGCCAAGCGTCAGCAAAGCCATACCAAACACTTCACGTACATCGTTGGTCAGCATCACCTGACCTTTGTACTTAGGATCCCATAAGTCATTCCAGCTATTTACAGTCGCAGGATCGACACTATCACCATTTATCGCAAGACCGGTGCTACCCCACATATAAGGGATAGAGTACTTATTTTCAGGATCGACTTTGGTGTTAGTAAATGACGTATCGAGGTTTTTAAAGTTGCTTAATTTAGACTTATCTAGCTCTTGCAACAGTCCTTCTTTCGCCATTTTTTCGACATAATACGTTGAGGGTATTGCCAGATCGTATTGACTAGAGTCATCAAGCAGTTTGAGTTTGGCGTACATCGCTTCATTAGAGTCAAACGTGGTGTAATTGACCGAGATGCCAGTCTCTTCTTCAAATCCATCCAAAATCTCTTGCGGCATATACTCTGACCAGTTGTACAAGTTGAGCGTCTCATTGCTCGCCGCAGCGCTACCATCTGCAGCGTTATCAGAACTGCTACAACTGGCCAGTGCCAAACCAATCGCTGCTGCTAGCAGTGCCTTTGGTACGATACGTCCGATAGGGGTTGGGTTGTCTGGGTGAAACGATGATAAATGAGTCAAAATAGCTCTCCTAAATAAAGACAATACAAAGTAAAAAGAAAATGAAAATAGCAAAACGATAGATGAATAGCGTCACCAATAACCCTATTATGGTTATTATTCCATGCGATTTAAAGGGCAATTACCAAGACAGTGCGGAGTCATACTAATAAAAACAGTGAATATTGCTCATCGAATAGACTTATACATTAAGTGTAGAGGTAACGCGTGCTAAGCAGGTTTTTTAGGTCATTGCCAATGATAAGCTGAGTGATGATAGTATATAACCATACTACAATGGGTATAGGAAGCAGTATAAAGACCAGCATAGTCTCACAGCCGAACCTATAGAACATTGAACACACCACAATAGTAAAGGATGCAATACGATGTCTGAACACACCTCTGTTATACCAGCGCTACTCACCAATAAGGTTGCAATTGTCACTGGCGCTAGTCGCGGGCTTGGTGCACAGATTGCCCAGCAAATGGCAGCAGCAGGCGCCATTGTCTGTGTCAACTATCTAAGCAGCGTAGACGCCGCCAATACGGTAGTTGCTGATATCGTAGGGGCGGGCGGACAGGCCTTTGCTTATCAGGCAGATGTTACTGAGCTTGAGCAAGTACAAGCAATGGCTGCTGAGGTCGTCAGCCGTTATGGTCATATCGATATATTGGTCAACAATGCCTTACCGTATTACAAGTTTGACCCAAGTGCTGAATACACCAGTATTGAAACCGTCAAGTGGTCGCATTTCTCGCAGCAGATGGATGGTATTGTCAAAGGCGCAGTCAATACAACACAAGCCGTATTGCCACAGATGAAAACACAGCAGATGGGTAAAATTATCAATATCTCAACCAACCTTGTCTACAACCCTGTCGTCACTTATTACGACTATACTACGGCAAAATCTGCACTGATTGGCTTGACGCGTAATTTAGCAAGCGAGCTTGGGCAATATGGTATTCGTGTGAACTTACTGGCAGGCGGGTTATTAAAGACAACCGATGCGAGTAGCTTGACGACTGAAGACGTGTTCGATTATATCGCGATCACCACGCCGCTGCGTCAAGCAACTTCGGTAGCTGACTTTGCCAACTCCGTATTACTTATGGCATCTGATTTGAGTATGGCTATTACTGGACAATCAATTGCTGTTGATGGCGGTCTGACTATGCCTTAGATTGTATGATTAATGCGAGTCAAAGTAGCCAAATCAATAAGCGCGATGCTTGTATTTGGCTACGGTTTATTTAGCTACGGGCACCGCATAAAATGGCTCTAATATTGCTTGTATACCATACTCTTCGATTGTCCCCGTGACGAAATCAGCACGCTCTATCAGATCAGGTTGTGCATCGCCCATCGCCACGGCGAATCCAACCAAATCAAACATCTCAAGGTCATTAAACCCATCACCAAACGCCATGCAGTCGCTTGCCTCTACGCCATAATATGCACATACATCTTTTATTCCGCGGGCTTTAGAGGCATCCGCGGGTAAGATATCTGCGCCAATTTGATGCCAGTGAACCAGCTTTAGGTCGTACTGTGCAAAGTCAATATTCTGCATCTTTTCTTGCTGGTTATTAAAAAATACAGAACACTGATAGATGGTGTTTGATTGATAGTACTCAGGGTCAACGATAGAATTGGGCGTTATCGCATTGAACTGACGTAATCGATCGTTTTCACCCGACCATGCGATATGAGTGGCGGAGTCAAACTTATGAATGAGCTGGCTCTGCTCACAAAGACGCACGATTTTTTCCGCTTGCCCATCCGTCAATGGATAGTGGCTGATTCGGCCGTTTTTATCGAAGCTATATTGTCCATTCATACAAATAATAGCGTCCAATACGCCGACATCAAGCAGACCCAGAATATCTTCGGGCAGTATAGCTTTGGAGCGACCAGTCGAAATCACCAATTTAATATCAGTGTCTGCTAGCTGTTCAAGGGTGGTTTTATTGTGTGCAGCAATGATACCGCCACGACTCAAAGTATCATCAATATCAAAAAATATGATTTTGGGCGCTGGGGTCTTAGTGGTTATATTTTCTTTGGCAATTTTATCTTCGATAAACATGATGATCCTATTATTTTTGGTCGTTTAGATACTCATGATTTAAATACTACTACAACAGCGCTAAAGAGATAAATACTCATAGCGTAACCTGTGATGTTGTAAAGTCATCTGACAATCAAGTGCTCGATGCTATCGTGTTAAGGTTGACTGACGTTTGTCCAAAAATGTAACAAAACCCCCAACGATATCGGTCACTGAATAGCGTAGTTTTACTAATAGGGCAGTTTAACTAGTAGGTTAGTACCAAACCACCGCCAACAGTTAGCAATATACTAATCATGGTACGTCGCTAACGCATCAGCTATTTAAAGGAATAAATATGAACGTTTCTACTATTATTAATATTTCTACTATAAAGTCACTCACCACAAAAACGCTTATGGTTTGTACAACGTTAGCCTTATCTACGCATGTCTTTGCGATGGATGTTACATTTGACGATGCTATTTGGAATGGTAAAACAATACCTGAAGGGCAGCAATGTTTGAACTACGATGGCAAAAGTCCAGCCACACCCAGTATGACTGTCTCAAATATTCCAACAGGTGCAGAGAGCTTGGTGTTCGTTTATAACGACGTCAGCAATAAGCGTATGCAAAGTGGTGGACATGGTATCGTAGAGTTTGCGCTACCAGAAGGCGCAATGAATGCCAAAGTACCACGTGTGTTCGGGCATACTTATGAAGTGCCAGTCGGTATTGAGATGATAGCAGAGTATCGTAGCCGTAAGGGCGATATTCGCGGTGCCTACAAACCACCTTGCTCAGGTGGCAAAAACCACCTCTATACGGTGGATGTGCAGGCATGGCAAGGTGATACGGTACTCGCTGAGACAACCGTTGAGATGGGTCGCTATTGATATATAGATAATCTAAAATTAAATACAAAGAGTTTTTTATACAGCGTTTATAAGCGGGTTTTTAATCAATGCAATCTAGCTGTATGTGTTAAATATATGACAGTAAATGGTGGAAAAATTGATTAAAATTAGTAAACAGATACTAAAACGTCATCAACTCAACAAGAAAAACCCAGCTAGTGCTATTTTGGGATTGAATTAGTGTTATAAAGAAATATGGATTAAACTTTTAACTGATTAGAATAATGCTATCGCCCTAGTAATGCCAAGAGTTGTAGTGTTATTTTACTATGACGAATATTGGTATGGTATCGTGTTAAAATGTTTAAGCTATAATTTCAAAATCATCAAAAGCTAAAAATTTTTATTGATTGTATTTAACTTCAAAATGTATCTTAATTTAGATTATCATTTTTATAAATGAGGTATTTTATGTCTTCTATTATAAGCCATGTTCCAGAAAACAAAAAAAGAAATGGCGAACATATCCTTATCAACATGACATACATCGCCAGAAATGTCGATCTAGACTCAGGTATCGAGTTGACTCGTGCACTTGAGTATTGGAGGAGGTATTTTGAAGAAAACGGTATCGTTTCAGCGTTGGTTATTAGTGAAGGCTATTTTGTCCAAAGTTTTCAAGGAACAAGGCCTGCCATCAGCACTGCCTTACACAAGATATTCGATGAGCATTCAACCATCTTTCCTAATATTATCAACATAGAGGAAATAGAATCACGTCAATGGGACGGTTTTTTGATCAAACATTTAACGTCAAGTAATGAGGATGAGTTGTATGCCTTAAAAAGCTTCTCAGCAGGCTCTGACTATAACCCTTATCTCATGAGAAGTAGCCAGATTGAAAACTTTTTGCACGAAATTTTTGCAGACCAAAAAACTTTATGATGACATAACCACCTAACGATCAAAAGAGGGTTGGGAAGGAGAGTTGATAAGTTATTCTCGCTACAGATCTCCTAAAGAAGGGTATTGTAAGTGCTGTTCTTAGAGTTTAATAAGCTAAAATTGAATAAAAATACAAGCTGGATTTTCGATAATTAATAACTTAAGGTTATCAATTAACAGTCATATAACAAAAAAACTAAGAGGCTATTGATTAGGGTGATTCTTAAATAGTATCTTAAGTTAAATGGATTTTTTAATTAGATATCTTATGCACAGATTTATTGAATTCTAATTCAGAAGAGAGAAGGGAATGATTTCAGACGAGAGAAATAAAAATGGTGCTCACATTCTCACCAGCTTGACGTATATTGGTAAAAACCGCGAAAAAGACAATGGTGTCAAAATGGCTCGTACGTTTGAGATAGCAAGACGAAACAACGAGCAAAGCGGTATAACTTCAGCACTTGCCATCAATGATAACTATATTATTCAAAATATTGAAGGTTCAAGACTTGATGTCAACGAGCTGATAACCAGAATCATCACAGAACGTCCGCATTTATCAATTCATGTAGTAGAAATTAAAGAAGTGGAAGTACGTAAATGGGATGGTTTTTTGATTAGATATTTAACGTCAGGTCCTGAATACGAAGTGCATACCCTCAAACATTTTTCGGCAGGAACTGATTTCAATCCCTATCTTATGTCAAAGGATCGCATCATAAGCTTTATGGATGCGCTTTTTACAGATAAGCAGCTTAGTGAAATTTAAACTGAGTGTATGTGTTCGTTAAAATGGTATTTTGCCACTTTAGTTTTAATAGCTTCTAGTGTCAGTAGCTCATAGCTTTGACATTCAATATGGTTAGCTACTTTTCTCTAGTTATACAAATTCTTGTTCGTGATAGTGCAAACCTTTAATAGTACAAAAAAGCCGCCTATATCATATAGGCGGCTTTTTAATGTGTGGTAACTGGGCTTGGTTAAACTTGAGAGACTAAAACTACCCAACCTCAACGCTCGTCACATTCTGAAATCCTCTTGGCAGCTGTCCACCCCGGTTGCCGCGACTACCTGTATAGTTAGCCAAATCATTCGGCTTTAGTGTCACATGGCGTTTACCAGCGGTGATGACAAGGCTATTTTGTTGACTCAGTGGCGTGATGGCGAGTACCTCTTCGCCATCTTTTAACTTGATCAGCTTATTTCCTTTACCGCGAGCCTGTTCAGGCAAATCATCGAGGGCAAATATCAGTAAATATCCGGCATTGGTTACCACAGCGACATGATCAGGACTTATATCTAGCTTGGTGGTCTCGTCATCAGTACTATCCGCCATTTTTACTGGTGCATCGATACGAGCAACAGACAGCAGACGGCTATCAGCAGCTAGATTAATGACATTTTTACCTGCCTTTTGATTGCTGTCTAAATTACCAAGAGTGTTGATAAAACCATAGCCCTGCGAGCTGGCAAGAATGATGCGTTGATCGTCAGCACCCGTCAATAGCTGCTCAAAGCTGGCACCTGCTGGCGGCTTCAATACACTGGTTAGTGGATCACCTTGACCGCGCGCTGAGGCGAGGTTGTGCGCATCGACACTGTAGCTGCGTCCAGTACTGTCAAGTACGTAGATTTTTTCATTAGATTTACCGCGCACATGGGCTTGATAGCTGTCACCTGAACGATAGCTCATACCAGCGGCGTCTACGTCATGACCTTTGGCAGCACGAATCCAGCCTGCTTTTGATAAGATGGCAGTAATAGGCTCACTCGGCACCAGGTCAGACTCTTTTAAGGCTTGTGCTTCTTCACGTTCTGCTAATGGTGATACGCGCTCGTTGCCATGCTCTTTCATATCGGCAGTCAGCTCATCAATCATCAGATTGGTCAGACTGTCTGGATTATCCAAGTACTCTTGAATAGTGGCACGCTCGGCAGCCAATTCATCTTGCTCGCGGCGCAGCTCAATTTCCTCTAGCTTTGCTAATTGACGCAGACGAATATCCAAGATTGCATTGGCTTGAATATCAGTTAAGTCATAGTCCTGCATCAGTGTCGCTTTTGGATCGTCTTCTTCACGAATGATGCGAATGACTTCGTCGATATTAAGATATGCAATCAGCAAACCTGCCAGAATGTGCAAGCGCTTATCGATTTTATCAAGACGATACTGCAAACGGCGAGTGACTACTGAACGGCGACAGATGAGCCATTCTTCTAACACTTCTTTTAGGTTTTTGACCTGCGGTTTACCATTGAGGCCAATCATATTCATATTGACGCGGTAATTGCTCTCTAGGTCTGTACTGGCAAACAAGTGACTCATGACACGCTCGACATCGACCCGCGTCGAGCGTAGTTCCAATACGATACGGCAAGCATTCTCGTGATCCGACTCATCATGAATATCGGTGATCCAAGGCAGTTTTTTGTCCGTCATAAGCTTAGCTATTTGCTCTTGGATTTTGTTGCCTGAGACTTGGTAGGGCAGCGCATCAATGATGACGAGATTCTTTTCTTTGCTATCGATATGGAACGTGGCACGCATTTTATAGCTGCCACGACCAGTCTCGTACATCGCCTGCAAGTCTTTTTTGCTAGTGATGATCTCAGCTGGGGTTGGCAGATCAGGTGCTGGTATCGATTGCGTAATCTGCTTGACGGACAGCTCAGGATTTTTCAATAAACGAATCGCTGCGCGCACCACTTCATTGAGATTATGTGGCGGGATATCCGTTGCCATACCGACTGCAATACCTGTCGTACCGTTCAATAGTATATTAGGCAAGCGAGCGGGTAGGGTAGTTGGCTCTTGCATGGTGCCGTCAAAGTTATCTTGCCAGTCGACCGTGCCTTGACCGAGTTCTGCAAGCAAGGTATTGGCATAAGCTGACATTTTTGCTTCGGTATAACGCATAGCCGCAAAGGATTTAGGATCATCTGGGCTACCCCAGTTGCCTTGACCTGTGATGAGCGGATAGCGATAGCTGAACGGCTGTGCCATCAGTACCATGGCCTCATAACAAGCGCTATCCCCATGCGGATGGTACTTACCCAGTACATCACCGACAGTACGTGCTGATTTTTTTGCTTTAGCAGAGGACTTTAGGCCAAGCTCGCTCATAGCGTAGACGATGCGGCGCTGAACAGGTTTTAGACCGTCGGCGATATTGGGTAGTGCCCGATCCATGATGACGTACATGGCGTAGTTGAGATACGCCTGCTCAGTGAATTCTGCAACTGAGCGAGTATCCATCGGTTCATTAGCAATGGGTGGAGCAATCGTATTATCAATAACATCAGACATAAAATAGATTTCGCTTATAGATTTTTAATTAGTATGGTTTATATAGTGATGCATAGCGTGAATAGGCGTCGCAGTGTCTACTGGGTTCGGCGCAACATCCACTTAAAATTAAGATAGTGCTATCGTAAAGGATATTGAGCCAATTAAAAAGGCGTATGTCAGAATATACGACAGCTCGTGACGTGCTTATGACTTACCTTTATAGACTTCCAGTATAGTGTTTTGACACGTAGCTTTCGCCCGTTAAGTTGAGTATAGTAAATCTAATATTTTTTTAAGTTATTAATAAATATCTCATTATATTGGCTATAAAAATTTATTAGCTGGCAAGTTTATACTATCGACAAGGACACGTCGCCATTGACCTATTTACAATAAGGAAAATCTGCTATGTCATCTGACCATTTATCATCAATACCAATACGTAACGCTGCGAAAAACACGACCAGGCATATAGTCAAAAGCTCACCTAAGAACTTACCTAAAAGCACATTCTTAACAGTCACTATTGCCACTATCGCCAGTTTAGGACTTGTAGCCTGCAGCTCATCGCAGAGAGACAGCTCCGTGTCAACTGTGACCAGTAGCTCCGTCGGTCAGGACACAGTCGTGGTATCAGAGTCTATGATGATTGCGCCAAACAAGATGAGTGTAACCAATGCCTCACAGATGATGATACGTGCTGCGCCTCAGTTGGGTATTCGTCCTTTGCCTAGTATAGCAATACAGCCAAAAACAAGAGACAACTATCAAGAAAACACCGCCAACCCTGTGCACCGTACGACCGATATGGCAGTATCGACACTGTCTATTGATACAGATACAGGCAGCTATGCCAACGTGCGCCGCTACCTAAACGAAGGTCAGCTTCCTCCAGTTGATGCTGTACGGGTAGAGGAGTTGATTAACTATTTCAATTATCAATTTGATGATGCTAAGCGCATCGGCAACGCGCCATTTGTTGTGGCAACTGAAGTTGTTGAGTCGCCATGGGATAGCGCCGACCAGAACAATAGAATAGTCAAGATCGGTATCAAAGCCGTTGAAAAAAATGGGTCTTATAAGACTGACACGCAGTCTATGCCACCTGCCAACCTCGTATTCTTAGTCGATGTCTCAGGCTCTATGTCATCGCGTGACAAATTGCCACTAGCGCAATCCTCGCTCAAGCTGCTGACAGAGCAGATGCGTGCTCAAGACAGCATTAGTATTGTGACGTATTCAGGCAGTACTAATGTGGCATTGTCTGCGACTACGGGTGACCAAAAAGCAAAAATACTTGCTGCAATTGATAGCTTGAATGCGGCAGGGTCAACCAACGGCGAAGACGCTCTAAAGCTGGCTTATAGACAAGCTGAACAAGCAATGAAAAAGATTGGTATCAACCGTATTATCATGCTGACCGATGGCGATTTTAATGTTGGTATTAGTGATGTCGATGACATGCTAGATGTGGTCAAAGCCAATCGTGACCGTGGCATCTCGTTATCTACTGTCGGCTTTGGTCGCGGTAATCTAAACGACTATATGATGGAGCAAATGGCAGATAACGGCAATGGCAATTATAGCTATATCGATAGCTTAACAGAAGCTAAAAAGGTCTTTGGTGATGAGCTAGCAGCGACATTCAATACCGTTGCCAAAGACGTCAAAGTACAAGTAGAGTTCAACCCTAATGTGGTAAGTGAGTGGCGCTTGATCGGTTACGAAAATCGTGTGCTTGATGAGCAAGACTTTAACAATGACAAAGTCGATGCAGGTGAGCTGGGCGCTGGCAAAGCGGTCATTGCGCTTTTTGAAGTGACACCAACAGGACAAAAAGGCTTATATAGTGATAGGCGTTATGGGACGAGTAATGATAAAGAGATGAATGCCAGTATCAACAAAGGTAAAAGAACCAATGAGCTTGGTTATCTAAAGATACGTTATAAGGATCCTACAGGCAGCCGCTCAAAACTGATTAACCAGCCGATTGTGAACGCTGCTCAGGTACTTACCAAAGCCAGTATGGATACCCAATTTGCGATAGCCGTGGCAGGGTTTGGTCAGCGTTTAAACCAGAGCGATTATATAAACAATTGGCAATATGATGATACTGCCAAGCTCGTGCAGAACACCATCGACGCTAGAGCAAGTAGCGACAAAGATGGTATTCGTCGCAACTTTTTGACATTGACTGAGCTGGCCGGTGCGCTTGAGAGTACCCGATAACAGGCCTGTACCATGCCAAAAGTATTACTAAAAGTAAAAAACACACCATGCTCAATTTGTAGGGTAGGATTGGTTGCTAACTATGTAAATGATTGATATTTATGTCAATAGTAGCAGTCAAGCCAGTTTGAGAACTCGTGTAGCAATCTTTTATATTGAGTAGTCTGTACAAAGTGTGTATGTTAATGAACAAAGGGCTACTTACCACTATATTGTCCGCTTATCATCGTATGATTATATCTTAGTCTCGCTGACCATTATGATGGCAAGCTTGTGCTCTGATTTTTCGCATAGGTATCATATTGCGATTTGCATGAGTGGACGGTAATGTTTATTACTAGGAGAGAAAAGATTATGGAAAATCAAGGTAACATGACTCGTCGTGACGACAAAGTATGGGTAAAAACGTATGAAAAGCTAGGCATTCAGTATGATATCGATATGCCACCAGCCAATACGTCTCTCATCGATATCATTGAGCAAAACTTCATCAACTATGCTGGAAAGACAGCATTTGTCTGTATGGATGTAAAGCTGTCTTACGAAGAGTTGGATCTCTATAGTAAACAAGTCGCCGCCTATCTACAGTCACTAGGATTGCAAAAAGGCGATAAAGTTGCGGTGATGATGCCCAACATTTTACAGCTGCCTGTTGCTGTACTGGGCGTGCTGCGTGCTGGTATGACGTTGGTCAACGTCAATCCACTCTACACGACTAAAGAGCTGTCGCATCAGTTAACAGATTCAGATACCAAAGCTCTGATCTTACTTGAGAACTTTGCCAAAACTTATGAAGACATCGGTCAGGATTTAGTTGACCATGTTGTTGTGGCTTCAATGGGCGATATGATGAGTCCGCTCAAAGGATTTATTGTTAATGCTGTTGTACGTCATGTCAAAAAAATGGTACCTGACTATCATATCAAAGGCAGTGTTAAGTTCAAAAAAGCAATGAACCGCTTTTCTGCTGCAAACTATAAGCGTCCCAATAACATCGGTCTCGATGATGTCGCTGTACTGCAGTATACTGGTGGTACTACTGGTGTCGCCAAAGGCGCGATGCTAACGCATGGTAACTTGGTGGCCAACCTGATTCAGAGCGATACGTATCTAGGTGATGCTTTTGAGAAGTTTGAGAAGGGTAACGAGCAGCCGGTTATTATGACTGCTCTACCGCTATATCATATTTTCTCGTTTACCGTTTGTGGTATGTATGGCTTATATCGTGGTTGTATTGGTCTACTCGTACCAAACCCGCGTGATCTACCAAGCTTGATCAAAGCATACAAAGATTATCCGCCAGCGTTTTTCCCAGCAGTAAATACATTGTTTACCGCGCTTGCTAACAACGAAGAGTTTCAGTCGTTAAACCATAGTAAGCTTGAGATGTCTATGGGCGGCGGTATGGCAGTACTAAAAGACACTGCGACCAAGTGGGAACAAGTAACGGGTAACGTCATCGTTCAGGGTTATGGTCTGTCAGAGACTTCGCCAGTGGCGTCAGCAAACCCACATGGTACAGGCGAGTTTTCAGGCAACATCGGTCTGCCGATGCCTGCCACTGATATGGCAATCTTGGATGAAGAAGGCAATGAAGTTGCTCTAGGTGAGCGCGGTGAGATTAGTATCCGTGGTCCTCAGGTAATGAAAGGCTACTGGAAACGCGAAGATGCGACTGCTGAGGTTATGACCTCGGATGGTTTCTTCCGTACTGGTGATATTGGGGTTATGGATGAGGAAGGCTACTTTAAGATTGTCGATCGCAAAAAAGACATGATTTTGGTGTCTGGCTTTAACGTCTATCCAAACGAAGTAGAAGATGCAATGTCGATACATCCAAAAATTTTGGAGTGTGGTGTTATCGGTATTGATGATGAGAAGAGTGGTGAGGTGCCAAAGATTTATGTGGTACGTAGTGACGATAGCCTAACAGCGGATGAAGTCATCGCTTACGGTAAAGAAAACCTAACTGGCTACAAACGTCCTCGCCATGTTGAGTTTATCGATGAGCTACCAAAATCTAACGTCGGTAAAATCCTACGTAAAGACCTACGTGCGCTCGAAGAGAAAAACAACGGCTAGGCTACCAATCCTCAGTGTCAGACAACTATTTTATGAGTACAGTCATTAATAACGTTTACTTATAAAATACTAGAATGATCAATGCCGTTATAATCAAAATGATAAGGTTGCTCTATGCTGCCTTATCATTTTTTGTATTCGTAATCTTTGTGAACATTCCCGCTCAAGTGGTATAGATAGAGAATTTGTGGCAAAACTGCTATAGTGCCCACCGATATATTTTTGTATTTATTTACAACAGAGTATTAATTTTACTTAGTATGATTTGCAAAACGACTATGATCATTATGACTTTGCCCTACCGAGGCTTAATATCATTTATTATGCGCTAAGTGATGTTTTTCGGTCTACAAAGCTTACGCATGATACCGCTTGTGAACGGTAAATAGCTTGAGGCTAACTGCTGTTTATTTACGAGCGTATTATCATAAACCAAATATAAAAAATGGTGTTTTTATATAGAATATTCTATGTCTTCAACGGTAACATTTAGGGAAAATTATGACGGATAACATCAATAAAGAGACGACAGGCAACAACGCTGAGACCAATGGCACAGGCAATACATCTGAATATACTTATCAGGATAATGCATTTCCTACTATGCCTACCATCGCCAGTGACAGTCCGTGGCTGAGCGCGTATGAGCGCTATAGCATCGATGCGACCATCGATATGCCAGAGGACAACACCTCTTTACTTGATGTATTCGAGCGTAACTTTAGCCGTTATGGGCAAAAAACAGCCTATATCTGCATGGGCGCGTCTATTAGTTTTAAGCAGTTAGATCTATATAGCCGCCAGATTGCCAGTTATTTGCAGTCGTTAGGTCTGGTCAAGGGCGATAAAGTTGGGGTCATGATGCCCAATATCTTGCAGTATCCAGTCGTGGCTTTGGGCGTTATTCGCGCCGGTATGATACTGGTCAATGTAAACCCGCTGTACACCAGTCGCGAGCTGTCGCATCAGTTGCATGACAGCGGTGCCAAAGCATTGTTTATCGTTGAAAATTTTGCAAAAACCTACCAAGACGCAGAAGACAAAGGTCAAGTTGAGCATGTCGTCGTCTGTAAAGTTGGTGACATGCTGGGCACAGTAAAAGGGACCGTGGTCAATCTTGTGGCTCGCCATATCAAAAAAATGATTCCTCCTTATAGCATTCCAAATAGCGTAAGTTTTAAGCACGCATTAGGCGCGGTATCTGCCAGTAAGTATGAGCGTCCTGAGTTGAACTTAGATGATGTGGCGTTGCTACAGTATACTGGTGGTACGACAGGTGTGGCTAAAGGTGCGATGTTGTCACATGGCAACCTAGTCGCCAATATGCTACAGGTCAGCGCATTGATGAATAGCGCATTTGATGATGATGTGGATGGCAGAGATGTGATCTTGACGGCGCTACCGCTATACCATGTATTCTCCTTTATGGTGTGCGGCATATGCAGCATGTACCAAGGTTATGCTGGTCTGCTCATTCCTAACCCGCGCGATCTTGATGGTCTTATCAAAGAGATGGGGAAATACAAACCGTCTTTTATCCCAGCCGTAAATACACTGTTCAATGGCTTAGTACATAAAGAGAGTTTTGCTGGCTTAGATTTTTCTAATCTAAAAGCCTCTATCGGCGGAGGTATGTCTGTATTGCCGAGCGTCGCCAAAGAGTGGCACAAAATCACTGGTCTGCCGATTGTTGAAGGCTATGGTTTGTCTGAGACCTCACCAGTCGTCGCTTTCAATCCGATGACTATTGCAGAGTTTACGGGAAAGATCGGTATCCCTGCGCCTAGTACTGATGTTGTGCTAATCGATGAAGAAGAAAATGTAGTGGCTATGGGGGATCGCGGTGAGATCTGTGTCAAAGGTCCACAGGTCATGATTGGCTATCAGAACCGTCCGCAAGAGACGGCCGAATCATTCACTGCTAATGGCTACTTAAAGACAGGTGACATCGGTATCATGGACGAAAAAGGTTTTATCAAAATCGTCGATCGCAAAAAAGACATGATTTTGGTATCTGGCTTTAATGTCTATCCAAATGAGATCGAAGAAGCCATGAGCGAGCACCCAGCTGTGGTCGAGTGCGGTGCTATCGGTGTGCCAAATGATGAACGCGGCGAAGAGCCAAAGCTGTTCGTGGTCAAAAAAGGTGAGGTCACCGAAAAAGAGCTGCTCGATTACGGCAAAAAACAGCTGACTGGTTACAAGCGTCCACGTCACATACAGTTCGTTGATGAATTACCAAAGTCGAACGTTGGCAAAATCCTACGTAAAGAATTGCGTAAGATGGAAGGCTTAGAATAGCTCTCAACGTCGATTATCCCCTAATGAATGGCGCGATAGCTGGTGTGAATCTTGCTATTGCGCTGCTACCACGTTAGGATATCTTAAGATTTTAGTCAGACAAGCACCTATTAATTGGTTCATTAGCCATCGACAGTGCGCTTTTATGACACTGCTTTTACAACATCGTACTAGGAATTTTTATGCGTATTGACAATCGTGAACTTGACCAACTTCGCTCTATCAGCTTTGAGCGCCACTATACTAAGCATGCTGAAGGGTCCGTACTGGTCAGTTTTGGCGATACCAAAGTACTCTGTACGGCTAGTGTCGAATCTGGCGTGCCGCGCTGGCTCAAAGGTAAAGGCAAAGGCTGGATTACGGCTGAATACGGCATGCTGCCACGTGCGACCAACACCCGTAATCAGCGTGAAGCGGCCCGTGGTAAGCAATCAGGTCGTACCCAAGAGATTCAGCGTTTGATAGGTCGTAGCTTACGTGCCATGATTGATCTAAGTAAGCTCGGTGAAAACACCATTTATCTTGATTGTGATGTATTACAGGCAGATGGTGGTACTCGTACAGCCAGTATCACTGGTGCGGCAATTGCACTGATTGATGCGTTAGAAACCATCCAAAAGAGCAAAAAACTTAAAGCAGATCCACTCATCGGATTGGTCGCTGCGGTTTCTGTCGGTATGAAAGACGGCGAAGCTTATCTGGATTTGAACTACGAAGAAGACTCTAGTTGTGACACTGATTTGAACGTGGTTATGACTCAAAAAGGCGAGTTTATTGAGCTGCAAGGAACTGCTGAAGAAAAGCCGTTCACTCGTGCACAAGCAGACGCTATGCTATCAATGGCAGAAAAAGGCATCGCTGAATTGATTAAGATGCAACAGACAGCGCTTGGCTGGTAGTCCAGTTATCATATAGTACGCTGTCTTTATCTTTGGTTTCAATAACTGCCTGTTAGCTTCTGATAGGCAGTTTTTTATTAAAAAATATCTCCTGTATCTATTAATAGGTAAAAATGCATGCTTAAGCTGACTGACGATGGCGCCAAAATCACCTTACAGGGTCAGCCAAGTACTGCTGACAATGGTATGTTCTGGTTTGGGTCTGCACTACTGATAGGCGCGGTCGCGGTGGCTATGGCAATGAGTCTACTGTCTGAACGATTGGCGATTGGTGCGCTGGCACTACTTATCATCGGTAGCTTTGTATTTAACAAAAAACGCCAGCAGCATAAGAAAGCCATGAGCGGTGTGATCAGCAGTGGTACATTGTGGGTGCGCGCTGGTGAGCTGGTTCATGACAATTTAGGCAAGCGTGAGCATATCCATCTCACTGATAATGATAAAATCGTGATAAATGGTGACACCCTACAGATTGTTGATGATAGTGACGTCCGTAAATACCATATTGCAGGTTTTGAAAGTATTCAAGAAGTAAAAGCAACGAAAGCTATATTAGAAGGGCAGGCGCTGACCAAACGTCACGTAAATATCAAAATGAAAAGTAACTGATATGATCGCTCACTCTCATACGGTGCGAAATCACAGCTATTATCTTCGTATCATCTAAATTCCTAACCCAAATGTCATTTTAAATTCTACTCTGCGCGCCTCTCCAATAGTGCCATCCATCATTATATTTGCACCGTCTATCGCCCATCTAAAGCGAATAGTGCTTGCAGACGCCTATCTAAATGGTTTATAAGTAAGCGTATAAACATTAATCCTACTATTACTTATACTGTCATTGATACTTTCTTGACCAGGAGTTAGTCATGTCGCGTTTGTCTATACCGTCAGTCGCAGCGTCGTGCAGTTTGTTGTTATTTACCTGTAGTATCACCGGACAAGCCCATGCAGATAGTATGAGTGCACTTATTGCGCAAAAGTCAGTTCAGTCTGATACCCATACACGCTATACATCATCCTATCCAGCAGTCCCTGCTGTCAAAGTAAGTACACACTCTACCATTCAACGTGCAAGCTTACCTCGACGCTCTACCGAAGTATTGCCAACATACAATAACAACTACGCTACGAGTTCTACTTATCAGTACCCTGAGATGCAGCGTCAGGCGCCTCAAATATTGCCTGCGTTTTTATCAGGGAATTATGACAACGTCGATAACGAGTATTTGCCGCTACTAAGTAGTGCTGAAACGCAAAGCAGTAGGGCTGCGCGTGAGGTAGTGAGTACGGCCCGCAAAATGGCACTTAACGAGCGCACGATTATTCAAGGTGGCTGCTGGGACTATTTAAATGCTGTATTTAATCGGGCAGGGGTATCGCGTGATACCATACACAAAGGCACTTATGCGCAAGGGCCCTATGCTAGTAGCAGTGAGATTGAAGCAGGCGACTGGCTCTATTATATCAATCATGGTTACAATGGCGTCGAGCATAGTGGACTGTTCGTCGGTTGGGTCGATGAGCGTGCCAAGCAAGCATTAATACTGAGCTATGCTGGCGAAAATCGCCGTGAGCCTGCGCGCTACCGTGTTTATGATTTAAGCAATGTTTATCAAATTATGCGCCCTAGTGTTTAGTGTTTGATATTTCCAGTTTGACAACATGTTCTATAATTGAATAAAAAAGCGTCCGCAACTCATTGAAGTTACGGACGCTTTTGTTTTACAGGTTAAATGGTTCTTCTGAACCTAAAACGGTTTTACCACGACCAAAATCACGATAATCACTAAGGCAAAGACAGGTACTTCATTGAACCAGCGCCAGAATTTATGAGTTTTATAATGCGGATTATCAATCAGCTTCTTACGATAAAACCCACAAGCGCCATGATAGCCTGACAGCAGCACTACTAATAGCAATTTGACATGTAACCAGCCTTGGGTTTTGTAGACATCCCAGCCCAGCCCCAACATCCATAGACCGAATACCCATGTCGCGATCATCGATGGTGTCATAATACCGCGATATAGCTTGCGCTCCATAATAGAAAAGCGCTCTTGGCTAATGGTATCATCACTCATTGCATGATAAACAAACAGGCGCGGCAAGTAGAAAATCGCCGCAAACCAGCAGACCATCGAAATAATATGTGCCGCCTTGATCCAGTTGAAATAATCTGCCATTACTTAATCTCTTGTTATTAGCCATGTGTTACTAGGGCGTGTCCCTAATTCAAACTTTTATCACTAAATGGGCTAAAAATGGTTAAATCTTTGACAAACGGCGTCAAATAGCTGGTCAATATCTCGATATTGTCTGTACCATTTTCCTTGTTTGCCTGCGATTTATCTTATTTCTATCTCCATTTTTAAAATAGGGAAACGCCCTAGGCTTATTTTCATATACTGTCTGTTAGGGCTAACTGTTGATACGTCAAATGCAGATTATGGATGCAGGTTACTGATGCATGTTGTTAATGCATAGCAACTGCACATGGCCACATTAGTCAGCCAATACCACTTGGGTTTGATGACCGTTCATTGCATCCATTACAGGTAACACTTTAGGTGCTCTTGGGGCGGCAAACTGCTTGGTTAGACCAAGCTCACGCATGAGTCTATCGTCGCCTGATTGACTTGCATTACCAGTCGTCAGTAACTTGTCGCCATAAAAGAAAGAGTTGGCACCTGCCATAAAGGCTAGGGCTTGCTCAGAGTCTGATAGACTCTCACGACCAGCAGACAAACGCACGTAACTGGTTGGACAGCAAATACGCGCCACAGCAATGGTACGAATCCACTCAAGTACTGACAATTGACCTTCCGCCAACACTTTATCACCAATTGGTGTCCCAGCAATAGGAACCAACAAGTTCACAGGAATAGATTCAGGTGCTTTTGGCATCTTGAGTAGCTCGTGAACCCAATCAATACGGTCATCACGGCTCTCGCCCATGCCAACGATGTTGCCACTACAGACATTGATGCCAGAGTTGCGCACGTTTTCTATCGTATCCAAACGCTCGTCATAGCTACGTGTGCTGACCACCTGCTCATAATAGCTACGCGAAGTATCTAAGTTATGATTGTAATAGTCCAGTCCTGCATCGGCGAGCTGCGTTGCTTGATTGGTATCGAGCATACCTAGCGTCATACAGGTCTCAAGCCCCAATGCTTTGACTTCCTTAACGAGCTCTACCACATAAGGCATATCTTTGGCGCTTGGATGCTTCCAAGCCGCACCCATACAGAAGCGTGAGGAGCCAGCTGCTTTAGCACGTTTTGCTGCAGCGATGACCTTGTCCACTTCTATGCGTTTTTCTGCTTGTAGCTTTGTCGTGTCGCGGTGGTGACCCGATTGAGAACAATAGCCACAATCTTCAGGACAGTTACCCGTCTTAATAGACAGTAGTGTACTGATTTGTACTTCATTGGCTTTGAAATGCTCTCTATGAATAGTTTGCGCTTGTAGCAGCAAATCCATTAACGGAAGGTCAAACAACTGAGCGATATCGTCACGGCTATATATTGTCGAAGTACTATCATTGATTAGGCTATCCTCGATTGCGCCGTCATCAATTAGGCTATCGGCGTTTGGTTCAGAGATGCTAAGCAGTCCTGCCATAAGGTAAGTCCTTTTATAGATATTAGTTAGTATTGGGTAAAATCAATATTGTTATCTGTTGTCATTTATAAGGTAACAAAAAAGGTTGCAGTATAGTATACCGCAACCTTTTTAGAAAATCAGAACCCTGCTAGAGAGTATGTATAAATGTCACAGTAGCGCACATAAATAGTAAGGATTTATATTCTGCTCAACTGCATGACAAACTTTTTACTACTTACTATGATCTAATACATTAGCCGTTTATGTAACCAGCTCAATACTAAATCTCTGATTTATTTGACCTGACTTACGATTATTTATTTACCCAATTTATGCTTAGCAACCCCAACCCAATGTCCAGCAAGCTGCTGTGCTTTATAAACATAAGGCTTGGCTTTTTGGAGGTATGGTTTGCACTCTTCTGGTACGGCTGGCACGATATGTTTAGCCAGTTTATTGAACCACATCATTAAGCTGTAGTCACCTTCAATGCTCAGATTGCCTTCTTGAACAGCTGTCATAAACGCAGGTAAGCTGCCTTTGGTCAATAGCTTTACACCAGTCATAGAGTCTTTAAAAGTGATGGTAAGATCTGCGTCTTTTGCATGACCACTTTGTTGACTAAACTGTCCGTTATCAAAGCTAAAAGAACGAGCGATATCAGATTCGGTACTGGCAAACTCAATGGTGACGTTGCGATCAGCAAACAATGCTTTGACATCTTCGTTGTCGCTATCAGCTAGCATAGATAGACGGTAGCCAACGACTGCGAGCAATGCATCTAATGGGTCAGATTTGATATCTAATACAGGAATAGTAAACATAGTGGAACTCCTAAAGGATGGGGCATAAAAATAAAACGTACTTTATACCAGTTTTTATAATAAATATATAATTAGATTATAAACTATCAGATGCTTTGAACTCTTTAGGAGTTAAGTAGAGTGCGTTAAGTATCTTGTAACATTCGATGTCAGTATTATGAATGAGACAGCGGCATATATAAGACAGGATTAGTGAAAGCGTGGATGGTAATCATCATCGTAAACAGGTGTATGCTCAACATAACGTGCCGCTTCCAGCTCGCGCTGCTGACTCACTGACTGGCTCACATCGTCGTAACGCAATGCTCGATACAACACCCAACCTGCCAAAGGCAACCAGCTGATACCCATAGCAATGACATAGCTGTGCCATTCTGACAGTGCAGATAACATCGAGCGACCTGCCAAGATATTCTGGATAACCTCAACGCTCAGCCAATAAACCATCCCGCCAAACAGATACCATAAAAGCCAACGCTGTGATGATAAGGCGAGTGCCACAATCATCCCTACCAGCAAGCCATAGCCCAGCCAAGCTGTGCTACTCCATGCCTCTACACCAATAAAAGAAAAAACCGTCATTACCATCATTCATCTCGCTATTCATAAGGTGAACTCCAATGAAGCTATTATGAAAGGTTATCGGACAAAGCTAAAGAGGGTATAGGCGACTTTGCGACAACCGTTGACGTTTGATTTTTTTAGTTTGTTTTTAAGATATTTGATGGCTAGGTTTTAGGCTAAGCGCCGTGAGGACTGGCGCTCATTTTGAGTGATACGGAAATGGTTTTGCTTGCTTGGGATGTCATCTGTTAGCTGGTAAGTTCGCTAATATGATTGTCAGTTTTAGAATTGACAGTCTGCCAAACGCTTAGACTCGATTGGTACGATTGCCCCACCACGATAGTAAGGACACCAAAACAGCGCCGATCAGCATAAGACCAATTGTGGTGACCCAGTGTGGACCAGTAGGATATTGCCATGGCATGACGTTATTGATTGCCTCGCTGTTAAGCGCACCCGAAACATCTACTTTCCACGGCCAGACTTTTACTAGAGAGCCTGCGATAAACCCTGTCAGCAGTGCCAATGTTGCTTGATAGTAGCGGGACAATAACCACTTTAATGCGCGAGTAAATAACAACAATCCAGTCGCCATACCTGCGACGACAGTTAGGATGACGCTTAGATTCATCGTGTCGACTGCTTCTAGTACCGCATCGTAAGCACCTAACAGTAGCAAAATAAAAGACCCTGATATACCTGGCAGGATCATGGCACAAATAGCGATTGCCCCTGCAAAAAACAAATAGGGCAGACTGGGTGTGGCTGCGAGTAGTGGCAGGCTACTAACGCCCACAGCAGTAATTAATCCAATAGTAAACAATGCCACACGGCCTATGTTCCAGTGCTTGATTTCACTCAATAAGATAAATACGGTCGCGACAACTAACCCAAAAAAGAACGACCAAATGAGGAGCGGTTGGTTGTCCAGTAGATGCTTGATGATACCAGCTAGCGTAGCAAAACTTGTGACAATACCAAGTAGTAAGCACAACAAAAATGTCGCATCAACGTGGCGCCAAATCGCAGCGAATCCTTTGATGCCGCCTTCTTGGCGAAATATCTGCCATAGATTGGGACCAATGCTACTAAGCGCATTAATCAAGCGCTCATAGATGCCGGCAATCAGTGCAATGGTACCACCAGAAACACCAGGTACGATATCAGCGGCTCCCATAGCCATTCCTTTGAGATAAACCCCCAAAAGTTGTTTTGGGTTGTCGTTGCGTACAGGAGCCGTGCTGGTATCAAGTAGCTGCGCTGCTGACGGCTGGTTTGGCCGTGGAGATTGTGGTGCCGTCATGAACAGTCCTTTATTTTTTGGAAGTGAGTATGGTTTGAGAGTAAGTGTCATCTAAGCATGAATGACTAATAAGCAATGAAAAATATAAGTGGTGGGTACTACTAGAATATTAAACCATCGAAGTAAAACCATCTCATAAGGCATGCACTAACGCATAAAAGCTGGATCAATGAAAAAAACATCAATCCAGCTTAGCAGGTACTCTAGAATGTTTAGTGATTACTCAGTAGGCGCAAGCGCTGGATAGCCGAGTGCATAAAGCGTACCCTCAAGACCAGTCACATTAATAGCGGCATCTGCACGTGCTTGCACGATTGGCTTAGCATGATAGGCAACCCCTAGATCAGCAAGCGCCATCATCGGCAGGTCATTAGCACCATCTCCGATACAGACCACTTGTGACATCTTGATGCCCAAGCGTTCAGCAGTATGCTCGACGATAGCGGCTTTTTTGGCACCATTAACAATAGGAAACTGCACATGACCAGTTACTTCATTGTCTTCAATATCCAAGGCGTTAGCATGGACTTCATCGATACCCAGCTGCTCAGCGATATAGCGGGCAAAATAAGTGAAACCGCCTGAGACCAGCACCGTATGATAGCCCAATGCTTTTAGCGCACTGATGGTGGTACGTGCACCAACTGATAATGTTAAGCGGTTACAAATATCATCAAGTACCTCAGTAGAGGTGCCTTTTAGCAACGCCACACGCTGAGCAAATGACTCATCAAAATCAATCTCGCCGCGCATCGCAGCTTCAGTGATGGCTTCGACCTCTTCACCAATACCAGCCGTTTTTGCCAGTTCTACGATGACTTCTTGTTCAATCAAAGTCGAATCCATGTCAAAGCAAGCAAGCTTATGGGTGCGCAGCATATGACCGACAGACAAAATATGACAATCGACAACGTTTAGGTCGACAGCACTATCTGCAATACCAGTGTTGTATTGTTCAGACAAATCATGACGCAGGCGAGTGGTTAGCTGATCATCGATGATGTGGGCGGCGGCAGTCTTTTTGCCAGGATGCATCAGGGTATCAGTCACGGGTACTAGCAAATAGCGGTACACTTGAGCATTGGTAAAAGGGAGGCGCTGTGCATCTGCCGCCGTCGGCTCCGTATCAGATACTGTGATATTGACAAAACTGGCATCAGTATCTTCTGCGACAGTCACCAAATGCCAGCTTGGCTGTTCATCTACCCAAGACTGAATATATTGATGAATATCGATTGCTGACACTTGCGTCGGTAGTACGACGATAAGTGCAAAAACAGGTAGCGATTGTAGCGCATCAAAATCTTGCAGATTGGTATCATCAGGCAATAATGTCGCAATAGAGTCGACGGCTTGCTGCCATGCTTTGCTGTCTTTTGGTAACGAATAAGAGGTATTTTTTGGCATGGCTCATTTGTCCCTTGTATGCTCATATAAGATTGGGAATAATAACAGTTTTCCTGAGCAGCGCCTATAGATGACGCGCAAAGTAACAATGATGTTTAAAAACAGAAATGATGCTCAAAAACAGATCTTATGATGTAAGACGCGATAGAAATGCATTGCTGTTATTATGATAAATTTATAAAGCGACTCACGCTATAAGGTTTGTTATGGTGATATAGTAGACAAGACAAACTGAGCAATAGGTAGTAACGCTAAGCCAAAGACATCAGAGCCTATGTGCTGATAAACCTCAGTGAAGTTGCATCAGTATGCCCGCATCAACATTTTCTAAAAAATAGCCAAAAAATGAGCAATAGCCTCGTTTTTTAATTTCTTTTCTCCAAAAAAGTTTACCATATCATGACGTATTTAGCGCCGCGGCAAGGGTTGTTTGCCATTATTCTTCTGGTTAGTTTTTGTTTGCAGACGCTGTTGTTGGTCATCAGTACCGACCAACAGCTGAGCAAAAGTCGTGCGTTAAAAGGCGAGCAGATGGTCGCCCAGCTGATTGATGAAGCAAGACTGTCTTTAGAAAACAAAGACCGAGTCAGTCTTAGCGTTATTGCTAATCGCTATACCAGCGAGCAAGATGTGACGCGAATACTTATCAAAGACAACACCGACGAGATCCTAGTGCCAGTAGGTAACGCGCCGATGCAACAAGGGGATACGATTCGCCAAATCGCAACCAACGGTGACGCGGTGATTGGTAGCGTCGCACTGACCCTAAAAGATGTCAGTAAGGGCGAAATCATTACCATGCAATGGCCGTTCGTGATCGGCACAATGCTACTGCATTTATTGTTATGGTTAATTTATGGTTATCTTGCACGCCCTACCAAGGAGCAAATCAGCGCACTAAGTCGCAGTATTCAAGAGCTGTACCGCGAGCAATATAATCAGGTCGACCAGCGAGGCTACAATCGTGATCTTGAGCGCCGCACAGACACTAATAGTAAAGCATCTAGCGCCGCTCCCGAACAAGCGCTGACCGAAGACACAACGAACACACGTACGTTCAATGTACATAACGAAGTCAACGAATATCTCAGAACACAGCAAAATCAAGGCGTCAATGACGAAGCGAGCAGCTTGACCGCCACGACTGAGGATAGTGTCGTTGGCGCAGCAGCGACGAGCGACGATCAGCCCAGTAGTCATACAGCTAAACTGTCTGCGACGCGAAACGTTGATAGCGTACGAGTCCAAATCGTCTTTCATGATGAGTTCAATATGCTGGAGCGTTTAGCACCAGCTCAGCGCCTACCTTATCTGGCGCTGTGTACGCAACTGCTCAATCAGGCAGTGACCGAGCTACTCAAACAGCCACTATTGCTGGGCGTCAGTGCGACCAATGAGGCACGTTTCGAGGACGATGGCGCAAGCGTGGTATTAAAGGCGGACAATAGCCATGCAAAAGTGGCGCTGGCTGGTGTGATGCTCGCCAAATTGTACTTGATGCTTAACAAAATCATTCACGATAAGCACATTGAGCTGTCACGTTTTGCCTTACCAGCAAAAGCAGGTGTCAGCGATGAGGCGCAAGCAGAAGCAATGACACATCTGCTACAGAGTATCGGCAAAAAAGAGCAGCTGTTGATACTATTACCTAATGCAGGTCTCAAACAGATCAGCAATCATGTACAAGTACATAGCATCATGCGCCCAACGACAGTTTATGAGCGAGAATGTGCGATATTCGATGGTGGTAATGATTCCCTGATTCAGCGATTGGCAGACGTGCGTAATGCGGTGCTGATGATTGAAGACGACGATGAGTCATCTATGTAGAGGCATTATTTATATTACAATTGTCCGCTATATTACCTATATCACGGTCTTGGCACTGAGGCCGAAATGTGACATATTAAGAAAAAGCATTGACAACATTCAACAGAGACTTTATAAGGCATATATATATTAATGTATATTTAATACCCTTGCCTAAAAATGATAGGAGTTAGTCATGAGTGACGCTGATATTGACGACGATTTTGATGATGATTTTGTCGACGATGATGATGCAAAGATGGTTGAAGAAGCTGAGACGAGCGTACGTACGCGCTTGAGTAGTTTAGAGAAGCGTCGACTGATCGATAATTTGCTAGAAGAAAAGCGTTTGGCTAAAGAATTAAAAGACGATCTAGATGATATAGACAATTTCGATGAAGACGGCGATGACTGGGACGATGATGACTTTTAATTTGTATGCTTTGATCGTCTAAGCTGACTAAAGTGCTTTAATGATCGACCGACACATTACTATTCAATTGTTGATATAGAGTACTCGCTGTTTGTTGTTATTTACAGTTGCTCGCAGTCGTTTCTATCTGATGATACATACTTCATAAAGGCTGCTTGGTTTTAGTGATTCAAGCAGCTTTTGTTTTCAGACCATCCACCATCTTGCATACAACGGATCAATTGCTGCGGTTGATGACACCTATCTTTCAAGGACTACCAAACCATGAGTAACCAACTAAGTTTTGATGAATTACTAGATTATTTGGATAACCAAGAGAGCCAGTTCGTGCTCGATAGTGTCGCGGCGCATGGCTTTTTGACAGCGACTGTCATCGGTCGTCCACTGCCTAACTGGATGGATGCGCTTTTTGAAGGACATGTGAGTGAGATTCCAGACAATGTCATCGATGGCATCAAACGCTGGCGTGACTCGATCATGGCTGAGCTAAAAAACGAGACGCCGATTGAGTTACCATTTGGTGAAGATGCTGGTGACGAAGAGGTAGCAGTTGATTTTTCAGATGAGTCGGATATCGTGGCTTGGTCGATTGGTTTTGTCGATGCGATGTATGGCGATGAGGCGAGCGATTGGTTCGAAGACGAAGAGACAGCAGAAGACGTTGCTGTACTGACCTTGCCAATGATCGTACTAAGCGGCATCGATGATGAAGATCCAGAGCTGTCTGAAATGCGTAAAGATGAAGATAAGATGGTACAAATGGCTAATAGCATCGAGGGTAATTTGACCGAGCTGTTCTTATTGTTCCATACCAATGACTAGTCGTTACTCTAGGAGACTATACCACTGTGTGGTACTACTAGCGGCATATAGTGGCACGCACTAGTACAATAGCATAGTCTCTTTACTTATATTAAAGCTGCCCCATGTATTTTGGTCATTTTCTTAGATACGTTATAAGTCACTGATAAGGTCTTGTTATGGCTGTGCAACTCTCCAATCTTGAACACCTGCCCAATTATCAAATCACCGAGCGCATAGATGTGGTATACGGCAGCACAGTACGCTCAAAGCATGTAGGCAAAGACTTGTTTGCTGGACTAAAAAACATCGTCGGTGGTGAGCTGACGGCTTATACCGAGCTGTTAGAAGAGTCACGTCAAGAGGCGATAGATCGTATGATAGTCAAGGCAGAGGCGCTGGGTGCTGATGCGATTGTAGGACTACGCTTTTCAACTTCTAGTATCGCACAGGGTGCCTCAGAGCTGTTTGTCTATGGTACGGCTGTCAAAGCGGTACCGCAGCAACAATTCCAAAACCCGCCAAGTGATAGCCACCATCACTCAGCTCAACATATGAATCCTCAAACCCCAACCGCGCCCGATGATTTACCGCGTTTCAATCCCTTTGGTTAATTTTGTTTGATTAATTCATTTCGGTTAATTATATAATGCTAAAAGCTGTAGTGCTGTTTATGATGAGAGACGTGCCATGAATGACTCACTGATGCAAGTGCTTATCAATTATGGGCCGTTTGTCTTTCTATTCGCTGCTGGTTGGTTTTTTGGCTCGCGTCACGAGCGTCAGCATTTAGCGCAGCTAAGAGTAGCAGAGCAAGCATTGGGTGATATTACCGTCTCAAGTGAACGCTTCTATCGTCCTCTGCTGGCGACTGGTAGTGAGGGTGAGCTGGTACTGGGTAGTGTTGTCATCGCGCAAGATTATTTTAAAATGATTATCGCCCGTGTACTGAGTGTCTTTGGCAAAAACCTAACTACCTACGAGACATTATTAGATCGCGCGCGCCGTGAGGCGATCGTCCGTATGCGCACCCAAGCAAAAGCCAAAGGCTACACACATATCTATGGTTTGCGCTTAGAAGTCACCAATGTCAACCAATTGGGCAGTATGGTAGAAGCCATAGCCTATGGTACAGCGGTAATCAGTACTGACCATACATCTGCTACACCTCACGTGATACCCGTCTAGATCGTTTTTACCTCAGTCTCAGACATATAAACTGATAGTTGACTGACGAGTAGTCAAAAAAATCAAATACATACACTTTTACAACGATATACTGAATTTTGCCGTTCCGTTATTATTTCGGTTCGTATGGACTAAAAATCGTTATTGCCAAAAATTAGTACTACAAGAATCAGTATTACAAGTACTCGTACTATAAAAACCAATACCGTAAAAGACCAGTACCATAAAGAATTAATACCGTAAAAGATGAGTATCATCAAAAAATTGTCGTTCTAAGCACACAGTTGTGTGAATCAAGATTATATAAAGAGCTGACAACATCGATGGCTGTTACCCCAGATATCAGCAGGATTGGCTGATTGAGCATCACAACGTTGTCATAAACTTGCCCGTGTAAGGGCTCTATCTACAAGGATGTAGTTATGGAAGGTGTGGAGTTAGTCACGTTTGTAAATTCAAAAGTTATTCCTATCAGTATTTTTTTAATTATGATGGGAATGGGACTGTCCCTAGTTACCAATGACTTTAAACGAGTCGTCAAGTACCCCAAGGCCGTCGGTATAGGTCTCACCAATCAGCTTATATTTTTACCACTGGTTGGTTTTGCTTTAGCGGCGTCTATGTCATTAGAGCCTGAGTATGCGGTTGGGGTTATGTTGCTGGTACTGTGTCCTGGTGGCACCACATCAAACCTATTCACTTACCTTGCCAAAGGCGATGTCGCCCTGTCGGTTACAATGACCGCTATTGCCAGCGTCATTACTGTATTTACCATTCCTATCGTACTTAGCTTTTCGCTCGTCTACTTCATGGGAGCGGGCAGCGAGTTTCAACTGCCAGTCGCCAAGACCATGATTAGTCTGATTGCGCTGACTATCTTGCCGGTTAGTATCGGGATGCTGATCAAAAAATATAAGCCTAACTTTGCTGATAGAGCACAGGTTATGGTATCCCGTTTTGGGGTGATCTTTTTGAGCTTCTTGGTGCTTTTCTTGAGCTATGTGCAACGAGACATCATTGTAGAGGCCCTAATTGCTACTGGTCCTGTATCGCTCATATTAAACGTATCAACGATGGCACTTGGGTATTATACGAGTAAATGGTTTGGTCTCAATCCTGAACAGAGAAGATCAATCACCATGGAAGTCGGTCTACAAAACAGTACGCTATCGATGTTTATGGCATTGACGCTGCTCGCTAACTATAAGATGTCGTTGACGCCAGCTATCTACACGCTAATTATGTTCTTGACCGCTGGTATCATGGTCAGAGTATTCACAGCTCAGCACAATAAAGCCAAAAAAACCGAGATAGAAAACAGTGTATTGGCAGCACGTAGAATGTAAGGTGCTTAAAATATTAAGATAACCGTAATAATGTATGATTGCGCCAGTTGAGACAGTACTTGGCAAAAAAGTAGTAATGTATGATGCAATAAAAAAGCCCGCAATACGCTTCGTATAAGGAAGTGCGTTGCGGGCTTTTGTGTGTAGTACCTCTTTTTATCTCAAATCTAAAATCTTCGTCTGTCTATTTTTGCTCTCGCCTCGGCAGTTTGCTCTTTGACCTTTTCGATTTCAAATAAGAACGTACGGTTTTTGAGTACGGCAACGAATACCACGCCACCCACCGTATTGCCCACCAGTACCACGACTAAAAATACCAAATAGTGCCAGAGGCTGACGGTATTGCCATATAGCAGTGCTGAAAATACCTCGATGTTGCCCACGATACTATGGTGCAATCCCAAGAACCCAATACTACCAGTGATGAGGGTGACCAAGACGATACGGCTCAGAGTGTCACGGGCAGAAGTCACTAGCCATGCAGCGACGCCCATCATCCAGCCTGCCAGCACTGCACTGCCAAAGATAACCCACCACTCAAACCCCAAAATATGCTCGGCATAGGCGTCAATAGCATGATCTGTAAACAGGTGCATGTGTAGACCTAGACCAATCATAAGGGCTGCAAATATACAACCGCCCACGATATTACCAGCAATAACGATGCCCCACAGCCTGAGCAATTTATGCAGTGGTTCGATTTTATTGAGTACAGGCAGACTGAGTAGGGATGTTTGTTCAGTAAATAATAACGACTGACCGATCACCACAATAATAAAGCCAATCGGATAGAGTAGGGACGACAATACCATCGCATAGCGACTGGGCAATACGTCATTTAGTAGTGCAAACGCGGATAAAATCACAAAAAAACTGATACCAATCTCGAGCCCAGCGGTAAAGGCACTGGTAAATAACGACCCAAGTGAGCGCTGAAAGGTTTCTTTGGCATGGATGACTTGCTCTACCAAGATACTGGCGTAGCTTTTTGCTTGGCTTAGATTGTCATCACTGGCGACTTTTTTGATGGTTTCTTTATCTTCTTCGCTGATTTCTTCTGGCAAGTCATCATTATCCAGTTCTTCTGTGGCTTTTATGTGGTTATCTGAGTGATGGCTGTCCACATCAGAGCTGTCTATATGAGAGCCGGCGTGAATGTCTTCTACGGCGTGGCTGTGCTGTAGGGTATGACTGTGCTCCATACTGTTATTTTTGTGACTGCCATTCAGCGCATCGTCATCTGAATTTACGTGACTTGTGGTACTCGTATGCAGAGCATTATCGTTTGGCAAGTTGCTTTGAGAGTTAGAGGGTTGCTCGGTATCTTGGGGCACGGTCAGCTCACTGTTGGTTATATAGTGTTTTAGTACGTTTCAGGCTTGGTAGTTTTAAATTTTAGTATGCTCAAATACAGCTACCATTCATATTTTATCGTATGAGGGTAAGATATTCTGTTGCGCGTTTGGCTGACTGGGGTTGTTAATTGAGGAATAAATGCGGTTCACGTCCTATAAATTGCCTTACTATCTAACAAAATCTGCCTATCTGCGTTAAAATCACACTATCAATAACTTTCTCTGTTTTTATAGCATTCTGTGCCATCTCAGTTTGACCACATTCATTACCAACAATAAGATCACCCTATTATGAGTAACCAGACCCTCACGCAATCTATCCAAGCGGCGCTAAGCCAACTAGAAAATGCCTATAATCCTGCACAAGTCGAAGCAGGTATGTATCAAGGCTGGGAAGAGAGCGGCTATTTTCAGCCGACGTTTGACAAAGACGAGTCGTTTTCTATCGCGCTGCCACCACCAAACGTCACAGGCTCGCTGCACATGGGTCATGGTTTTAACAACGCCATCATGGATGCGCTCACCCGCTATCACCGCATGGATGGTGACAATACGCTGTGGCAACCAGGTACAGATCATGCGGGTATCGCCACCCAGATGGTTGTTGAGCGTCGTCTGGAAGCGCAAGGTATCAAGCGCCGTGACATGACCCGTGCAGATTTCATCGATAAAGTATGGGAATGGAAAGAAGAGTCGGGCGGCAATATCACCAGCCAAATTCGTCGTCTAGGTAGCTCGGTTGATTGGTCGCGTGAGCGTTTTACCATGGATGATGGTCTATCTAACGCAGTAAAAGAAGTGTTCGTTCGCCTGTTTGACGATGGACTTATTTATCGTGGTAAGCGTCTGGTGAACTGGGATCCTAAGTTCCAAACTGCGCTGTCTGACCTCGAAGTCGAAAACCATGATGAAAAAGGTAGCTTATGGCATTTTCGCTATCATTTCACGGATACAGAGCTGACCACTCAAGATGGTAAAAACTATCTGGTCGTAGCCACCACACGTCCTGAGACTTTGCTCGGTGATACTGCTGTTGCGGTCAATCCTAGCGATGAGCGTTACGTGCATTTGGTTGGCAAAACTATTACTTTGCCGATTACGGGTCGCGTCGTGCCTATCGTCGCTGATGATTATGTCGAAAAAGACTTTGGTACGGGTTGTGTCAAAATCACTCCAGCGCATGACTTTAACGATTATGAATTGGGTCGTCGCCATAGTTTGCCATTGATTAACATCCTTGATGAGCGCGCCAATATCCTACCAGCGATGGAAGTCTATCCTGACTTGCAAACGCGTGAGCCAGAATTAGAGACCACACCGAGCGAATACGCAGGACTTGAGCGTTTTGCCGCGCGTAAATTCCTTGTAGAGCAAGCAGGCGAGCAAGGCTGGCTAGAAGATATCGAGGACTACGCGCTAAAAGCACCACGTGCTGAGCGTGGCGGTACGATCGTTGAGCCATGGTTGACCGATCAGTGGTATGTCGCTGTTAAAGAGCTGGCTAAGCCTGCGATTGATGCAGTAGAAGACGGCAGTATTGAGTTCGTCCCTGCACAGTACAAAAACATGTATATGGCGTGGATGACTGATCTGCAGGACTGGTGCATCAGTCGTCAGCTGTGGTGGGGTCATCGTATCCCCGCATGGTATGACGATGCGACAGGTGAGATTTATGTCGCCCGTGATGAGGCGGAAGTGCGTACTAAATACAACCTAAGCGACGATGTAAAACTGCGCCAAGATGATGACGTGCTCGATACATGGTTCAGCTCAGGTCTATGGACGTTCAGTACGCTTGACTGGGCAGACGTCAACGCCGATCCACGCGTGATGGACACTTTCCATCCGACCAGCGTGCTCGTGACAGGTTTTGACATTATCTTCTTTTGGGTTGCGCGCATGATCATGATGACCATGCACTTTGTGAAAAACGAAGACGGTACGCCGCAAGTACCGTTTAAGACCGTATATGTGCATGGTCTGGTACGTGATGGCAATGGTCAGAAAATGTCAAAATCGAAAGGTAACGTCTTAGATCCGATTGACCTAATCGATGGTATTGAGCTAGAAGCGCTGGTAGAAAAACGCACCAGCAACATGATGAATCCAAAAGACGCGGCCAAGATCGAGAAGCAAACGCGTAAAGAGTTCCCAGAGGGTATCCCAGCTTATGGTACGGATGCACTACGCTTTACCTTTACCTCGCTTGCTAGTACTGGTCGCGATATCAACTTTGACCTTAAGCGTGTCGAAGGCTATCGCAACTTCTGTAATAAAATCTGGAACGCCAGCCGTTTTGTACTCATGAACTGTGTCGATGGTGACAGCAATGCCAAGCCTATCGACCAAACGGCGAACCCTGACGTGTGGGAATTACCAGAAAAGTGGATCATGAGTCGTCTGAACTCTACCGTTGCCGATATCCATCAGCATTTCGCTCAGTATCGTCTCGATATGGTCAGCCAAGATATCTATGAGTTCATCTGGAACGAATACTGTGATTGGTACGTTGAGCTTGCCAAAGCCAGTCTAAATGATGACTCAGTATCTGACGAGCGTAAAGCGCAAATCCGCTATGTGCTACTGCACGTACTAGAGACGGCGCTACGTTTCACCCATCCAATCATGCCGTATCTGACTGAGCAAATCTGGCAGACCATCGCGCCACTACTGGGTCGTAAAAACACCGACAGCATCGTGGTCGCTGACTATCCACAGACCGATGACAGCCAAATCAGCGAGCAAACTGAAGCGGATATGGCGTGGCTACAGGAGCTAATCGCGAGCGTCCGTAACATCCGTGGTGAGATGAAATTGGGCAATGCGGTACGTTTGCCAGTGCTACTACAAAACGTCTCTAGCGATGAAGAAGCGCGTCTATCACGTATCAAAAACCAGTTCAAAGCGCTTGCTAAAGTCGAGAGCCTAACCATCGTCAAAGAAGGCGATGATGTGCCGCTATCGTCATCAAGTATGGTCGGTCAGCTACGGGTACTCGTACCGATGAAAGGGCTAATCGATCCTACGGCTGAGCTAGCACGTCTGGGCAAAGCGCATGAAAAGCTACAAAAGCAAGCCGACGGCATCGCGCGTAAGCTAGGTAACGAAGGCTTTGTCAGTAAAGCACCTGCGGAAGTGGTCGATGCTGAGAAAGCGAAACTGGCTGAGCTAGAAGGGCAGTTGACCGCGACGACGGCGCAGATGGAGCAGTTAAAAGCATTATAAGAAAAGCAAAAGCTTAAAAAGCATGGCCTCAGCATCGGAGTCCTTTAAAAATGGGCAAATATGCGATGCATGGGGCGTTGTTCTTTAATCACTCAGCTCGGCGCTCGTCCCTCGCGCAAGAACCTATCATTGATAGAGGAAATATGGGTCAAGTGGCTAGATACTTAACCTGTGTCTACCTCTGTTCAGGTTTTTGTTATCGTGTTTCCTCCTGTAGAGAATGAAACAGAAGTTAATACTCAATCCGTTAAGTAAAAACGCAAACTTGGGTTTTTACAAGGTGAGATGACGATGCCGAACGAGACTCATTGGGGTGATGATTAATTGAAAAGTTTTTAGGGTAGGTTAATGGATTATCTACTTGAAACTTATATTGTGCATTACCATGAAAAGTAAAAAAGTTAAAGATATTATTATGAAAATTTAAAATAGCTTGCTTGCGATTTTGCAGTTTTCTTACTATGTTCTAATTATATCTGCACTTTGATATTAGCTTTAATATTCCTGTAATTTAATATTAATTCTATTAGTTTTTTTAATAAATATCTATAATAATAGTCTACGCAAAGGTAATGATTATGAGAAATAATGAGTTCGATATATCTAAAGAGGAGGTGAATTTTCAAACAACACCTATAGGAAAATTAGTCATTAAAAAATTACATGGCGATAAAGACTTAAATGTAGATATATATGATAATTGTTTAATCATAGTTGGAGATAACGGGTTTGGTAAAACTAGTGTACTCAATATAGTGTATTCTATTTTAAGTGGTAACATGAAACACTTAAAAGATGTAAATTTTTCAGAAGTTGGGTTATATTTTACGGATACTAAAACGAATAAACCTAGTTCTATAAGTATTAGTAGGATAGAACTTAGAATCTATGAAGAATTCAGTAATATAAGTAATCATAAGACCACTATTTCTTTTAACTCAAAAAGTTCTAAAATTATTAAACATTTTTATAATCAAAAAATTAGTAAATATTTGGATGTAGATTCAGATCACTATCATGATGAAGTGATAACTAGCTTAGTTAATGAGTCGGAATCAAAAGATTCTATAGAAAGTATTTTTGATAAATATGAAGAAATCAAAAATAAGATTACCAGAGCTAAAGACCAACTAAATTTTCAAACATTATTCCTTCCTACATATCGAAGAATTGAACAGAATTCTGAGTATTTCGGGCTAGAAGAAGTAGAGGATGATAATATAAATTTTGGAATGGATGACGTAAAGACTGCTATTAAGAAAATTACAAACGAAATTATTCAGTCTTCAATTAACTGGGTATCTAAAGTCAATGGTGAAATAATAAATGAAATAATAAATATCGAAGACGAAATAATAATATTTGATAAAAGTAATGAAGAGCAAATAAAAAAAACACTAAATAGGATTGATGAAAGACATCTCAATAGTGCAAGTAAAGAGAAAATATTTAAATTGATTGAAAGTGGAAAAATTGATGAGAATGAGACTCTTGTATATTTTTTGAATAACATGCTTAAGCTATACAAAGAGCAAAACAAGAATGATAATAAATTAAAAGACTTTTCTAAGGTTTGTAATAAGTATCTTAAAAACAAAAAAATCCAATATGATGAAATAAAGGTAAAGTTAAAAGTACTGAAAGGTATAGATAACGAAGAGATAGATTTTAGCTTACTTAGCTCTGGAGAAAAACAAATAATATCTATTTTCGCAAGGTTGATTTTGACTGATGATAAAAATATAGCTGTAATTTTTGATGAGCCTGAAATATCAATATCTATTAAGTGGCAAAAAATGATTTTAGAAGATATTTATAATTTAAAAAATTGCGGTTTTTTAATAGCTTCAACACATTCTCCATTTATTTTTTCAAATAGATTGCAGAAGTATACAGTAGATATTGAAGAAAAAATTGGAGCCTAGTCTATGAGTATGGTGGAAGCTATGTTATCTGAGCTTGAAGATACTTCTGTATTATTAAGCAAGTTTATGGATATCTCGAAGAGTAAAGCTTATAAAAAGAAAGAGTTGATTCCCTGTATTGTAGAAGGTGATGAAGATTATAGTTTTTATGAACCTAAAGTAAGGCCTTTACTAGAAATGAGTCTAGAGAAAATTATAAGTGGCGGTATAGATAAAGCTATTGAATTTTTAAATGTTATAAATGAAAGTAACTATTACTCAGGTAGTATATTTATAATATTTTTAGATTCTGATTTCGGTCTAAATTTGCAAAATAAATTAGAAGATTCTAGAGTTTTTTACTTGAATAAATACAGTATAGAAAATTTTTACATAACCGACGATTTCTTTTGTAATATATTAGAGTCCTTAACTAAGTTAGAGAAAGAAAGAGATAGTGAGACTGGTGAGATATCTGAAGATTCAGACTTTATTAAAGTTAGGAACTTTATTCTAAGCGAAAGAGACAATCTATTGTTACTCTTGGAAGACTATATGATATGTCTTAGAGCAATAGTAACTGGTGAGTCAGAAATTGAATTTAAGTCTTTTAAAGATATATTACCTAAATTAGTCCAAGATAAAAATTTAATTAATGATAATAATGAGTTAATTATACCTAATTTCAAAAATATTTTTGACTTAGAATATTTGAGTCAAGCAGAAATAGGCTATGTGGAAAATAACATTTTAGATTCTAAAGAGTATTTCAGTAGAGTCACTTCTTTGGATTCATACAGAGGAAAAGAGTTAGTTTTCATCGCTCATAGGGTGTTGTCTTTAGCTAAAAGTACTTTTCATAAAAAAAGTGACAGAATAAATACTAAGTTAAAATTTAAGAAGCAGATTAAAGAAGAAGATTTCATATGTGATTTTACAGCTTATACAGAAGAGCCAAAAGGTTTGAGAGATTTTATCGAAAATATAAAAGCCAGCTATATTTGAGCTTTTAACTAATGCTATAGATTGATTAAAAGTTATTCCAGTCTTCTTTGAGAGCAATTTTTTACTGCCAATAATTAGCTTATTATCTTTAAAGGAATAATACGTTAACGTTAAGGAACACCATGAACCATCTCACCGTCGGACAACGCGCGCCTCTAAGCAACCTTGCTATTGACGATACCGCACCCATCACGCTTAAGTTCACTCGTCAAAGCCCGATAGAGATGGACATCAGCTGCTTAGTATTAGTTTAACTTCGCTCTTATTTAAAACAATAAAAAAACCGCCACAGCAAAACTATGGCGGTTTTTTATTATTCAAAATAACTTAACTTCTAAAATCTCTATAGCGCCCACAGCGATTGATACTGCTCATCAGTCAACGTCACAATATCGATCTCGGCTAGCATCTCGCGCAGTTCTTCCCACTTATTTGCATCAGGTGTGATTGGCGTGATCAATCTGCCCAGCGTATTATCAATGATGGCACCCATCAGCGCATCTGCTTCGGTTTTGCTATAGTCGTAATACATGCGGTGAGCGGTGGCTGGCTCGTTTTTACACAGCTCTGTCATTTGGTTGGTCACGTCGATAAAGGTATCTATCGCGTCTTTTTTCGCGCTATAGATCTCATCCGTCGTCAGAATCTCTAACGCCGAAAAGTTGGGATAAGGTGACAGATGCTGATCGATAAACGTAAAGTCCAACCCTTCATGAGTTGCCTCAACGCCCTCAAAGTTATAAAAGCACAGCCACGCACCATCGAGACTTGGGTCTTCTTGCAGGTTTTTGATGTGATAGAAGTCTTTTTGCACAAACGTCACATTATCACGGCTGATAGTAAAGCCATTTTTCTTGGCATAACGCGCCAATATCTCAAAGCCAATACGATTGGTTTTTTCTTCAGCAGCAGGGGTACAGATGCGAATCGGCTGATGGTTCTTGAGCTTATCCATACTGGACTGCTGCATCAATATGCCACCATCGGTCTCAAAAAAGCAGCCCAATGCGCGCAGATTAGGTGCGTAATGTTCAAACAGATGAATCGGCTCATTCACATGTAGATCGATGCTTTGATTCTGTAGTTCAGCAAAACCATCATAATGGTCATCTGGCTCAATAATAGTGATATCTAACCCTGCTTGCTCGTATGCGCCTGTGATCACACCCGCGATAAAAGGCAAGTGATCAGGGTTCAAGAACCATTCGAGAGTGAGGATCAGTTTAGTAGTCGATTGCATGGTTGTTTCCTTTTTAATGATAGAAAACAATCAGACTGATGCTGTTCAAATACAACATGAAAGGCGAAACAAGAAAAGCAAAATCTACATATGATAGGCGTATGGGTATTGGTACCTCATTTATCCATATCGCATATCTGCGTTCCTTATTTACGTACCTTATCCATAGACGATAAGGTATGTCATGCTTGTTTCCTACGTCAGTGCTAACTGCTTCAGGTTCACGGGTGTCTCTCAGCGATGGTTTTGACGACGTTAGAACGTCAAAAGCAAAGCACCCCGACAAGATTGAGTGGTATTACAGTATTTTTAAGCAGTAGCGCTACTGAATCAGTACCGCTAACGGCGACTGTAGATAGCTTTTACCAAATAGTTACTACTGATGGTTATTACCATATGGCTATTGCCTCATCATAGACGACCTACGAGCGGTAATGCAAGGTATTGGATTGAGTCATGAGTTGGTATGCTTTGTGCAGTTGTTATATGTTATGCCTTTGATAGGCGATCGAAAATATTGGCAAAAAAAGGTATGATTAGTAAACTGAAGTCGAATATAACGATAAGGTTTGTCTGTCTTTGCTATTACAGCTAGAAATGCTCTGTCATCTATATGTGAGACCTAATGAGTTAAGTTATGAGTAAAGTCTATCACTATACGAGTACCGCTGGATTTTTGGGTATAGTCAATGACTCAAGCATATGGGCGACCAATATCTTTTTTTTGAATGATTATCAAGAAATGAAAAAAGGTATTGATTACGTCAGAAAAAATCTAAAAGACGAAAAGTTATTTGAGTCTATGTCGCAGGACTATCAAAAAATTATCGAAAGATTGCAGGAGATATCTACCGATCACTACAGTCTGGAGGCTGATGCAGAGTTGTCGCTCACCAACTATCTGCTAGAGATGCTGGTGGGGCTCAGTCAGCAGTTTTATATCACCTCTTTTACACATAACAAAGACTACCTGAGACAGTGGACATCTTATTGTGAACACAATGACGGTATCTGTATAGAGTTCGATGAGCACGTACTGTCAGATGGTTTTAAATACAATAAATTCAATCGACACTCTCAAGCGCATCACAGGTTCGATAGTATTATCTATAGTTACTCCAATAGTATAAAAAGGTATTTTGATAAGCATAAAATAAGAGAGGTGTTCTTAAATAGAAAACAAGCACTGGTCAATAATGTGCGCAGTATTAGGGAGCATAGTGCGCTCAGAAAGACAGGTACGGAGTATAGATATAATGCGACCGCTGACTTACTGTTCTCTTCTATACTTGAGGCGCTAACAGAGTTTGCGCTGATAAGGAATCCACAATTCTCTGATGAAAAAGAGAAAAGATTGATACTGACGGTGATTAATCAGCATGACAAATCGATTAAGTTTCGCTCAAAATCAGGCGTGATTATTCCGTATATTCCTGTCCATATCGATCTAAAGAGCATTACCAAAGTGATCATATCGCCGACAGATGATGCGACCCTCAGACGAAAAGGGATCGAGCTGTTAAGAGGCCGGTATAATTTGGACTTTGAGATATGTGAGTCAGAGTGTCAATTAAGGAAAATATAAGGGATCAGCCCGTACGAGGGCAGATAATATAAACTTAAAAATATTCAAGCATTGAGACGCATTCGATCTTATAAAAGTAATCGCTCTTTAGACATAAAAAACCGCTCATCATTCAATGGGGAGCGGTTTTTACGGTTAGTGAGCTCATTAATGGTTTTTTCTGAAAACGACTCGGTATATGAAACAAAAGACAAACTAAAGACGCAAAAGTAATCTTGTGTGCCTATAGTGTCTAAGGCATGATGAATGCTCATCTGGACTGATATCAATAGCGCTGATAGATGATCGCGTTGATTGATGTCGTTCTTTTACTCACTTGCTAACCATACGATACGGCTGTCATGAGCAATAATAAAAAAGCGTTTTATCATAGGCCAAAGACCAATCAATCCAAAAGCCCAATGATGCGTTGGACGTTTGTGACGCTCGGCTGGATATTTTTTGTTTTAGGAATTATCGGTATCTTATTGCCGGTTATGCCGACAGCACCATTCATACTACTAGCAGCAGGGTGCTGGGCGCGTAGTTCTAAGCGCTTTCATTTTTGGCTGATCAATCACAAGTATTTTGGTAAGTTTGTACGCGATTGGGAGGAGAGCCATGCCGTTCCTCTATATGCCAAGTGTCTGGCAACGGTCATGATGGCAGCATCAACCGCTATGTTATTTTATCGCTTACCTACGGATATGATGTGGATAGCATGGCTGGTAGCCGCTGTCTGTAGCGGGGTCGCGATATATTTATTCCGTCTGCCAAACGCCTAAAATTGTTGCAATTTGTACCAAATATGGCGCCAGTTACACGAAAGATGAGATAAGGCTTGCGATACTAGGATGTACCCCTTATAATACGCCCAAGCTTAAGAGCAGTTCTGCACCAAATCATTACCTCGTAGTATTAGTTATAATCCTTCGTTTTAATATTTATCGTTCAGTAGCTATTTGCAAGCGTTACCGGTCATTAGACCATTAATAAATTTAAAAGTAGGATTATACTATGTCAGACGTTCAAAAAGGTACAGTTAAGTGGTTCAACGAAGCTAAAGGTTTCGGTTTTATCGCTCCAGAAACTGGCGCAGACGTTTTTGCTCATTACAGCGAAATCACTGGTTCAGGTTTCAAAACTTTGGCTGAAGGCCAAGAAGTTGAGTTCACTGTAACTCAAGGCCAAAAAGGCCCACAAGCACATAACATCGTTGCTATCTAATTTGTCTTTATAGACAGATAGATGAATAGATGTAGAAAAGCGAACCTTCGGGTTCGTTTTTTTTCGTCTGCTGTTTGATATCAAACGACATGATAGATATAACAACACCGCCAACTGTGTGAATAGTTGGCGGTGTTGTTTTTGGGCTATGATATAGAAAGTGATATCAGTCGCTAAAATATAAAATCGACTTCTTATATTAAGCTGATACCAATATTAATCAGACCGCCGCCCAGCAACAACCAACCAAACATCACTGCGCCTAAGACTAGAGGTTTGACGCCAGCTTGCTTAATCGCGTTTAGATGTGTGGTCAGACCTAACGCAAACATTGCCATTGTCAGTAGTACATCATCTAACATCACCATACTGCGTACGATACTCTCAGGCATCGGTACCCACGTATGTGTCAACACAATACCAATGAATATAAACGCAAACCATGGCACCTTGACTTGTTTGACGCGGGTTATAAATGATGTTGTCTCGTTCTTATTGCTTTTATCTTCTATATTGGAATTATCTACGGTGCGATCTTTGGTTAGCGCAAAAGACAACACGAGTAAAAAAGGCGCGAGCATCATGACGCGTATCATCTTGGTCACAACAGCAGTGTCACCAATCTCAGTGTTAATGGCGTTGCCAGCGACCACGACCTGTGCCACTTCATGTACAGTAGAGCCTGTATACATGCCATACTGCTGGGCGCTCAGCCAAGGTTGTAGCCAGCCAAGATGATAGAGAAAAGGGTAGAGTAGCATTGCGATAGTACCAAAAACCACAACCGTTGCCACGGCGATAGTGACTTTGTGCGCTTGCGCGTTGACGACTGGCTCTGCTGCAATGACGGCAGCGGCGCCGCAAATACTTGCCCCTGAGCCAATCAGAATGACGGTTTCTTTATCGACTTTTAGCCATCTAGTACCCAGCCAGTAGGTTAATAAAAAAGTAGACGTCAGTACCAGAGTATCGGTCGCAATCGCTGGCATACCAACGCTTGCTACTTGTGTCATGGTCAGCTTAAACCCATAAAACATGATGGCAAGTCGTAGGATTTGACCTTTTGCAAAGCATACGCCGCCGTTTAAACGTTCAGTGAATTTGGGGTAGATAGTATTGCCCAATACCATACCAAGCAATATCGCAAGCGTTAAGGATGACAAGCCGATAATGCGCCCGTTCGACCACACATCTAAACTGCTATCCAACCATAAGCAGAACAAACTACCGATCAATACCACAGCCAAACCTGCCAAGTGACGTTGGCTCGGGACGTAGTTATGAGCTGAGCTGCTGATGAATTGGAGTAGTGTATGCATGACGCGGCACCCTATTACTGATAGTAAGATAAGCATGAGCTTATGAGTAGACAGTATATGCCTGCTACATTTATAATAAAAACAGATTAATAAGATACAAGCTATCGATTTTTTAGGTTACAGTGTTTTTAGTATTGAATGTTGAGAGTGTTGAATTTTAAAAGTATTGATAAAAGGCTGCTGCTACACACTAAATATACTTAGCCTATAAGAGCATTCAAAAACTGACGCAAGGCCATCGATGTCATGAAAAAATCTGTGCAAACATTACCAAAGATTACGCTCAAGCAGCTTGCGGTTTTTGTCAGTATTTATCAGACAGGCAGTACCAGCCGCGCCAGTGAAGCGCTGCATCTATCACAGTCAGCGGTCAGTAGCGCGCTGACAGAGCTTGAGTCTAGACTACAGATGCCATTGTTTGAGCGCGTTGGTCGCAGGCTCAATCAGCACCCCAATGCGCATCCTATTTATGTACAGGCGCAAGCCATCCTAGGGCAGTCACTCACGCTTGAGCATTATCATCAGTACCAAGCAGGACAGATTCATATTGGGGCGAGTACCACAATCGGTAACTATGTACTGCCGTCATTGCTTGGTAAGCTCTATGAGGCGCTGCCAGATGCCAATGTCGATATATATATTGCCAACACACAAGAGGTCGTGGGTGAGGTTGAGCAGTTAAATATTGACATTGCGCTAGTAGAAGGGATGCCGCGACCGATAGATATGAAAGCCATTGAGCTGCGCGAATGGCGAACAGATACGCTGATGATATTTGCTAAACGTGATAGCAAGTGGCTAAAGGATATCGCTATATATCACCAAGACGAGGATGGCTATCGTCTGACTATTGAGCAGCTCGAACAGTTACCATTATTGGTACGTGAAGCAGGGTCGGGCACACGGCAAATTATCGATGAGCAGTTGCTAAAATATCTGCCCAATGCCGAGGTGGTTAAGGCGATACATCAGTCAGAGGCTATCAAGCATATGGTGAGTGCAGATATTGGACTTGGCTGTCTATCACAGCATGTGATTGAGACAGAACTTGCGTCAGGTGAACTAGTACAAGTCGATGTTGCTGGGATTGATTTGTCACGGACGTGGTGGCTGGTCTGGCATAAGGCAAGGCATCAAAGTCCGATATGGCAAACCTTTATAGATATTATTCAGCAGAGATGAATAAGAGAAGGTAAATCATAAAAAAGCGCAGCGTCTATCTCGGCGCTGCGCTTTTAATTTTAATTGTATACGTTATTCATATCAGAGCATTGTGGCTCAACGCTATGCTGAAACGGGCTTGTCTAGTCTCACCACAAAACTATCACAAGGCACATTGGGTAAAATATTATCTGCTGTCGCGCCACTGATCCATGCCGCGATACCAGTACGCTTATGGCGACCGATGACCAATAGGTCTACATCGTGTTTGTGACAGTAACTGACGATACCTTCACTACTAGAGATGGCCGTAGTGACTTCTGATGTCGCTGCGTTCAGCTGATTGCGTTCTAAGAACTGGGCCAGTTTGGCGCGTGCTTCTTGGCAACGCTCATCATCAATCTCATCATATAGGCTGGAGGCGGGTACCAGCTCGTAACCGAAACCAACCATCGTATCTTTTACGATGTGTAGCACCGATAGCTTAGATCCTGGACGGTTTTCAACGATACGCTTGGCTTTTTGCGCGACGATATCCGCATCAGAGAGTAAGTCAGTGACCAGTAGTATATGTTCGTAACTCATAGCGTCTTCCTCATGTCAGATAGTATTTACTATAGCACTACTATAGAGCGCTGTTAAGTGGTGCTTGCCTATCTTTGAGGCTCTCCGTAATATGAGTTCAGGTGTATTAATATTTATCAAACCAAAGACTCAATACACTGCTTATTCCGATACGGGTTCGCTCAGTTTGACAACCAAACTGTCGCAAGAGATGTTTGGCAATATACTATCGGCGGTCGCGCGCACCAACCAAGCGGCGATACCTTGACGGTCATGCCGCCCGATAATGAGTAAGTCGACCTCTTTTTTATTGCAGTAGTTAACGATACCTTTACTGTTAGAGATAGCAGCGGTCACTTCAGAGTTGGCGGCTTCTAACTCATTATACTCAAGGAAGCGTGCCAGTTTAGCGCGTGCTTCTTGCCATTTTTCGCCATCGAAATCGCCCGAAAGACTAGATGAAGGTACCAGCTCGTAACCGAAGCGCACCATATCATCTTCAACAATATGCAGAACAGATAACCTAGCCTCAGGCGAGCCTGCAAGGATACGTTTGGTTTTTAGAGCGACCTTGTCGGCATCAGATAATAAGTCAGTCACCAGTAAAATGTGTTGATAGCTCATAAGTGGCTCCTTTTGGTGTTTACTTTTTAATAGCCATTTTTATAGTAGCAGTGCAGGCTATTTTTGTTAAGTGACTCAACCATTGTTTATCTATAGTTATTGTTGCCTTTGTGTTTTGCTAGGGCTGTTTTAGTATGTAGAGGGTTGCTGAGTTCGATGTCATCGATTATTGCGTGAGGGTTGACTTGACTTATCGATGCCGCAGCCCCACTAATAGCGCTAAGCCAAGACTTTTTAGCCACTTTTTATAACTGATAGATTAATAATTATTACCATTTTATTTACCCTGATAGTCAGGGCACTATACGCATTGTAAGCGATAAGGATAACTATGACTGACACCCCATTTACTGCGGATTTAACGCTGCATCCAGCATTTGAGCTGCTCGAGCATCGCCATATTGAGGCGCTATCGATGGATGTGCTGATCAGTCAGCATGTAAAGACAGGCGCGATGCATTATCATCTTGCGCATCCAAGTGACGAAAATGCGTTTTTGGTGGGCTTTCGTACTCAGCCAATGGATTCAAAAGGCGAGGCGCATATTTTAGAGCACGTCGCATTATGTGGTTCTAAGAAATTCCCAGTACGTGATCCGTTCTTTTCAATGATAAAACGTTCATTGAACACGTTTATGAATGCGATGACCGCGGCGGATTGGACAGCCTATCCCTATGCCACGCAAAATAAAAACGACTACTTTAATTTGCTGTCTGTATACCTTGATGCGTCGTTTTTCCCCAACATTCATCCGCTTGATTTTGCTCAAGAGGGCATCCGAGTAGAGCTGGACGAAGACGATAAACCGCAGTTTAAAGGCATTGTCTTTAACGAGATGAAAGGGGCTATGAGCGGCGAGATTGATCAGCTCTATCATACGGTGGCGCATCATGTATTTCCAACGACGACGTACCACTATAATTCAGGTGGTGATCCTGCCCAGATTCCTGACCTGACACATACTGAGCTGACCGAGTTCCATCAGAGCCATTATCATCCGTCAAATAGTGTCATCATGAGCTTTGGTAATATCCCTGTCGCCGAGACACAAGCAAAAATACATGACGACGCATTGACTCAGTTCGAAGCAGGCAAAAAGCACGTATCACGCCCAGAGCAGCGTTTGTCTGCGCCAATCAGTGCGGTCGATACTTATACTGCTGACGAAGCCGGTCCAGATCAGACCCATCACGTGGTCGCTTGGTTGCTACCATCGATTACCGATCCAAAGCAGCGCTTGGCATTACGTCTGCTGGAAGGCGTGTTGATTGAGCATTCAGGCTCACCACTACGTGCTTATCTTGACAGTCACCCACTGGGTAAAGCCCCAAGTCCGTTGTTGGGACTTGATGACAGCCATTACGAAATGGTCTTTTATACCGGTCTGCGTGGTTCTAACCCTGAGCATGCCGAAGCGGTAGAGCAAGGTATCATTGATCTACTGACTGAAGTGGCAAGCACGCCAGTCGATGATGAAACCATTGAAACCATCCTCCATCAGATTGAGATTGATCAGCGTCATATTGGTGGTGATAGCGTACCTTATGGTCTAAACCTTATGCTAGAAGGCTTTAGCACCGCTATCCATGATGGTAATCCTATCGATGTATGGGAAGTAGACGAGCATCTACAGTGGCTACGCGCGCAAGTCGTCGATCCGCAGTGGCTACCGAATTTGATCAAAACGCATCTACTAGACAATCAGCATCGAGTCCGTGTGACGATGACACCTGACAGCGAAAAAACCGCCCGTCTAGCAGCAGCTGAACAGACTCGCCTTGATACCATAGCGATGGATTTGACTGCTGATGACAAGGCTATCTTGAAGCAACAAGCACTAGATTTGGCTGCGCGTCAAGCCGCGCCCGATGATTTAAGCCTGTTACCAAAGGTAGGTCTAGAAGACGTACCAGCGGATATTAGCTTTAAAGCAGGCAAACAAAAACAAGTGCGCCTGAGTGGGCAGGACAGTACTTTATTTGAGTACGAAGCGGGCACCAATGGTCTGTATTATTACCAAGTGATCGTACCGTTGACTGAGGCGATTGGTAACGCGAGCGCCGATGAGCTACCAGTGAATGATGTCATCAATCATCCATTGCTGCCGATCTATCTAAGTTTGCTATCTGAGCTAGGGACTGACTCGCTCAGTGCCCATGAAATGCAAGCCAAGCAAGCCGCGCACTCATCAGGTGTGACAGCACGTATCAGTCAACGAACCCATGTTGATGACAGTCAGTCCATCGGTAGCTACTTTGTGGTCGCAACACGTGCGCTCAATCGCAAACCTGAAGCGATTGATTTGCTCAAAGAAGTCATGGAGCACAGTATCTTTACTGAGCATGATCGCATCAAAGAGATTCTACAGCAGCGTCAAGCCAGCTGGCAGTCAAACCTAGCAGGCTCTGGTCACTCGTATGCGATGCAAATTGCCAGTCGCGGTATGAGTCGTCAAGCGCAGCTAGAGTATGTACGTAGTGGTCTACCAGCACTAAATGCGCTCAAGGACTTCTTGACGCACGCGAGTACTGATGATGCACAGTGGGATCAGTTGGCAACCAGCTTGATGGACTTACATCAACGCTTAATCAGCTTACCTAAGCATGCCGTTATTATCTGTGAAGCCGAGCAAACAGAACGTTTGAGCAGCTTAATTGTCGATAGCTGGACAGATAGCCAAGCAGCAACGTCTACTGAAAAAGAAACTGATACTAAAGCAAATATTCCTAGTGAGTTTGCAAATCTGCAGTTAGATACCGCTTTAAATGGTGAGACTGATGCAGTCAAGGCATTAGAGAGTGGCGATGATGTTAAAAACGATGTGCTCGATGTTGCAGATCTAGCGTGGCTGGTGCCAACCAACGTCTATCATAATGCTAGCGCCTATACGGTACCAGCGGCTGATCATCCTGATACTGCGGCTCTGATGGTATTAGCGCCGTATTTGCGTAACGGCTACTTGCACAGTGCGATTCGTGAGCGCGGCGGTGCGTATGGCGGCGGTGCAGGCTATGACGCCAATGCATGTGCATTTAAGTTCTTTAGCTACCGTGATCCACAGTGTGCAGAGACTTTTGAGCACTTTGAGGCCAGTATCGAGTGGGTCTTGAATGAACCGCAAACCGATGAGCAGTTAGAAGAGGCAATCTTAGGGATTATCTCAGGTATGGATAAGCCAGGCTCTCCTGCAGGGGAAGCAATCAAAGCATGCTTTGCCAACTTACATCATCGCGGTGCTGACTGGCAGCGTAAAATGCGCGCTGCGATTTTGGCCGTGACCATTGATGACTTGCAGCGTGTTGCTAAGCAATATCTGCAGGGTCAAAAACACGTACGTGCAGTGCTAGCCCCTTATGACAAAGAAGAGACGGTAAAAGGTCTGGGCTTTGAGGTTTGCAAAATCAAGAGCTAAATCAGCAAGACTGCTATCAATAACAAAAAAGCCAAGCATCATGCTTGGCTTTTTGTGATTTAGTATATGAATTAATAGCGCTTGATGCTCAAATCCTTACCAATTTTTTCTTGGTGAACTGGGAAGTCGGACCATTCGTCAAACTGCTTGCGATCAGCAAAATAGCTCTTTAGGGTGCGGCGGATGGCTTCAAAAGCCAGCTCGTCCCATGGAATCTCTTCTTCACTAAATAGCGCACATTCAAGACTCTCTGAACCAGTACCATAAGCACCGTCTTTTAGATTTCCCAAATAAATCGAGTAAATCTGTCCAATATCTGGCAGGTCGTAAACACAGTATAGATGCGGATGTATCACGGTGGCATCAGCTTCTTCGTAGCTCTCGCGTGCTGCACCTTCAGCCATGGTTTCGCCATTTTCCATAAAGCCTGCAGGTATGGTCCACAAGCCATATTGAGGTTCGATCGCTCGCCTACATAGCAGTACTTTATCTTCGTGTACCACTAGTGAGCCGCAGATAACTTTTGGGTTTTCGTAGTGGATATAATGGCAATTAGGGCACACCAAGCGCGGCATATTGTCTGTAGGTGGGATTTTTCGTTCTGCTTTATGACCGCATTGGAGACAATAGCTCATATCGACTACCTTATTAGAAAAGTTATGATGCATAGTGATTTTGTAGGTTGTAAGGCCCATATTTTGAGATGCTGTAAGATATTATTTTAAGAAACAGCTGTGATCTTAAGATAGCACATATTATTGGCATACAGAATCAAGATAACAGTAACGCATCATTTCACTGATAAGTATGCTGTAGTCTGGTATAAATGTGCTTAGCTGCTATTTTTTAGACTGCAAATCAGTCGTATCGATAGTCACTACTTATGTTTTTGGTTAATGATGGTCAGCAATAAGCTAGAATTAAACAAGCGAAAACGCTTTTGATAAAGCGAAATTACGATAAAAAACAAGGCAATTATAATGTTACTTTCTCCAGAGACTGTAAACTTCAATAACCTGTCAGTCGCTGTACCGAGCTTTATACGACATCCCACACTCAGAAAATTAGCTGAGCGTGTGCAACATGAAACCCTAAATACGCTAACCAGCCCAGCGATGTATGAAGCGCACAACACCTCGCACAGCACGCGCATTTTAGATAGCTTGTACCAGACACCGATTGCTGACGCCTCAATACTGGTCGCGATCACTCATGAGCGTAGACCAAAACTGCTATTAACACGCCGCGCCGCCCATATGAACAGTCATGCGGGTGAGGTGTCTTGCGTGGGTGGTAAACATGATCGAGGCGATGGTAACAATGTCGTCACAGCACTGCGTGAAGCCTGTGAAGAAACAGCACTACCACCCAACAAAGTCCAACTGCTTGGACAGTTGCCTATCCAAACGTCCAAAAGCGGTATGAGTGTACGCCCTATCGTTGCACTTATTGCGCCAGGCTTGGTACTGGTACCTGAGGTAGGAGAGATATCACGTATTTTCTGGGCGGACTTTGAGTCGTTAGTCACTCAGCCCACAGTAGAGTATGCGGTAGAGTATAAAATGCAAGATCAAGTAGCGACTTTACTGACACCAAGCTGGCAAGTCGATGGTGAGACGGTGTGGGGGCTGACAGGACGTGTCATAGCTAACCTGCTAGAGACAGGGTTCGATCGACAGTTAGAGTGGTATTACCGCGTGGACAACAACCGATAATATAACATTTAGATTTATAGCATCAAAAGCATTCCTTCACGAGTTTGTACTTAAATAGGGCTGCTTATCTAAGTACTACTATCCAAATGATACTATATAAGTACGGCTGCTATATTTGATAAATCATTTAGAGTCTTATAGACCGCTTTATTTATAGTAATCGTCGTTTTTCTTGAGCCACCAGTTCATATTATCTTGACGTTTGGCACGGAACGCCTCTAACTTATCGGCAATGTTTTTGTTATGTCCTCGCGCGGTATCTAGAGCAAACAAAATAGGCACTGAAGATAATACGCCAAAACGTATTTTTGATTTTGGTAAATCTAAGCCATCACCAATATCATCACCGACTAAGGTACGAGTCACACTGGCGTTGACCATTTCCACAAACCGCCCACGGCGATTGTCTTCGCCCATGAGCTGACGTGGTAAATCATGCAAGGCTTTTGCAAGTGGCTGCCCCATCTTAAAATCAAGCTGCTGAATGGATAGGTAGGTATACAGCCATTCCCAGCAGGCTGATTCATCTTTTGGCAGACGATCTAAATCAACGCCCATCCAATAGCTGGCAAGATTCCATAAATGCAAGATACCTTCTGCTTCCTCGGTGCTAATACGGGCACCCAGCAGACGTAGACCGCGCATAATCAATAAAGAGAACTGCAAGTGCGTGGCAATCATATCGGTTTGATTGATGGGCACACCCCAATAATCGGTGTTCCAGCTGCCATCAGGATTATGATGCTGGTCAGCATTTAGTATCACACCTGTCGCGGCATTGCCCTTACCTTTGAGTAAGTTCTGACGTACCAAAGTATGAATTTGACGTACTTTGATGGACTGTCGCCAGCCTTCAGAGCCGATGGCCAATACTTGATCAATAGCGTTATGATGATTACGCGTACTCATATCTAACTGCGGATGCTCAGACACGGCCAAGATATAGGCATAGGTGCGCATGAGTCGCGGCAGTGCGTCATGCATCAGTGCGCCAGTCTGAATCAGTGGCAATGATAGGGCGGGGATGCTATAGCCTGCCATGAGTGCTACATTACGCAGTAGCCAAATGAGCATCAATGGATAGCGTCTGTAAGCAACGGCACCAATCTGAGCCAGTTTGGGGTCGAACCAGTCAGGATGCGTACTGAACTGCTCGGCTAATGTACTAAATGAGGGGTGAGCTAAGTGATCGCCAGATATATCGTCACCAAGAATAACTTGCTGCAAAGGCTTCGCAAAACGAATGTTCTCAGCGGCAAATGCATCTGCAAGTGGATCACCAATATCGTAGCCGGCAACTATTTCATCAAGTAGGGTAGGCGAGATTTTAAAATCTTTCGGTAATAGATACCGTTTGATCCGCTTTAAAACCTGTAAATCACTATGATCACTGATGGCGGTGGTGCGCCCGTGACGCTGATAGGATTTTTTTGATTGATGATGAGGTTGTGTAGAGATACTTGCAGTATTGGTGGTTTTCTTACTCATATGATCAAGTGCCTTTATGATTAAGTTATAGCTTGATTTAGCTATAGATCTAATATCTGCAACATCGAATCCGTCTATAGCGATCCCTCATAAAACCGAATTGATGCATCCAGCTGTCTTTGCGTCTGCTTAATATGGTGTTTGATACGATATTTGATATAGTGCCTTTCAGCCAATAGTGATAACAGTGTTGCACAAGCGTTTTTTCGCTAGCAAGACCGAAATTCGAGCCATTTTTTAGCTTATCGATTTCTGTATGATAATCCTTAACAAGCCTTTGACCGCTGTTAAATTTATCGTTTAATAGATAGCCATTTAATAGATAGTTACTGAGGTTTTATGAGTCAGCTGGTTGCAGTATATCTATCCACGATAACAAGCGACCTGTACATAATAAAAAACGACTTATAAGCTAAAGGCTCATAAGTCGCTCGTTTTGATATTAATGAGAGCGGGTCAAGTCGACCGACGTGCCGCTGACATTGTCTTTTAAGCTCACTTTGAGCATGATATAACCTGCGATACCAGAGACGATAGAACCCATGATGATACCCAAGCGCTCATCAAACATCGTTGTATCACCAGCAAACGCCAAGCCGCCAATAAATAAGCTCATGGTAAAGCCAACGCCACATAATAATGCTGCGCCATATATTTGCTTATAGTCCATCCCTTTTGGCATGGTTGATAGACCAAGCTTGAAGATTAACCAGCACATGACCATAACACCCACTTGTTTACCGATGAACAGGCCTGCAGCGATACCTAGCGGCACTGAGTGGAATAGCTCAGCAAGACCTGCGCCCTCGAGTGATATCCCCGAGTTGGCAAAAGCAAATATTGGCAAAATACCAAAGGCAACAGAGTTATGGAGATCGTGCTCTAGCTCCTCTAATGGAGAGTGCTCAGGATCAGTACGGTCAAACATAGGGATAAATAAGGCCAAAACCACGCCTGCCAATGTGGCATGGATACCTGATTTGAGTACCGCAATCCACATAACGATACCGATAAGCAGATAAGGCGTAATACTGGTTACGTTGCGACGATTGAGCAGATACAAGAATGGCAGACATAGACCGGCTACTGCCAATGACTCCAATGACAGCTCACTAGTATAAAATAGAGCAATGATTAAGATCGCACCAATATCATCAAAAATAGCGATAGAGACCAAGAATACTTTTAGGGAGTTGGGTACGCGGCTACCTAATAGACTCAGAATACCCAGTGCAAACGCAATATCAGTTGCTGCAGGAATTGCCCAGCCTTTCCAGTACTCAGGCTCATTGAGATTAAAAAGTATGTACACCGCTGCTGGCATAATCATACCACCTAATGCTGCACCAGCTGGCAAGATGATTTGCTTGACGTTAGACAGCTCACCAATGAGTACTTCACGCTTGAGCTCAAGTCCAACTAAGAAAAAGAAAACCGCCATAAGGCCGTCATTGATCCAGTGGTGCGCATCTTTGGCAATAGCAAAATCGCCAATCTGAATCGCAACTGGCGCGTGAATGAAACTTTCGTACCACACATGAAGAGGGGAGTTGGCAATGATCATTGCAGCAACGGCAGCCAATGCTAAGACGATACCGCCTGCTGCCTCAAATTCAAAAAATGCCTTAATCCTTCGTATTGCCATATCATCCTCATTCGCTAAATACAATTTACTAAATAACCTCAAATATCCATCAATGTCTGCGCTACCAACAATGCGAGGGTAGCAAATAGACAGCAACAGTTTCTCATACTCTTATCGATATAGACAACAAAATACGCCCAAACAAACCTGCTAGCCCACTTTGTTGTACTCATTATAGTGACATTATAAAGGTGATACGCTGAGCAACATAGTTGTAAGTCGTTAAATCTTTTTAACAAAAGGTCTTTTATAAATGATACCCCAGTCGTTATTAAACAAATTTAGCAGACTTTGGTAGGTTTTTGGCTTTTTTTGCAGTTTTATCTCTATAATGATCGACGCTTTACGAGGTTGTCCCGGCTCCCTTGTCGATTTCAATGACTCAATTGTCTGACTGCTAGTAGCCTCACATCAGTGACATGCTAGTCTCATCTTTCAAGCTCACTTTTTTCTTACGATATTTTGCAGGTCAGCGTTATGGATTTAACATTCTCATTAGAGATCATTTTGATGCTCACTGCGGTGGCAGCATTAGCAGGATTTATTGATGCTATTGCTGGGGGCGGTGGACTACTGACCATACCTGCCATGCTACTGGCTAACATCCCACCGGTACTCACGCTAGGCACCAACAAGCTCCAAGCGGCCTCAGGTGCGCTTGCAGCTTCTATTACCATGATCAAAAAAGGAGTCGTTAAACCACAGCGTATAAAATTGGCGATTATTGCCGCTTTTATCGGGTCAGTCATAGGTACCATCGCGGTGCAGATGTCGCCACCAGATTTACTCGAAAAACTGATTCCTTTTTTGATTGCGGCTATCGGTATTTATACGTTGTTTGCGCCTAGGCTTGGGGAAGTGGAAGCTGCACCGCGCATCTCAGAGGGTAAATGGCAAAAGATTGTGGCGCCACTCATTGGTTTTTATGATGGCTATATTGGTCCAGGTACAGGGATGTTTTTTGCGCTTGGCAATGTAGCACTGCGTGGGCGACAGATTATCGAGGCGACAGGTACCGCAAAAGTATTGAATTTATCTACCAATATCGGCTCACTCATATTCTTTATTTTGGGCGGTAATGTACTGTGGAAAGTAGGACTGGCGATGATGGTAGGTCAAACTATTGGTGCGTATTTTGGCTCACATATGGTGGTAAAGGGCGGCAGCAAGCTCATTCGTCCGATGATTGTCGTGGTATGTTTGGCCATGCTGACCAAGTACGTTTTTGGCTAAATAAAAATAATAAATATACTCATCACAAAAAAACCTCAGTCCATGTGCATAGGTGACTGAGGTTTTTTTATGACATTATTTATCCAATAGATGTGATTAGCGGCGACGATCTACGTCATCGTACTCACTACCCATGATGCCATCGCTGAATACTTCAGAGAATTCACGCTCGTTGTTTTCGTCGATATGACCATCGAATACGTCTTTTGCACCAGCGTTAGGATCATTATAAATAGCCAAATCCATTTTGCCTTCTGATTTTGCTACGATAGTCGTAACAGCAGCATCGCCGCCGACATTTACAGCGGTACGTAACATATCAAGGATACGATCCACACCCAAGATTAGACCAATACCTTCGATTGGTAGACCAACCTGAGCAAATACCATAGACAGCATTATGAGACCAACACCAGGCACACCAGCTGTACCAACAGAAGCAAGAACCGACATTAAAATAACGGTCAAGTATTCGGTAACTCCCAGATCAATACCATAAATATTGGCAATGAAAATGGTCGCAGTACCTTGCATAATGGCAGTACCATCCATGTTGATGGTGGCACCAAAAGGAACGGTAAACGACGCAACTGAGTTATTAACACCCATACGCTTGGTAACGGTACGCAGCGTAATAGGAATCGTCGCGTTCGAGCTTGACGTACTAAAAGCAAAGATCTGTACTTCACGCATTTTTGCCAAAAAGGTCTTGATAGATAGACCTGATGCGACTTTGAGTACAATCATCATCGTGATAAAGAAGTGGAATGCTAATGAGCCAACTAATACCGCAACATAACCAAGTAGTGACCAGATCAAGTCTAGTCCCAGCTCTGCCATTGCTTTGGTCAATAGTGCAAACACACCATAAGGTGCTAGGTTCATAATGATCGTCACCATCTTCAAGATGACTTCATTAATAAGCTCTAGGCTCTGAACCAAACCTTTGGCAGGCTTGCCAACCATCAAGATACTCACACCGATCAAAATCGCAAAGAAGATAATCGATAACATGTCACCATTGGCCATCGCACTGATAGGGTTCGATGGGACAATGTTTGAGAATACATCAAGTAAAGGCGGTGCTGACGCGGCTTCAAAAGTCGCATCAGTACCAATGTTCATGCCTTTACCAATACCAAATAGTGAACCCAGTCCAATCGCTGTTGCAATCGCAAGCGCGGTGGTGAACATATAGATCATAAATGTTTTGGTACCGATACGTCCTAATAGACGAATATCACCAATACCGCACACACCGCAGATCAGTGAGATAAGTACCAATGGTACGACCAACATTTTTAGTGAGTTAACAAATAGCTTACCGATAATGGCAAGAAAGCCATTAGTGATATAGGTATTAACAAACCCACCTTCGCCATTCAATCCCGAATAGTTTAAAAATAAACCCAGTGCAATACCGAGCACCATGGCAACAATAATCTTGCCCGTCAGTCCCAAATTCTTCCACATAATTCATATCCTTTGTGTGCACAACAGCGCTATAGTCAGCAATCACTCAGAGATCATGATCGTGTTTATTTATCTAACTATAATGCGTGTTATGACTATTAAGTTATTATGATTGTCGTTTGATGTCACGTTTTCGGGGACAATATAAAAGAATAGTTAAGGGCACTGCAAGATTTTTTTACCATTTTATTCTGAGACGATGATAATTTTCACAACGATGTGCCCATAAAATAATCATTATTTATTCTAAACCGTTTGTTTCTTATATGAAACAAAATATTTATGAAAGAGTTTTGAGGCTGGCTAAACATCGAGATTTTATATCGGATATCGGACCAACCTAATGCAACGGACTCAGTATCGACTTTAAATGCCCCTAAATTTTAGTAATAAAAAAAGCCAAACGGTCGCATAGGGACAGTCTGGCTCTTTGAGGGTAGATAGCGCCACTATAAGTACTAAGCGTAATAGTGGCGCTATCTACAATAAATGCTTATTTATACTTTATCATCCTCGTGTGGTACATGCACTGGCTGCTCCGAATGCTTGAGGGTATTCGCTTCAGCACTATTATGAGCCTCATCGGGTGGATCAATGTGGCGACTGTGATTGTTACTCATACGCTCACTGAGATGTGACTCAGCATCACGGTAACGATGATCTAATGCGTCTGCTTGCGGTTTTGATTTCTTAAAATCTGTCTGTGAGGTTACTTCTTCGGCAGTATCCTGTTCGCTTACCATCTCTACGTCACCATCACTCTCGTAACCGTGATTGGGGTTTTCGTCACCCGTTTTTGTGTCTGTATTTGAAGTATCATTCAGCTTACCAGTAGCTAGAGCATCGATAGCTGGAGCGTCAGTATCCGCTGCCGTATCAATATCGTCAGACATACCGCGTTTGCTTTGAGCCTGTTGTTTTAGCTGAGCGTAGTCCGTCAGTTGATGAACCGCGTTTTCAAGAGCGTGTGGATTGTCACGCTCTAGCGCTTCTGATAGATGCTCGTCAAATGTATCGGTCAATAACGAGTCAAAGCGCATGGCATTATATTGAATCAGTACTTCCGCTTCTTCTTCGGTAATACCGCCGTTTTGGCTGGCATGTACCACATGATCCTCAAACGTCAGTCCTTCAAAGCTGTCTTGATGTTCTGCTTTTTTGAACTTCTGCCACAACGGTTCAATTTCAACTAACGTCTGATAAGCATGTTCCATACGACCAGTCACATCGTCTGCATCGGTATTGTAATAGACCATGGTTTTCAGATAATCACGAAATGGGTTTGCCGCAAAATCATCCATGAACGTATCGCCCAATTGACGCTTGAGCTCATCACTCGCTGGCGTAAAAATACGCCCGCTAGGGAAGGTCACAAAGCTAACCACATTGGCTGCCATACGATTCGGGAAGTTGGCAAAGAAAGAGACAAAGGCTTCTTGAGCCGTATATAAGCTATTTTGTAGCGCAACTTCGGCATGTAAGCGTTCAGACTCTGATTTACTACCATACTCATAAAACTGCAAGATGGCAGTCGCAATGAATAAGTGGCTATGAATATCTGCTAAGCGACCAGACAGCATCTCTTTGCGTTTTAGATCACCTGCTAGCAAACCTAACGCCATATCCGCAGTTAGTGCAAAGCTCGCGCTTAAACGGTTAATGTGCTTGTAGTAAGGACGAGTGAAAGCATCAGCAAAACTTGGTGCATCATTACTACCACCAACGTACCCTGCTACAAACGCTTTTGCACCACGGTTGAAGGTATAGCCTAAATGCTTGAAGAAAAGAGTATCGAACTCTTGGGTTGCCGCAGCTTTATCTTCGCTTTGTAGCAGTTGCAGCTCGTCAAATAGATAAGGATGACAGCGCATTGCACCTTGACCAAAAATCATTAATGAACGCGTCAGAATATTAGCACCCTCAACGGTGATAGATACAGGGATCGCTTGATAAGGTGTCGCTAAGAAGTTACGTGGACCCATCTGTACGGCGCGGCCACCGACCACATCCATACCGTCGTTGACCACACTGCGCATGGTTTCAGTCGCGTAGTATTTTGCCATAGCAGTCATGACTGACGGCGTACCACCTTGGTTCAACCCGCAAGTCACCAAATGACGGAACGCTTCTAACATATAAGTGTTACTTGCCATACGGCTAGTAGCATCCTGCACACCCTCAAACTTACCGACTGAGATCTTGAACTGTTCGCGTACTTTTGCGAAGGCACCGACAGACAAATACGTCATTTCACTGGCTGATGTAGACAGAGCTGGTAAAGAAATACCACGACCGACGCCGAGACATTCCATCAGCATACGCCAGCCGCGACCAGCGTTTTCGACACCGCCGATGATGTAATCTAACGGGATGAAGACATCTTTGCCATCGACTGTACCATTCATAAATGGCGAGCCGATCGGATTATGACGTGGGCCTGTTACGACGCCTTCGTGGCTAGCAGGAACAAGCGCACAGGTAATACCATAATCAGTTTTTTCAGGATTACCAAGCAGTCCTTCTGGGTCGTGCATTTTGAATGCCAGACCGACTACAGTAGCGATAGGCGCCAAGGTAATCCAGCGCTTAGAGAAGTTCATACGCAGGCCAAGTACTTGCTCGCCCTCATACATGCCGTAACACACCACACCAGTATCAGGAATCGCACCTGCATCAGATCCTGCCTCAGGACCAGTCAGACCAAAGCAAGGCACTTCATCGCCTTTGGCAAGACCTGGTAGCCAGCGCTGTTTTTGCTCATCTGTACCATAGTGCATTAGTAGCTCACCAGGGCCGAGCGAGTTGGGAACCATACAGGTCACAGCAGCAGTCGGTGAGCGCGACGCAATCTTACTCATCACGCGGCTTTGCGCATAAGAGCTAAATTCTAGACCACCGAACTCTTTTGGAATAATCAAACCTAAAAAGCCGTTGTCTTTGATAAATTGCCATGCTTCAGGTGACAGCTCCTTATCCTTGTGCTGAATTTGCCATTCATCGAGCATGGTACACAAGGCCTCTACTTCATTATCAATGAAGCTTTGCTCTTCTTCTGATAATTTCGGATAAGGGTAGCTGGCAAAAGTATCCCAGTTTGGCGCACCCATGAACAGCTCTTTTTCCCACCAGCTAGTACCCGCATCAAGCGCTTCACGTTCGGTATCACTCATACTTGGCATCGCACCGCCGAGTGCCTTATAGACAGGCTTTGTAATCAAGGATTGGCGCAGTGGTGCAACGAGTAAGACCAAGCATAGCAACGCCATTGGTACACCCAAGATGAGCGACCAGGGACTAATAACTGCCGTAACGATGACCGTTATTAGAGCGACGATACTGCCAGTAACCCTTGATAAGGACAACAAAAAGATGGCCAAGACCACGGCTAATTGAATGATGACTGCCAAAATAAACAAGCCAATTGCCATGACTATCTCCTTTGAAATGCTGGATAAAAAGCGTGAAAAGTATTTGAGTGAAACAGGTAACTGTAATTATCGTTATGTTTTGCAACTCACTATCTTATAAATAAATCGAATGACTTTCTAATTACTAAATGTCCGGTTCTACATTTTTTAAATGCCAGTATTAACGGTCTAGTAAGTGATCGATAAATAAATGAAAAGAATGGTCACTAATATGAGACAGTTGTCGATGACTATCAAGACCCAAAATGCTACGCTGTGTCGACAATATGTATCAAGCAGTGTATAGCTATTAGACTCTGATGGATTAAGCCTTAAGAGTGACTAAAATATGGCGACTTGCTAAGCAACTAGCGTTATAGACTAGCCAAAAGGCACAAGACAGCTTTCGGCATAGGATAAGGTTTCATTACGACCAACAATAATATGATCGACAAGTGATATGTCTAATAATTCACATGCTTTTTTTAGCTCATAAGTCAGTAGGTTATCCGCATTCGATGGCTTTGCGTCAGTATGAGGGTGGTTATGAGCAATAATCAACTGACTGGCAGCGTGGCTCAGGGCATGTCGCAATACATGCTTGATACAGACAGAACAAGATGAGATACCGCCAGTAAACAGTATCTCAAAGTTCAAAAGGTTCAATGCATTATCGAGACATAGTACGGCAAACACTTCACGATGCTCGCCGCGCAACTGGGTACTGATATAATCTTTGACCACCTGCGAGCGTCCAAGCGCCTGACCTGTCTTGAGCTTGCTATCTAGATAGCGTGTGCCCATCTCAAGCGATGCCAGTATCTGAGCGTATTTCGCAGGCCCAATCCCGTGACAGGCGAGAACGGTCTGTTGCGGCGCAGACAATAGCTCAGCTAAGCTGCCAAATTGATCGATTAATTGACGCGCCAGCTCAATCGCTGATAGAGACTGAGTCCCTGTCCGCAAAAATATAGCCAATATCTCAGCATCGGATAAATGAGCTGCGCCAAATTTCAGTAGTTTTTCGCGTGGTCTGTCGTCTTCATGCCAGTCTTTGATTGCCATTGTCACTCCTTGAAAATGGATTGATACTGCTTGTAGCCTACTTACAATAACACGGTCAATAACTCGGTGGCGGCATCAATATAGCAAGCCAGACTCATGTGCCACTGATACTCAATTTCTTGTATTGTCTTATTGCGTGTGGACTATAACGAGGTAAATACGGAAAATCTTACCCAATTTATCTCATAGTTGTTACTATAAGCGCAATTTTATCTTTTTACTTTTTTGTTGATGCCACGCTTATGTCCAATATTGTGCTTGCTATTACTGGCGGTATCGCCGCTTATAAATCTGCCATATTTGCCCGTTTATTAATCAAATCAGGCTTTGATGTGCGCGTCATTATGACGACAGGCGCACAAGCTTTTATCACGCCGCTAACCCTACAAGCGTTGACAGGTAACGAAGTGCATGTCTCATTGCTTGATGAGCAAGCAGAGGCTGGCATGGGTCACATTGAGCTGGCTAAATGGGCTGATTTGGTTGTCATCGCACCTGCCTCTGCCAACACGCTCGCACGTCTGGCCATGGGTATGGCAGATGACTTGTTGACGACAGTGTGCCTTGCCACTACAGCACCTGTCATTGTTGCTCCTGCGATGAATCAGCAGATGTGGGCGCATCCAGCGGTAAACTTAAATGTACAAACCCTACGGGATATGAATTATCAAATTATCCAACCAGCTAGCGGTGAGCAAGCGTGCGGTGATGTAGGCGCAGGGCGATTGCCTGAGCCTGAGCAGTTATTAGCCGAAGTATTGCTATTCAATGCAATGCAAACGACCCCCCAGCTGTTAGCAGGCAAGAGGGTCGTTATTACTGCAGGTCCAACGGTAGAGGCAATTGACCCTGTACGCTACTTATCCAACCACTCTTCAGGAAAAATGGGTTTTGCTTTAGCGCGTGCCTGCGTTGCAGCTGGTGCAGATGTCGTCTTGATTGCAGGCGGCAAAGTCGCTTTGCCTACACCGCTCAATGTCACACGTATCGATGTGCTGTCTGCCGAAGATATGCTGATTGCTGCACAGCAGTGTGTGGATGGCACGCACAGTGAGCTGCAACTGGATTTTGAAGAAGAACACGACCATTCTCATGAGCATATGCACGATCATTCTCATACCCAATCCAAAGAACACCATCATAGCGATTGTGGTTGCGGTGAAGATGGCAATCATAATCACGACTATGACCACGACTCGCTACATTCTCATGATCACAACCCAGTCACAAAGGCAGATGTCTTTATCGCGACTGCAGCAGTTGCCGATTATCGTACTGAAGAAGCCGCACCGCAAAAAATCAAAAAAACGCAAGATGCGATGACGCTTAGCCTGGTTAAAAACCCTGATATTTTAGCGACCATTTCTCTTGCGCATCCAGAGCTGTTTGTCGTCGGCTTTGCCGCAGAAACGCAAGATGTTGAGCGTTATGCACGTGGTAAATTGGTCGCAAAAGATCTCGATATGATTGCTTGTAACGATGTCTCACGCGCAGATATTGGTTTTGCCAGCGATGATAATGCAATGCAGGTATTCTTCTCAGAGTATTATGCACGTGATGCGATAGCACTAGAAAAGACCAGCAAAGACAAAATCGCTGAGCAGTTGGCTGGCATCATCGGTGAAGTAATCGGTCAACGCAAAAACGGCTAAAGGTACAGGCTTACAACCAGTAGACATGAGCGCAGAGCCTAAAATGGTGTGACCGATATGATAGATATGGCTGGTAACGATAGCACTCAGATGCTAGTGCTAACGATTATTTTTGCGCTGGCATCGCTGTTACATGGTATTAGTGGGCTGGGTGTGACCTTGGTGACGACCACGGCGCTTGCCAGTATTTACCCGTTGCCACACGCCATTGTCTTGGTTATTTTCCCCTCTTTACTACTCAATGCAATGACATGGTTGGCAGGTGGTGAGCGCACTATTTGGCAAAACTTTATCTATTACGGCAGGCGCTATTGGCTGCTTGCGCTTACCAGCTTACTCGGTAGTATTTTGGGCGCTAAGCTGTTGCTATGGATCAATAGCGCTTATATTTTATTGCTATTGGCGGCGGTGATAGCCTTTTATGTGGTGAGTAGTCTACTCGGAAAACAAATCCGTCTACCAGATACCAAGCCGGTACTGATTGCTGTTGGCTTTAGTGCAGGCGTTATCGGCGGTTCGACCAATGCCATGTCTACCATCCTGATGATGTATCTATTGTCTGCAAGTGATGATAAAAACACTATCGCCAAAGTGGGCAACATGTGCTACTTCTTAGGAAAAATCGCCCAAATTATCGTCTTACGCGAGCCTATCATGGCGCTCAGTAGCGGCGAGTGGCAGTTAATTGCTTTTTTGAGTATATTGTCTATAACCACGCTTTTGATTGGTATTCGTTTACGTCGTTATTTGCCACAAGCACGTTTTCGTCAGCTTATTTTATTGATCTTAATCGTGCTTGGCGTACGCGTTGGCTGGCAGGGGATCACAGCACTATTGTAGTATCGTTGTCTTAATGCACTATGCTAAGTCAGAGCCAATATAGGAGGGACGCTCAACATAACAATGGTCAGCTGAAAGGCTAGCTCAAAATCTTGCTGAAGCTACCAAGGCTACTGAGATTGCAAGAGTTGGTTTAGTCGGCACAATCGAGTCTCTCAATATGGTTTAACGGTTAAACATATTTAAGAGAATAGTCGCGACGACACTAATCACTATCATAGTCACTACTGGGAAATACACTCGCGTATTGCCTGAAGTATGTTTGATATCGCCTGGCATATTACCTATCCAAGAAAAAGCACTTGGAAACAGCAACCAGATAATACCGATAATAACCAGCACAATACCTATGCCTATCAATAGTTTCGCCATATAAACTTTGCCTTATGTCGTTGTAAGTTGAACAGTCTCACTAAAATATATCTGCTGTGCCAAACGAAAAGTATTACAGTGCGCTTCGACCACATCTTCGATATCTTCTGAATAGCCACCGCCCATCACGATAGCAACAGGAATGCTGGCAGCTTTTGCTTGTTGCAAGACGTATTCATCACGTGCTTTGCAACCTGCTGGTGTCAAACCAAGTTTGCCAAGCTTATCTGTTGCAAGCACATCAACGGCAGACTGATAAAAAATCATATCTGGCGCAACTTCAGCAATTAAACGAGGTAACGTCTCCTCTAATATCTGCAAATACGCTTCATCACCTGCATCGTTGTCCAGCTCGATATCTAGATCGGACACTTGCTTACGAAATGGATAGTTCTTGGCACCGTGCATACTAAAGACAAAGACGCGTGGCTCATCCGTCATGATACTGGCGTTACCATTGCCTTGATGAACATCCAAATCTACAATCAAAATCTTTTGTGCCTGTCCGCGATTTAATAATAAGTTGCTGGCAATACAGACATCATTAAAGACACAAAACCCTTCTCCATGACCGGCAAAAGAATGATGAGTACCACCTGCAACATTCATGGCCACGCCATATTGCTGAGCATAGAGTGCGCACTCATAGGTGGCATGAGCAATATAGCGGCCACGCTCCACCAGCTGCGGCGTCATCTCAAACCCAATAGCTCGCGCAGCCTTTCGTGGTAGGGTTTGCGTTTTGAGCTGATACCAGTATTCTGGAGTATGTGTGGTCAGAATCTCAGCTTCGCTTAAGCGGGCAGGGGCAAAGAAATTGTCTTGGGTAATGGTTCCTTCTGCCAGTAGGCGCTCAGGAATCAAGATGTACTTTTGCATGGGGAAGCGATGTTTTTCGGGCACAGAATAACGAAAGACATCAGAGTAGGCAATTTTTAGCATAAAAATTCTAGCTTCATATTGAGGGTTGTTGTAGATAGGGTGGTTATTTTAGATAGATAAGCACAAAGACAGAGGCGAGCTATCGCTAATTATCGCTTGATAAACAACCAGTTTACTGAAAAAACTGGCTTACTGAATAAACCGAGTTATTGAACAAACTGGGTCGGCAAGAAGAATGTACGCGCATCTGACTGCTGACGTAGCTCGATAAGCAGCGTTTGCATATCTTCAGCAGGATCTTGATTGTTGATTAGGTTATCAAACAGCTCATTGGCAACGGTAGTCATCGCGACCACGCTTTGCAGCAAGTGCTCAATGATATCATTATCAATACCGACGGCTTCAACGTCGATAGCGTTTTTGTAGCGTATCTCCCCATCATTGATATCCATCTCTAAATTACCGATCAGCATGTCATAATTGATCTGGGTAATGAGTAGTAGTGCCGCGTTTTGATGACTCTCTGGTATCAAAAATGGCAAGATACCATAAACAGCCAGCAGCTTATTTTTTTCTTGTACACGAAACAGATAACCACAGTTGACCTGTTTGTGGCGCATTCTCAAGGATAAGTGATGTGATTGCTGGCTATCATTCGTCTTGGGTCGATAATGCGTATAGTGCCATTGCTTATCGCTGAAATATTGTTTTAAGCAGTCGACAATGGGCGTGTCACTGGGGCGCTGTGTTTCTGCTACTGAATGATCAGGCTTTAGACGAGAGGAGTTTAGTTGCTCACGGACTTGGCTGGCATCTGGTTCAGAGGTAGCGGCAGAGGAGTTATTATCAGTAGTCTCAGAACTACGGGCAATGACATTAGTGTATATACCAGTTTTATCGTTAGCAGTGTTAGCATGGTGGTCAGCGTTACTATCAGCGAGTGATAAATCTGCTTGCTCACCTGTACCATCGATAACCGACTGCGGCGCGGATGCAGTCAGTAACCGTTTGATTTTTTGCCACAGGCTGAGTTTGTTGCGTTGACCCATAATAGTATGCTGACAAGTAAGTAAAGTTAAAATAGCAAACAAGCAAAACGACAGCTTAATCTTGGTTCAGCGCGAGTCCTTCTTTAATAGTAGGCTGCGCATAAAATGCTTCTAGCATGTCATGTAGATGAGCGGTAAACCAAGGCGCATCAATAGCATCTTTGACGATAGGCAGTAGCGAAGCACTACATTGACGCATCGCATCGTCATCAATGTGCAGACCCGCAGCGATAGTTGCCATCGTGTCAGACTGATGATTGGCATACCATGTGTCGATACTTGCTGACACCAAGCTGTGCAAATACGGTGATACTCTGAGACGGTTGTAGCTTTGCTGAATACTGGCTTCGATATGATCAATACTACTATTGCCAGGCTCATCGCTTAGATAGGTTTGCAGCTCGCTGATCGGTTGATCTTTGATACGATCCCAGCCCATGACCATTAGACGCGCTACTTCTTTATTCGATAAGTGTTCTTGTGCGTTAAATTCGGCTTTTCGTGTCAAATCTTTAATATTACGATGCAAATACGTTTGCAGTTTTTCATCGAGGTTTCTATTGGTTGCCTTCTCAAAAGAGCTGCGTCCAAGCTTCATTAATTTACCGACGCCGCCTGCTTTATCAAGTGTGGTATCCATAAAGTCATTGATAGCATGATAGAGCGTTTGGGTCAGTAGGTCTGCAAAGGTTTCGTTGCCGACCAGCGTATGAATCAATACGTTACGCTGCTGTTCATGGCTACCGATGTAATTAGCAAGGGTTTCAACTTGTACATCATCGACCAATTCAGACAAAGGCACGTTGTCATTGACCGGGTGATAAATGAGGGTGTGCAAAATATCACGTATGTCTTTGCGCATTACCTCAGTCATCGGCTGGTTTAATAGCCAGTCCTTCATCACATGCTGCAAATGCTCGCATTTAATATATTTGCTCAAGGGCTGCGCCCCAAACCATTGCCACGCCTCCATCGCTAGAGGTTCAGCCTGCTGATGCAGCCACTGCTGTATAAAATCAATCTGAGCATCAATCAAGCTATCTACTGTTAAACGGCTGGTTGGTGAGGTATTAGTCGTGTCGTTTTGGCTATCTGGTAAAGTCTGCATAGGTTTCAAAGTCATATTTTGAGGTCGTATTTTTTGAGGTTGTACTTTTTAAAGTCAGAGTAATCGACAATTTGTTATACTGTGTGTTTGTGGTGGTCATAGGGTATTATGCCACGAACATTACCTTTATTTGTGAGGAATGTTGACTGCCACTTGATAAATAATCAGAGGTTTGGATGACGGTTTTGGATACGCCTTTACTTACACTTGACGAGCTGACGGTTCAGCGCGGTGAGATACCGCTGTGTGAAGGGGTCTCATTGCATTTATCTGCCGGTAGTATCTGCCATCTTATTGGGGCAAATGGTACGGGAAAAACGACGTTGCTCATGCAGTTAGCAGGATTGTTGCCAGTTCTGGTAGGTGGAGTTGCTTATCAGGATCAATCGAGCTTGCCTATCCAGCCGCTTTATGTCTCGCATCAGTTGGGTATTCATCCTAATCTAACCGTCGCGCAAAATCTGACGTTCTTACTGAACTTGTATGGTATCAGCCCAAGCGCATCCGATATTGATGATGCGCTCACTTGGGTAGGTCTACAAGGGTTTGAGACGATCAGCTCAAGTCATCTGTCTGCGGGACAAACGCGGCGTATCACGCTGGCACGCTTATATTTATTAACCCCTGATGTGACGCCATTATGGCTGCTTGATGAGCCTTTTACAGCGCTGGATGTGGATATGGTGGCGAGAATGGAGGCGCGGCTATGTGACTTTGCACAGGCTGGTGGGTCGATACTCATGACCAGTCATCAGACGGTCGGTGTGGCCAATCAGGTACTCGATTTGTCAGATTATATGGTCTAAATGGGACTGCTAGCAGTACTATCAGTATAGGTAAAAGGACGAATAATGACAGACAGTCCAACGCAAGCAAACTCAGCTGCAGTGGCAAGCAAAAAACCCGTGAGTATCGTCACCACACCGCGTGGGATTGGGTTTGGTCAGCTGTGGCGCCGCGAATGGCAAGTCAAGCAGCAAGGAGCGGTGCAATGGTTGTATCCGCTAGTCTTGTTTTTAGTGATTATTACTTTATTTCCGCTAGCGGTGGGTAGTGAGCCTGCGCTGTTACAGCGCCTTGGTGTATCGGCAGTCTGGATCGCGGCATTATTGTCACTGGTCATGGGTGTTGATGGTTTATTTAAGCCTGCGCTTGATAATGGTACGCTTGCGCAATTGGTCGTCGCCAAAGCGTCACTACCGTTATGGGTGCTGATACGTCTGGTCATTCACTGGATATTTAGTAGTGGTATTGTGGCAATGCTGAGCTTGCTTGCGGTGCCTTTGTTTCAGCTGAGCTGGTTTGAGGCATGGGTGTTGATGGCATCTATCGTGACAGGCAGTCCGATGCTGTTGATGCTGTCAGCGGTCGCTAGTAGCCTGACACTATCACTAAAGAATGGTGCAGTGCTGGTGCCTTTGATTGCGTTGCCTATGCAGTTACCCGTATTGATTTTTGCGACAGGCGCGGTCGACTTATTTGCCACGGGACTTAACGGTTTGCCTATATTAGCACTACTATTGGCAGGAAGCATTATCTCAGTATTGGTGATGCCTTGGGTGATTGCAACAACCCTCAAAATGTCATGGCTCAATTAAGAGGTATGTTCGAAACCCCGTAGTCCAAATCCAGCGTATTAACATCGTGTTGAAAACGGGCAATTTTGCTATAATAGTCTATTGAATACGTACACAGATCTTTGTAGATTCTATCCAGTGTTTAACGCCAGCAGGTGAGCCAATAGGAGTGCTTTTTTGCACTATATCGGTCAAAACCAGTAAGCTGTGTAATAGGTTTATTCTCATGCCCAACCTGAATAACGTCTCATCCCCTAGCTTGTGGCAGCGCATTTGGCAGGGTTTCTTAACCACTGTAGGCACCAAGCAGTTTTTTCGTATTTTTGGCCCTTGGGTCAAGTGGCTTGCGATATTAGCCAGTATCTGTTTGCTCATTGGTAGTGTATGGGGCCTTGCTTTTGCGCCGCCTGATTATCTTCAGGGTAATAGCTATCGCATTATCTTTATCCATGTACCAGCGGCCAGTCTTGCTATTTCTATCTATTTTTCTCTTGCAGTTCTGGGAGTGATTTATTTGGTATGGAAGATTAAGACTGCCAGCTTAGTCGCGCAGGCGCTTGCTCCAATGGGGTTTTTGCTATGCGTTATTAGTTTACTCACAGGTTCCATTTGGGCAAAGCCAACATGGGGCACCTATTGGGTATGGGATGCGCGCCTGACGTCAATGCTCATATTGGCATTTCTATACGCGGGCGTCATGGCGCTGTTTGCTGCTTTTGAGCATACCGCCAATCGTGGTAAAGCAGCCGCAATACTATCCATCGTAGGCGCAGTGAACCTGCCTATTATCAAGTACTCAGTGGAGTGGTGGAACACCTTGCATCAAGGGGCGACCTTTAGTTTGACGGCAGCACCCAAAATGTCGGCAGATATGTGGATGCCGCTACTACTAATGATTATAGGCAGCTATTTACTGGTTGCGACATTAGCGATTTATCGTACCAATACGCTGATTTTAAACCGTGATCAAGGCAAGGCATGGGTCAAAGAATACATTCGTAGTCAACACAAGTAACGGTCAGGAATATACTATGCAGCCCTACTTTTATAGCATATCTGAGTTCATTGCCATGGGTAAGCATGGGGTTTTTGTATGGACATGCTGGGCGATTACCGTCGGTGTAATATTGGCTTTTATCATCTACAGTCGCAGACAACGCCAAGCGCTCATCAAACAGCTCACTATCCAACAAGCGCGCCAGGCACAACGTACTACCAAAACACAAACACCTGCTACCAAAAATTTTGAATAAAAAGAGTTCTGAATAAAAAATCATCTTAATATCATAGTTTTACTGTAAGGCACCGTATCCTTACACTGACAAAAATATGACTTTATAGGCAATGATGAGGCTTATTGATTTGTCTGAAAAATGCTACCATATAGCGATTAGAAGAGTACGATTAGAAAGACATTTTCGGAACGTTTTTCTAATGGTGGTTTCTTCAAATTTTTCTGTTTGATAGACAGATTATGGTTTATAAAACAGCGACTCGTTAATGGGGTAGTGGTATGAATGCAGTTCGTCGGAAAAAACTGACGTGGGTTATGTTTACGCTGGCAGGTGCCGCCGTAGCAGTTATGTTGGTTATCTATGCTATCGGGCAGCAAACTGACTACTACTTTGATGCGACTGCCATTGCTCAAGGAGAAGCGCCTCAAGACAAACGTATTCGTGCTGGTGGTATGGTGGTTGCAGGTAGTGTGCAGCGCGCAGCGGATAATCCTCTAAATGTCGAGTTTGCGATCACTGATTTTCAATCGACAGTACCCGTGACTTATCAAGGTATTTTGCCAGATTTGTTTGCTGAAAACTCAGGCGTGGTCGCCACTGGTAAAATGCAAGGCGAAACCTTTGTGGCAGGTGAAGTATTGGCTAAGCATGACGAAAATTACATGCCACCAGAAGTTGCCAAGTCTATGAAAGAAAACAATCGTAGCGGGGTAGTGCCTTCCTCTGAGCAATATAACCCTGCCGTAAAAATTCACGAGACTGACACGCTACAACAGTAGTGGCTGTATGCATTTAAGCTATAGAGTATTTAGAATATAAAAAAATCCACCGATGATCGGTGGCTTTTTTTTGTTCTACATTCAACCAATTAACGAAGTACTCGCCACATTAGTCATCCCATACAGGAGTATAATCAGGATGCTCAATCTTACGACCATCAGAGCTTGCAAGCTTACCAATTTTTTCTAGCTCGTCTGCACTCAGCTCTACCTTGGTAGCATCTAAATTGCCTTGTAAGTGATCAGGATTCGAGGTTTTTGGGATAGCAACGCGGTGCTTGTCTGACAGTATCCACGCCAACGATATTTGCGCTGGTGTTACATTGTGATTATCAGCAATCTCTTTGATAATATCGTTATCAAACACATCGCCACGCGCTAGCGGTGAGTAGGCTTCTAGCAAGATATGGTGATTATTCAAAAAGGTTTGTAGTGTGTCTTGCTTGATAAACGGATGAAACTCTACTTGGTTCACTACGATAGGCACATCAGCAGATTTTTTGGCTTCAATAATATTGGCAATATTAAAGTTCGAAACACCGATATGACGCGTCAAACCTTGCTTTTGTAACTCACACAATGCAGGAATAGTTTCAGACAATGGTACGCGGTCGTCTGGCCAGTGTAATAGCAATAGATCGACATAGTCTACGCCCAGATTTTCTAATGATTTTTGCGCAGCAGCTTTTAGCTTCTCTGGCTCAAACTTCATATCGTCAGGAAAAATCTTGGTAGTCAAAAAGAATTTATCGCGAGCTATCCCTGATTGTTTAATACCTTCACCAACTTCTTTTTCATTGTCATAAGCTTGGGCGGTATCGATATGCTCATAACCCATCTGTAGGCCTTTTTTGACCACATCGATACAATCTTGTCCCGTTGACTGCCACGTGCCCAATCCTAAAACGGGAATATTTGCTTGTCCAGCAGTACGAATATTATAGCTTTTGGCACTCATATTATTATCCTTGTTCTGTTTGTAGTTTCTATTATTATTGATTAATTTCGATATAATTACTGATAGTAAGGCAATCGGTATTATTTGATAGGCTTAGTTAAAGCAATAAAAATTTTGTTCGATCATCATTTTTAAAAGGTCGATATTTAATTGTCGACGCGTCACTAATCAGTCTCGTCTACTATAAGAAAAACGAGCCCAAAGTGGAAGGTCGAGTGACGCAACCCTACAAAGGGCAAACAGGCTGTAACGTGATATTTAATAATCAGATGGATCTACACAGGCTATTCAAGAGTAAAAAAGTTTTATAGTTATTGCCATAAAAAAACGTCCATCACTATCAAGTGACGGACGTTCATAATCATAAATATACTTAAGCACTTAAAGCTCAGGTACTCAAAGCCTAAATACTTACGATTTGGATATGCAGTCTAAGTCTTACTGAGCAGCAGCTTCTGGAGCGTCAGCGCTTTCAGTTTCGGCAGTGCCCATATGCGCGCTGTGGTCAGTACCCCAGATTTTTGGGTACTTGTAGCCAGGGAACGTTTCGTGAGCGTACTTTTTGAAAGCTTCTGAGTTATAAGCATTGGTAACATCCTCAACCCATTTCTTGCCAGTATCAGCAGATTTGATTGCTGACCAGTTGACATAAGAGAAGCTTGGCTCTTGGAATAGTGCTTCAGTCAGCTCGATACCAGAGTCAGTAGCATAGTTGCCGTTGATTACTGCAAAGTCTACTTCGTCACGTGCACGTGGCAGCTGGGCTGCTTCTAGCTCAACGATTTCAATATCGTATTTGCTATTGTCAGCGATATCTGCTTTTGATGCAGTTAGCGGATCGATATCGTCTTTGAGGGTAATCCAGCCAAGATCATCCATCATGACCAACGCACGGGCAAAGTTACTTGGGTCGTTAGGCGCAGAAACACTCATGCCTTTAAATGCAGCATCAAGGCTGTCTTTTTTACCAGAGTAGATGCCAAGTGGTGCAGTTGGTACTTGGAATACTTCGACAAGATCAAGATTGTTCTCTGTCTTGAAGGTATCGAGGTACGGCTTATGCTGGAAAATGTTGATATCCAAATCGCCTTCAGCCAATGCAAGGTTAGGACGCACATAGTCAGTAAATGCAATTAGCTCAACTTCATAACCTTGTGCTTCAAGTGTACCTTTCACTTGGTTACGAACCATATCAGCAAAATCGCCTTCAGTGGTACCGATAACGATTTTGGTATGTTCAGGATCGATATCGCTAGCGGCAGTTTCAGCAGTTGATCCTTCGGTGACTGGTTCTTTGGTCGCTTCTGGCGCTGATGAATTGCTGCAACCAACCAAGACCAAACCTGATACACCAACAGCGGCAAATGCGCTGGCCAACTGACGGCTGATATCTGTTAATTTCATAATATGTCCTTAATAATGAATGGGATTAAATAAAATGTTTATTGTCTAAACATTAAAAAAGCAACATTATAAATAGTAATGCTGCTTTTTATGAGCGCTGAGATGGGATTGAGTGTTGCCAAAAATAAACCTAGTCGCTCGTAATGTCAAGTATTCTCTAAAGCGGTTTAACGTTTGTCCAAACGATTGGCAAGCCAGTTACCAGAGGCTTGAATTGATATGACCATGATCGATAGTACAATCACAATAAAAATCATGACTTCGGTTTGATAGCGATAATAGCCATAACGAATGGCCAAGTCACCCAAACCACCGCCGCCGATCATACCTGCCGCCGCCGAATAAGACAGCAAGCTGATACAAAGAATAGTCACTGACAGTACCAGGCCTGAGCGTGCTTCATTGAGCAATACTTTGATAATAGTAAAAGGCCCGGCGCCCATCGACTCAGTGGCTTCAATGATACCGCGCGGCACTTCACGTAGGTTTTGCTCGACCAAGCGCGCAAAATAAAACGATCCTGCAATTGCCAGTACCAATGATGCCGCAATAGGACCAATACCTGTGCCAACAATAGCCTTGGTAAACGGACTCATCGCAATCATCAAAATTACAAATGGGAAGGCACGCATAAAGTTGGTGATACCACCAAGTACACCGTACAGTGTCTTGTTTTGCAAAAACTGTCGATCACTAGACAAAAACAAGAATACGCCAAACAGTCCACCGATGATGATGGCTACCGTGGTCGAGATACCAAGCATGATAAAGGTATCAACGAACGCGCTCATAATCTCTTTACGTAGAACAAGCAGCTTGTCTATAGAGGCGGATAATTCAGTACCAGTTAACATATCTATTTCTCCTGCCTCATTAGTCCTCAACGACTAAACCTTTGCCAATTGGGGTGGTTGCCTGAATCAGACCATCTTGTACATCGGCTACTTCTAACAACTGACCTTGATGCAATAATGCGGCACGATCGCAAAGCCGGCGTATCACACTCATCTCATGAGTTACGATAACGATAGTCACGCCAAGTTGCTCATTGATATCGCGCAAACAGGTGAGTAGACTGCGAGTCGTTGCAGGATCTAGTGCACTGGTTGGCTCATCGGCCAATAGTACTTTTGGGCTCGGGGCAATTGCACGGGCAATACCGACACGTTGTTTTTGTCCACCTGATAATTGAGCAGGGTAATGACCTGCTCGATCAGTCAAATCTACGATTTCAAGACAGTCCATAACGCGCTTATGAATATCATGACTAGGATAGCCTGACACTCTCAAATTAAATGCGACATTGTCAAAGACAGTATGATTAGACATCAAATTGAACTGCTGAAAAATCATACCAATATTATGACGGGCAATACGCAGTTCACTAGCAGATAACGTGGTCAAGTCAGTACCATCTATCATGACTTGACCTGAGTCTGGACGTTCAAGCATATTGATGAGACGCAATAAGGTCGATTTGCCTGCACCTGAATAACCCATTAGACCAAAAATTTCGCCTTGCTTGATCGTTAGAGACGTCGGCTCAACAGCAGTAAACCAATGCGGTTTGCCGTCTTTGTCTTTGATTGAGCGGTCGCTTAAAAAACTTTTGGTCACATCGTTTAAGACAATCATGTCGTTCATGGAGGGCTCAAAATTTAATAAATTTTTTGTGATTATTATGCGTCGTTATGGCTCTATCGCTATGCGAGGAGCCTAACTAAAACAACGACGGTCAATAACCGTATAATAAGGGGCGGTAATATAGCATATTATCTGGCACTTTGGATATGCACATCCGTGTCCAGCTTATGATGAATAGCTATTAAGGATAGGGCGTTTGGAAGGTAGAAGGGGCGGTAATACAACGAAAGTCGTTATACTCTTAATATAAGTGATCAATCATGCTGATGATAATGAGGATCGTGCTTGACAGGTATAGCAACCAAGAACCGAGTATGACCATTTAGCGTATCGGTAGTGATGCGACCTTGATGTGCGGTGACAATTTGTGAAACCAGCGATAAACCTAAGCCAGAACCTTTGTTCTTCTGCTGTAAGCGTACGAATGGGCTAAACACTTCTTCGCGTTTCTCTTCAGGGATACCTGTCCCTTCATCAATCACTGCCAGTACTGCATATTTAGGTTGCGGGCGTACAGGTTCAGCCTTTGCCTTTTTCATATGCTTGGCAAAAAGTCCTTCTTTGCGCGGCGGCGCTGATATGTCATTGCTGTTTTTAGTATTGGTTTTAGCGCTGTCTTTACTGGCATTTTTAGTGTTAGCTGTTTCATTGAGCATATTTTCAGTGTTCTGCTGACGGTGACTCTCGAGAGTGTCTTTGCTAATGAATGTTTTGTTATCTGTAGACTGGACTGTACCATTAGGAATAGGGTGGTCAGTATTTTTAGTAGTTGCTTCGGAGTCAGAGTCAGGAACAGCTCTCCACATTACTTTTTTGACTCTATCAGTCAACTCATTGGTGAAGCTATGGTAGTTCGCAAGTAATGACGAGTCATTAGCCGATTTTGGCATACCTAAATGGTTTGCTGAGCCTCTACTAGTATCAGTATTATCTTCTGTCAGAGTAGTATCTATACTATCGCTAGTCGTTGTATTGGTGTCTATATGAGTGTCTATGTCTTCACTAACGGGCACATTTTCACCGTTCATATATATCGGCGGTGCTGGTAACTTATCTATGAGGTCGACTGATTCAGGTTTATCAGTATCGTTTCGCTCATAATTATCATAGCCATCATGTTCACTTGGATTATTTTGATGGTTCGCAGTGACATCAGTCTGATTATCATAAGAATCAAATTCCAAGCTATTATAATCAGTGAAACTGTTGGCGAGTACCGTTTGCAACAGATAATCAGGGACTACTCCAGCGTCTTCGATAGTTTGAACCCCATAAAGAAGCACAGTGACAGGCGGCTTGCCATGCAGCATAGCATTGGTCAATAGATTACGGATGAGGTGAGTCAACATTGATGATTGACCATCAATCATAATGTGCTCACCAATCAAGGTCGCTTCAGGATAGTGTTGACGCTCTTGATTGACAAGGTCATATAAGTCTAAATCTTCAATCTGTTGCAAGGCATGGCCCGCATCTAGACGACTGACCAATAAGATACTCTCTACCAAGTCATTGAGCCCCGATAAGTCTCGAGTGATGGCATGAGCGCGCTTATCAAATTTGGCTTTGGTATCAGTTGGCAACGCACCAGCTAACATGTCCATCATTTCGATCTGTAAGCGAATACGCGTGATGGGTGTACGTAACTCATGGGAGGCATGTGCCAGTAATAAGTTATTGGCATCGACGAGATGCTCGATTTTTTGCGCTGCTTGGTTGAAGCCTCGTGCGAGTGAAGCGATTTCATCATTACCCCGAGCATTCACGCGAACCGTAAAATCGCCATCACCCAGTTGAGTCATCTGCTGGCTCAACTGATCGATGCGCCAGGTCATGGTACGGGCTATGAGCCAGAGAACACCTGCCATAATGATGAGCAGCAATAGAGTACCAGTAAACAGATTTAGCGCAGCAGACAACACAGGTTTTTTGGGTGGCAAACGTGATTCATACAGTAGCGTATAGCCCGTACTACTATATACTTGCGCCTGTTTGGTAGGCGGAGTATCTGCGAACGAAGGAAAAACACGTGAAAACAAAGAAGGCGTTGGCGGTAATTCTAGTGGTAAGTCACTGTTGTCAGTCTGCATGAGCATCCGACCTTCACTGTCATACAAGCCCATTTTTGCTTGAAGAGACTCATCAAAAATATCAAAGCTTTTTTTGACAACAGCGAGCATGAACCGCGACTGTAGACGGTTATCTTTACTAATAGAGATATTTAATTCATGTAAAAATGGATCGATTTGTCCTAAGATCTGCGTCGCTAATATCTCCGACCGTATGCCTGCATCTTTGTCATGGACCAATTGGGTCAACAACACCATCGCTACGGCAAATAAAGTAAGTGCCAGCATGACGCTGGCAAATAACTTGGCAAATACGGAACGAAAACCCAATTGCTGCATTAAACAATCTCTACTATCGGACGCTGATATGGACTGGTACGACTGAGCTCAACAAGTTGCTGATTAATCGACTGTGTTAGATTAAACCTGATCAGTAGCAAATTGATAGCCAACGCCGCGTACCGTGATGATGCGTTTTGGTTGACGCGGATTGTCTTCAATCAGAGCACGCAGACGCGAGATATGAACGTCAATAGCACGGTCGATATTGTCTGAGCTGTCATCATTTGGCATTGCCTGCCATAGCTGCTCGCGATTTAGTACCTTGCCAGAATGAGTGGCAAAATAATGCAGCAGTTGGAACTGATGCGTTGTCAGACGTACAGGCTCATCATCGATAGTCACTTCATGGCTATCAGGGAACACACTCAAACGACCAAAAGTTAGGCTATCTGATTGGCTGTCTGCCTGATTTGGCTGTTCGTGACGACGAATGACAGCACGGATACGAGCGAGAAGCTCGCGTGGCTCAAAAGGCTTGGCGATATAGTCATCAGCACCCATCTCTAATCCTAGTACGCGGTCGGTAGTATCACCTTTCGCAGTTAGCATGATAATAGGTACTTTGTTGGTCATATTGTTTTTGTTGCCACGGATTTTTTGGCACACTTGCATACCATCCATATCAGGCAGCATCAAGTCCAGTACGACCAAATCAATATCACGCTCTTTGGTATCTAATAGATCGAGACCTTCTTGACCAAGACCAGCATGATGGACATCATAGTAGTTCATGGTCAAATAATCACTAATCAGCTCTGCTAAATCTGGATCGTCTTCAATCAATAAAATCTGCTTGCTCATGGGATATCCTCTAGTTGTTGTTATGATTTGCTAAAACTCTAATACGCGCTAATTGCCTAATTATGATAATTGTTCGAATGATTTTGACTTTAAAGCAATTAAATCATTAATATAATTAAACAGGCGAGCCTCTAATTTTTTAAATGTATAAAAGACTAAGCCATTATAAAAAGGCTGTCTAAAATACTCGGTTAACGCTATATAAGGTACGTCATAGTGCCTAATTATGCTGTTACAAAACAAGAGAAGCTTTGTTAATGTTTCTACATAATGTAACTGTCAAGGTAAGCTGCTATGACACGATGACTTTTTTCCCTTCAGAATCAACAGGTAAATCAGCCAAACAAATCAAACTATCGTTACTCACCCCAGCGATTAAATACTGCTGGGTATTCGGATCATATTCAACAACCTCAATAGGCTGGCGTGTTAAGCGCTGGTCTTGCCCAATAACCCAAACATTAGCAGCCAACGGTCTAAGTGGCATATATGGCGGCTTTTGTAGCTCTGTTAAATCAACGTCATGCAAAGCGCGCTTGGGTACGATTGTACCGACATCTATTTGTCCGTAGTTGACTCGCCCAGTGACTTTCATCTCTGGCAGTAGTTTGTCACGACTGGCTTCATTGTCAATGACGTTAACATAAACCAAGAGCTTTTTTGGTTGACTGGTTGAGACCAGTTTGCTGACTTGTCCAGTAAATTTATCAGTCATACTCTCGACCGTAAAGTTAACGGTTTGACCCACTGAAAGCTGAGGTTCTGCTTGGATAGGCAGGGTCGCTGCAAAATGCAGTTTTGTTTCATCACTAAGTTGCAATAAAGACGCGCGCGCTGCCATCTTTTGCCCAGCTTTCGCATTTAGGTTTTCTACGCGACCTGAGAAGCTGGCATGTATGGTAATCAAATTGTATTGTCCACTTGGTGTTGCGGCGCTACTCTCTACGTTGTTGCTATCGGATTCATTGTTGGTAGATCCGCTACTGTTAGTGCTATTGCTATTAGCACCATCGTCAGCTTTTGCGGTTACTAAGTCTGTTGCTGGTGACTTTATATCATTGGTAGTTTCTTTTGCGACCGCAATATCTTTATCTTTAGTTGGCTGTACAGCTTTGGCACTTGCATTTGCTTGCTGTTTGTCTGCTAGCGTTGACTCTTTGGTTTCAGTAGCTGCTGTATCGTTGTCTATAGAATCATCTGTAGATGCTACATCTTTAGCAGTACCTGCACGCCTAAAAACAAGCAGCGGTGACCCTTTCTCTACCCATTGACCTTCACTGACTAAGGTTTCTTCGATGGTTATAGGATGTACTGCCACAAATGAGGTCTGTTTAATAGGCTCGATATTACCTTGCAGACCAAGACTTGGCTGATATCGTGAAGGCTTTACACTGAGTATATGATCTGGTGTCATGGTGACGCTATCACTGGTAATGACAAGCGGCGTATCTATAGCGGCTTCATTTTCAGCAGCGACTGGCTCACTATTGGATGGTGATGGCTGACAAGCAGCGAGCAATAAAGCACCAAGCAAGTATAGGCTTTTTTTCGAATGTTTATAGGCTGTCATAGCAGTTACCATTATAGTCATTACCTTATTATATAGTGAATTGTCACGTGGTGGAATGAGTGCAGCCTACTTACCAAACTTAAGTAGGTTAAGCCCTTTTGCCAGATCAGCAACAAAAGTTATTCATTTATCAGATAAGAACAGATGTTTTTAAGACTCAATAGTCTGAATATTAATTCGTGAATAACTGGAAAAGGGTTAATAACTGTGCTAAAACAAACATAAAGAAATACACTGATACATTTTTATCACAAATGCAAATTATTCAGCAATGTGGCTATTGATTCTATATAATGCAAAAGTATCGTAAATTTGTTTACTACATTGATTTGATTACTTTGCTTTGGCGATGATTGATTTTAAAATATGCCTAAAAATATGCCCAAGTGTCTTCAGCGCTTACATGAGTTTGATTGATATCCACAAACAAGAGTAGGGTGACAAGCCCAATATACTAAGAATAACGCTCGATTATGTGAGCTTATTAATTGCAAAGTGCGTATAGTAACCCATGTTGACGCTGTGTTTGATGGGCAGACACTGATAAAAAATAGCCGCTGTCAGAATAAGTTTTGATATATGCTTAATCTTCTGTATCGTTTTAATGCTGACTGTCGTTACGGTCTGAGATTAATGGTTAAGACTTTGTATAGACAGAAGAGCGTTACGTATAAATAGTTGTTCATAGGATAATGATAATGGAAAATAATTTTGATGGCCTAAAAGTGATGGTAATTGATGACTCAAAAACCATTCGCCGTACCGCAGAAACCTTGTTACAAAAGGCAGGCTGTGAAGTAGTAACTGCTATTGATGGTTTTGATGCTTTAGCAAAAATTGTTGATAATAATCCAGACATTATTTTTGTCGATATTATGATGCCTCGTTTGGATGGTTATCAGACTTGCGCATTGATAAAAAATAACCCAGATTACGCCAATAAGCCTGTAATTATGTTGTCGTCTAAAGATGGTTTGTTTGATAAAGCACGTGGTCGTATTGTCGGGTCTGATGAGTATTTGACCAAGCCATTTAGTAAAGATGAGCTTTTTGATGCTATCAATCAGTACCGCTAGTCAGGTATAGCTAGACTTAACCGTAATGATTGTTAAGATTGGAAGTGATTGCTCAATTTTTGAGTAATTATGATAAAAAATATACCACCAATAAATTTTGGGTATTGTTTTCAATCGTTTTACTTCAACAATATATCCTCATGGATATCTTAGAAATAAAGGAAATCCCTATGGCTACAGTTTTAGTCATTGACGACTCGCCATCAGAAATGGCGAAATTTCGCGACATGCTTGCCAAAAATAATTTTCAAGTACTAGAAGCTTCAAACGGCGAGCAAGGCTGTCAAATGGCCGCTGATCATTTGCCAGATGTTATTTTGATGGATGTGGTTATGCCTGAGATGAACGGCTTTCAAGCCACGCGAAAGATTACTCGTGGCAAAACAACCGCGCATATTCCTGTCATTATGATCAGTACCAAAAATCAGGAAACCGATAGAGTTTGGGGCAAACGCCAAGGCGCTAAAGAGTATATGAGTAAACCAGTTGACGAAAATGGATTGGTCAATATGATTCGCAAAGTGATGGAGTAACTTGTGGCTTCTAGAGGATTTATTGAGCTTCTGCGTATAGCAGATTTGGCACGTGCGCGTAAAAGTGGTCGCCGCGGTGGTCAAGCATTTGATTGGCAGGGTGTGGTATTTGAAATTGGTGGGCAACGCTTGGTTGCCCCTATGGGTCAGGTATCAGAGGTGTTGTCCATGCCAGAATACACAAGCTTACCTCTAGTAAAGCCTTGGATGCTAGGTATTGCCAATATCCGTGGACGTTTGTTACCGCTCACGGATTTGTCACATTTTTTGCAAGTTCCGAGTCGACTGTCTCAGTTAAGCCAGCGAAAAGTTATGGTTGTTGACCATGATAATAGTTTTTCAGGACTACTGGTCGATCAAGTGCTCGGTATTGAGCAGTTTACTCAGGATCAGTACCGCCCAGAAGCGATTGATCCTAATTCACCATTTGCGCCTTATAACCATGGTAAGTTTTTGAAAGAAGAGCAAGAGTGGTATGTCTTCATGCCAAGCTTGCTTGCACAGGATCTACAATATTCAGATGCTGCAATATAGTAATCGACAATAGAATACCTGTCTGTGAAGTAATGGCAGATTAATAGCGACTGACACGATTTAGTGAAATGTCAGCATTTATACAGGCTTTGCTAATCATTGTTTTGATAACAATAAGATTGTCAAAGTCAGTCACGATAAGACTTTGACGATTGTTTGAAAGGGATATGCAAGATGAGTGATGTTATAAGAAAACCTGTAGCTGGTATGAGTAATACAACAGCGGACGGTAAAGATGCTAATAATACATGGAAGCTGTTATTAGGGTTTTTCGTTTTATTGAGCATAGCCTGCCTGATCTGGCTGATCAATTCGCTATCATCAGTGAGTCAGTATTTTGGCAGCTTCAATCAGTCTGTTATCTTACCAGCCGTGATATTTGCGGTTGGTGCCCTAGGTATTATGTTTGCCTCGTATCAGTTGCTTAAGCAGCGCGGTGGTTCAGAGCGTTTGCTTATTGAAAAAGAGACGTTACGTCGTCGTCAAGAAGCAGAAGCAGAGTCTGAACGCGCTCGTCAGATTCAAGAAGAAAACGAACGTAACCAGATCGCTATTCTACGTCTACTTGATGAATTGGGTGACTTGGCAGAGGGTGATTTGACCGTCAATGCTACGGTATCAGAAGATTTTACTGGCGCCATTGCTGATTCGGTAAACTTTGCAATTGACCAACTACGCCAATTGGTCTTGGTTATTAACAGTACCGCTGATCGTGTATCACAGTCCTCAGATCAAACCCAGATGAATGCGGTTGAGTTGGCCGAAGCCTCTGAGCATCAAGCGCAAGAGATTGCAGGTGTATCAGCTGCGATTAACGAGATGACCGTATCAATTGACCAAGTTTCGAACAACGCTGCAGAGTCTGCAACCGTTGCTCAGCGTTCAGTTGCTATCTCGCATAATGGAGCTGCGGTTGTACAGCGTTCGATTGAAGGTATGAACGTTATTCGTGATCAGATTCAAGAAACATCAAAACGTATCAAACGTTTGGGTGAGTCTTCGCAAGAGATTGGTGATATCGTTGGTCTAATCAACGATATTGCAGATCAGACCAACGTTTTGGCATTGAATGCTGCCATTCAGGCATCGATGGCAGGGGAAGCGGGACGAGGTTTCGCTGTTGTTGCTGATGAGGTTCAGCGTCTGGCTGAGCGTTCAGCAAACGCGACCAAACAGATTGAAACATTGGTAAAAACCATTCAGGCAGATACTAACGAAGCTGTTATGTCGATGGAATCAACAACTTCTGAAGTAGTACGCGGTGCACGTCTTGCAAAAGATGCAGGTGAGGCACTAGAAGAAGTACAGAGCGTTTCTAATACGTTGGCTGACTTGATTCAAAGTATCTCAAACGCTGCATTACAGCAGGCTGAGTCTGCTGGACACATCTCTCACACCATGAATATTATTCAGGACATCACCTCACAAACATCGTCTGGTACGATGGCAACCGCACGTTCTATTGGTGAGTTGAGTGAAATGGCTGCAGCCCTACAGGAATCGGTTACTGGTTTTAAAGTATCAGATGATGATGCATTGTTAGATGATGACATGATGAATTCTGAAGAAGTATTATCAGAAACTGTTTAATCATTTGTTGTTAGCATTAGAGCGTCGCTGCTTCATATAGCGCTCCCTCGATGAGACTATTAACTAAAATGCTGTACAGGCTATGATGATGTACAGCAGCAATCATAGCAGGTGACGTGAACAATCGTACTCAACCAGACAGAGCTCCAGTCAATAACGCTGAATTTGCATTGAGCGAAGCTCTGAGGCAATCAGGTCGTTTTGATGCGGGTCAATGGCAAAAGTACATAGAGCACGAGATTGGCTTTGTACTCCCAGACATGCAGCTGCAGTGGTTGATCAATGCAATTGAATGTACGGCAATATCAAATGGACTGACCCTCGAGCAGCTATGGATTCAGCTGCCAAAAAATAGTGAACTGCGTCAGCAATTTTTAGACAAAGTTTTGATTCACGAAAGTCGATTTTTTCGGCACAAGCCTTCCATAGATTTTGTCACAAAATATGCATTACAGCATCAAAATGCAAATGAAGTAGATAGCCCATTTCGTATTTGGAGCGTTGGCTGTGCAAGTGGACAAGAAGCATGGTCTTTAGCTATGAGTCTGTCAGCAGAACAGTTGTCAAACTACTGTATATTGGGAACCGACGTGAGTGAACAGGCGATTATAGACGCACGTTTAGCACAATATGACAAACGGCAGCAGTCTTTAATACCTGAGCGGTGTCAGCAGTTCGTTCAGCCTATAACTACTAAGAGTATAAGTCGTAGGCTGAACACAGGTGGCATAGCTGATCAGTCAAACATGTCAAATAGTACCCAGTCCAGCTGGCAGATAGCATCAGTCTTAAAACCGTATGTTAATTTTGCTGTGCATAACATCATTGAACAACAATCTCCCACTTCGCATCTTCAAAATGTGATCATCTGTCAAAATATGCTGCTATATTTTCGTAAGTTTGATCAGCGTGATATTTTGGCACGGCTCTCAGAGCAGTGTGCGTTAGCGGGTTATATTATATTGGCTCCAGGTGAGGCGTTGTTTTGGCGTCCTTCAAATATGCGCCGTATTGCGCACCCACAGGTTAATGTGTGGCAAAAAATCAGTGCCTAAATTAGTGCCTAGACGAGTTAGGATAAACCTATGAAAAACCAGCCCAATGACATAGTGACGCTTGAGTGGTTGTTGCCACTGTTTGATCAGCAGTTATCACAGATATCTGATGGCTGGCAATTAGAGGCTGATATCGCTAGCTATGAGCAGATGATATCGTACTATCATCAGATAAGTGGTGCATTGATTATGGTTCGTCTTCCTCTATTAGCAGGTCTTGCTAATAAGCTGGGTTTGCTTGCGAGCTTAGGAGACGATGACAGCTTCTCTAGTAAAGACTGCCGGATAGGACAATTTTCTCATAAGCTGCTGCAGCGTGAGTTGAATTACTATACGCGTACAGGCAATTATCACGTTGCTGTAATAGACAAAGCTGCTTATGAGCTGACGCAGGTACTGTCTCAAAGAGGTATAGCAACAGAGCTCATTGTCGATGATACTGATGCTCAGCATGAATATTTAGGTAATGGTGATATTGACGACAGTATTATCAAAAGTATTGAAGTGACAGTACCCATTACTGAAGTTACAACCCGTTTAGTTGATCAGCAATATCAGCAACTGTTATTAGTATGGCGACAGCAAGTACAGAAGTTATTGACTGCTAATGTGAATCAGCCATCAGTACTGAGCGTTCTAGAAAAAGTAGTTCAATATCTCTGGCAGACGACTCAAGATAGAGAGCTACAACGTCTTTGGTACTTGACTCAATTGTGGCTAAATGATCTTGCGCACAACGACACGCCATTACCTGAAAGTTATGCACAACTTCTCAGTCAGTTGGATCATGTTATAGAGTCTTATGGTCAATCAGTGACTTTATCCTCAAGCTTTGTCAAAAGCTTAATTACGACTGTCTACATTGAGCTCAGCTACTTAGTAACGAGTAGCGATCGCACTCAGTCTGTTCTTGATAATGTATCACAGAGCATACCGCCGATATCACGTTTCTTACCGCAAATGCTCAGTGAGCTTGAGACGCTCATTTTTGATTTGGACCAGCCAGTTACTCTAATAAACCCTCTAAAATATATGAAGAACCAGCTTGAGAGTCGAGGTTGGACACAGTATGTCTCGCAAGCTGAATCAATCATTGCCGATTTAGAACAAGTTATCTTTTCAGAGACAGATGCTGCGCAAGAACAATTACAAATTGAGCGTAAGCTACAAGAGTTGTATAACGATATCTATGATATTGAACAGACTATATCGCTCAAAATCGGTGACGCTGCTTCTTTTGCTACAATACCTGAAGCTTCTTATAGTACCGAAAAGCAGTTAGAGGGCGAACCTAAATCGGTCTCTACCGATAGTGAATTACGTGAGCTACGTATTGCCGTTGAAAATATCAAACAAAAATTCAATGAGTACCTACAACGTCAAACGGTTCAGTTATTGCCAGAGATTGCTGAGTTTGACAATATAGCTCAAGCTTTCGAGAATATGGGGTTGTCAGACGTTAGACAGACTATTAATGATATAGGTCATATATTTGCGCAATTACGCACCGGCGATGTCACAGTACTTAGCTGGGACTTGACTCAAGCATTGGCTGAGGGTTTGACTTCTATTGAGCTCTTACTAGATTACCTAGCGCAGCAAGTCTTTGATCAAAAGCTGCTGACACAAGCTAATGAGTATACGATGAGAGCTACTCAGCTTTTGAATGCTCACATAGAAGCACCAGACACAGTCAGTGAGACGTGGCCAATGCAAGCATCAGTAGCAATGGATGTTGTTCGTTATGATGATAGTGGTGAGATTGCGCCTGCTGATGAAAATGATGAGCCAGTGTTAGCACAGGCTATAGTGGATACCAGTGCAAATGCCACTGCTGATACAGAGAGTAGTGATGCATTGATACATGCTCGTGAGCAGGTCAAGCCTGATAACTTTGATATCGATGCAGATATTCGTGATATTTTTATTGAAGAAGTCACAGAGGTAATTGCCGATCTAGAAGACTTCCTTCCTATCTGGCAGCAAGACTCACAAGACTTAACACCATTAACTGAAGTGCGTCGCGGTTTCCATACGCTAAAAGGGTCTGGTCGTATGGTTGGCGCCTTTAGTATTAGTGAGATGGCATGGTCAATCGAAAATCTACTCAATCGTCTGTTAGATAAGACCTTGCCTGTAACAGATGAGGTCGTCAATTTAGTCATTGATACTGCAAAACGTCTACCAGCTTTAGTAACCGATTTTGAAGATCAACAACCGCCAAGTTACGATCCTGCGATTACGATTCTACAAAGTAGTAATTTGATGACGCAGCAGCCTATCAATGCAGGTCTTACTGTGTTTGAGGCAGAAGTTAAAACAGAAGCTACTGAGATAGAGAGTGCCAAGATAGAAAGCACTGAAACAGAAGCTGAATCTGATATAAACAACTCTGCTATGATGGATGACATAGAGCTGGATACGTTACTCTCAATAGGCGGTAATGACGAACTATCGAGCTCTGAAAGTAATAATATGCTGACATCATTATCTGATTTAGAGATTCCGCCCGTACTTATCCCATTCATGCAAGAGGCGACGCAGCTACCAGCTGATGCAAATGATGCAGATCCTGATATTAAAGAAATATTCTTAGAAGAAGCCAATGAGGTATTAGAGGAAATCGTTCCACTATACGAACAGTGGCAGCTATCGTTATCTGATTTAGATGGTTTAAAAGATATCCGCCGCGGCTTCCATACGCTAAAAGGGTCTGGTCGCATGGTAGGGGCAAACTATACTGCCGAGCTGGCGTGGGCAATAGAAAATATGCTCAATCGCGTACTGGATCATAGTGTTGTCGCCTCAGGTGAGATGCGTCAGCTGATTTCAGATGTGTTGAGTACGTATCCTAAGATGCTAACCGCCTTTGAAGATAATAGCCAAAATTATCCAGCCGTAACACCGTTGTGGATTGCTTGTGCTAATGCCTATAGTAAGCAGCATGGCGATGAATTCAGCTATTCTAACTTGTATGAGCAAATAACTACGAGCCCTGAACAAGCAAGTGAGAGTCTGAAAACTGAAGCCATTCAAGAGCCGATACTGGTATCGGACTCAGATGAAACTACTGTTCACTATAATGTTGATGATAATGATGGCGCGATGGATACCACGCTACAGACGATCAATTCTGTCAACGAAAAAATGGCAGAAGCCGCTGTCGTTCTAACGCCTCAAAGTGAAGAGGAAAGAGCATTTTGTAAGATATTTATTGATGAAGCAGAAGAGCTACTTCATCATATCGATCAGTTTGTCAGCGACAATCAAGATCAGTACCGTATTGAGATAACAGATGATATCGTACGTGCATTCCATACCCTACGCGGTGCTTCTGGCTCAAGTGCTTTAGCGGCCATCAGTGAAGTGGGTGCAACGATAGAGCATAGTCTAGAGCTGTTACAACAGCAAGATATTCCTATGAATACTCAGCATCTAGAAGCGTTGGCCCAATCTTCTACATTGATAGATGGGTACTTAAATAGTTACAAACAGAACCTAGAACAGCATAGCGTGGCCGTAGAAGACTCGCAAAGTCAGCAAGACATAGCATCATTGCAAGCCATGCTTGGTGAGCAATACATTATCAGTGATACGGCAGTGATCTCTGATGATAAACCGACGATAGAAGAGTTGCTGGATAGTAATATTGACACGCTATTGGATGCTGAATGGGAATTAGATGATGCCTTGAATCATACAGAAGTCGCGCATACTCAAGATTATATAGCTCAGCAAATCTTACAGATAGACGCTCTCTCTAATAAGGCGCAGGCATTTCCGAAGTTTGTGACGGTTCTAAATGAGCTAGGTAATGTATATAGCTATCTAAATGACAATATCGATAGAGCAGGTGACAAAGATATTCAGGCGACGCTGCACGCTGGTCATGCTCAGCTAGTAGGGCTATTTGATGCCTTGGCCGGTAGTACTTCATTGAAGATCGACCAGCAGGTCATCGACGAGCTACAGAGTATCTATCAAAGTGATAATAGTCTCGAAGATGCAGATAGTAGCTTTACAGTTCGTACTACTGCAGCGCCTGAGCTACAGTTTGAGACAATTGATACCGACATTGAGCTATTAGAGATATTCTTAGAAGAGGCGCAGGAGCTTGATAATGCGCTAGATGAAAGCTTTAATAAGTGGCGTGACGATATCACCAATATCAACGCACTCAAAGTCTTGCAGCGTCACTTGCACACCATCAAAGGTGGGGCACGTATGGCGGGTATCCGCAGTATTGGCGATCTTACCCACGAAGCAGAAAGTGTGTATGAGTCTTTTGTAGAAAACAGACGAGCGCCGACTGCACAGTGGCTTGAGATTATGCAAATGGTGCAAGACACGATGTCATTGCAGGTCATGCATATCGTCAGTCACAAAAAATCTTTCTTTACCTCAGAGCTCATTGAGCAATTAAGAGCATTTGAAAAAGCACCAAGCTTACCAGAAACAGTGGAGCTAATCATACCAGTTCCAAATAATCATTTTGAGCCAGCTGTTGCCGCTCCAGTGGTTGATGTTGATACTGGTACCGAAGTGTTAGAGACCGTAAGTCTAGAGACGATGATTAAGCAGTCATGGGCTAATGGGCTACCTGATCCAGATATACTAGCAGTATTCTTGGAAGAAGCTGAAGAGCTAACCAATCGAAATAAGTATCTGCATTTGTTCTTAAAAGATACAGGCAATACTATAGCGTTACAAGCACTCCAGCGTGATTTGCATACCATCAAGGGCGGTGCGCGAATGGTGACAGCCTCTGGTATCGCAGATTTAGCTCACGAGATGGAATCAGTGTATACAGACTTTGTCAGTAATCGCCGTCCAGCGACCAAAAAAGTTCTAGAGCTCTTAGTAGCCAGTCATGACTGGCTCGCTGATGCCGTATTTATTCTTCAACAACAGGTCAATCCACCAACGCCTACATTGCTGATTGGGGCATTAGAGCAGTTCGGTAAAAACCCTGATAGTCTCAAACAAATACCTAAAGAGTCGCTACAGTCTCAGCGCGAAGCAATTTTGATTGCTAAAGAAAACCAAGACTCTCAGTATCTTGCCAAAGATATCGGCGAAATGCCTTCTATGCTTAGAAGTACTAACGACGAAGATGAAAACGCCAATAACAATGAGATGATTCGTATCTCAGGCGGGCTGATCGAGCACATGATTAACTTATCTGGTGAGTCAGCGATTAACCGTGCGCGTATTGATATGGGCATCAGTAGCTTAACCAATAGTATCGAAGAGATGGGTACCACAGTACAGCGACTGGCAGATCAGTTACGCCGTATGGAGATCGAGCTTGAAGCTCAAATTTTGTCCCAGATAGATGAGGAGTTGATTAACAATGAAGACTTTGATCCTCTAGAAATGGATCAGTACTCATCATTGAACCAGCTGTCTAAATCTTTGACAGAGTCGGCTTCGGATTTGGTGGACATTAACCATACGCTATTAGAAAAGACCCGTGATAGTGAAGGTCTGTTGCTACAGCTTTCACGAACACAGACCGAATTACAAGATGGATTGATGAATTCGCGTATGGTTCCATTTACGCGTTTGACACCTCGTCTTGAGCGTATTGTACGTCAGACAGCCAATGAGTTGAACAAATCCGTCGATCTAACAATCATCAACGCTGATGACGAGATGGACAGAACCATTCTAGAGCGTATTACCTCGCCACTTGAGCACATGCTACGAAATGCGGTCGATCATGGTATTGAAACGACGTCGACGCGATTGAAAGCAGGCAAGGAGCGTAGTGGACGTATTACTCTCGAGGTACACCGAGAAGGTGGCGAGATCGTTATTCAGCTATCGGATGATGGTCGCGGCATCGATGTAGAGGCAGTCCGCAATAAAGCAATCTCTCAAGGTCTTATCGATGCAGACGATGACAGTCTCTCTGATCTAGATATCATGCAATACATCTTTAATGCAGGCTTAAGTACTAGTAAGCAAGTGACACAGATCTCTGGTCGCGGTGTTGGCATGGATGTTGTAATCAGTGAAATTCGCCAACTGGGCGGTTCGGTTTCAGTGGTATCGGAGCTTGGTAAAGGTTCTAGCTTTACAATGCGCTTACCATTGACGGTGGCAGTATCTGATGCATTGGTGGTACGTGCAGCAGATCGTTACTATGCCATACCATTGGTACAGATCGAGCGTGTGGTACGTGTCAACCCAGAAAAGCTCTATGATTACTATCAATCAAATGATGCGACGCTAAACTTTGAAGATACTGATTACCGAGTACGTTATTTAAATGAGATTTTATCAGGCAATAAGCTAAATGAGCTGGTGGTGAATACCAATACCAGCCTACCGCTGATCATCATCAAAAACCGTACAGGGCAGAATATTGCTCTACAGGTCGATCAGATTGCAGGGTCACGTATTGAAGTGGTTGTGAAGCCTTTGGGACAGCAGTTATCGAATATACCAGGTATCTCGGCCGCTACAATTATGGGCGATGGCTCAGTGATGCTTATCTTAGATTTGATTGCTTTAATGCGTAATGCACAATTGGGCAAAAACACCTTAAAGTCCGCGAATGCTAAACGAGGACGCATAGAGTCCAAATCGACTGTTCTAGTAGTCGATGACTCTGTTACCGTACGCAAAGTGACCTCACGCTTCTTAGAGCGTCAAGGCTTCAATGTGGCAGTCGCAAAAGATGGTATTGATGCGCTTGAGATACTACAAGACACGACGCCAGATATGATCTTGCTAGATATTGAAATGCCGCGTATGGATGGTTTTGAGGTTGCAACCCAAGTCAGACACAATGGTCGATTGCAGCATATTCCAATTATAATGATCACATCACGTACGGGTGAGAAGCATCGTGAGCGTGCATTAGAGATTGGTGTGAATGACTATATGGGTAAGCCATTCCAAGAAAAAGAGCTGCTTGAAAAAATACAGAAATTGCTAGGTAAAGAGGCAAGCCTGACTAATGAAGGATAATGCACGTGTTTTAGCACTGCGAGAGAAAAACAAAAGTGATATCAAAGTGCTGGTGGTGGCAGAAGATCATCGCCAGCGTGTGGCTTTTTCGGATACCGTGCGTAGTTGCGGTTTCACGCTTATAGGATGTGTGTCACGAGTGCAGTGGCAAGAAAAAAGTGAGCTGTCTAATATACCTGTTGATATTTGGCTGATAGATAGTGACTACGATGACAGTGTCGCAACAGCAACGTTAGTATCTAAACCAGCAGCTGTGCTGGTGGGCTTTAGTCAAGCCCCTTATCTCAATGAGGCACAGCAATATGCCAAATGGCAACGAAAACTAAAACGTAAGTTTGCACAACTACTGGCATTACCGGCGCTATTAGATACGCCAGTCCGTAAAAGTGACGTCACCGAAATGGACTGGGAGTATGTCGTGTTTCTAGGAGCCTCTATGGGTGGACCTAGCGCGGTAAAAGAGTTTTTGGATAATGTACCAGCCACCCTACCAGTTTGTATCTTATTGGCGCATCACTTTAATCAGACGATGATTGGTACATTACCCCGCATACTCAATCGCCATAATGATTGGGGCTGTGAGGTAGTTGCTTCCTCACAACGTTTGAGAGCAGGGCAGTGCCTTATAGCCCCTATTGATAAGCAGATTGTCTGCGACTCGACAGGTCGGGTGATACTACTAGAGCAGGGGTGGAGCGGTGAATATAAACCTGCCATTGGTCAGCTTATCAAAAATGCTAGCGATGCTTACGGTAACGAGCTGATAAATATTGTCTTTTCAGGTATGGGTAACGATGGTTCTCAGTATCTCGACCTAATTCAAGATAATAATAGCCAACTATGGGCACAAGATCCTGCTCTAAGTGCGTGTCCAAGCCAACCCCAAGCCATTATCGACTCAGGATACTGTAGCTTTATTGGCAGCCCCAAAGAGTTGGCACAAAAACTGTCTGATTATATTGGTGAAAGGCAGCAAGCCATTCACGCTAACTGATTGTGAGCGACGTATGAAACAAATTTTAAAACATTCGTTTGAAGCGGTAAGTCTACTGACCACGAACAATGGTATGCTTGAAGTCACTATCGTGCCAGCATCTAACCAGCCTGACTGGATTATTCCAAGCGCTCTAATTTTGAGCGTAGAGGATCATCAAGAACGCACCACTATATATGACTGGCAACAGCAAGCGCTGCCTGTGTTTCATTTGTTGTCGAAAGATGAGGTGCCAGAGCGAATTATTGTGTTAGAAGGCAATACAGCTGAACATCGTTTTGCTCTACAAACAGCAGGTGAGCTGCAGCAGTTACAAGCTCGTATCTCTGATGTTAAAGATGTTGATATTCCTAAGCAGATGTTGAATAGCAGTACTGACGTCTTGGAGGGGCAGTCTAATGAAGACATCGTGCTCTCTTATTTATATCAAACGGTCATGATTGGTGATAAGACGTACCTAGTACCAGATTTAGATAAAATCGCGCATAACTTGGCTAATTTAGACAGTTAAATGCTCGTTTAGCGTTAAGGTGTTTATCATTTTATCGCTACAGCTTGACATATCGGTTGTTTTTTATCTTGTGAGGGGTAGCCATCCTATTTATAATATTGAGTAGTAATAACTTATAATAAAGATAAAGACAATAGAGCCGCTCATGAATAATTCTAACGTATCAAAATGGTCTCTTAGTAGTCGCATATTTCATTGGATCAGTGCGCTTTTGCTGTTGGTCACGTGGATTATGATGTTGCTATACGAGAATCTCGATGGCAGCTTATACATCGGACTTCACAAATCGTTCGGGATAAGTTTATTATTTTGGATGATTGCACGAGTCATCAATCGCCTGTTTGTTAAAGCACCACCATCAGTACCAATGCCAAAGTGGCAGTCACTGGTCTCTAAGTTTTCCCACTTTGCCCTCTATGCCATTTTGATCGCTATGCCGCTTGCTGGTCTACTCATGTCTGTATACGGTGGACGCCCTGTCGACATCTTTGGGCTATTTCAGATACCTGTTTTTGTGACTCCTGATAGAAGTTTGGCACGTTTTTATAATGATATACATACTGATATCATCTGGCCTATGATTATTGGTTTTACGGCACTTCATATTGGTGCAGCCCTATATCATCAATTTATCAAAAAAGACAATCTAATAGCGCGTATGAAATAAGCCATTATCGTTACTCATTTTTCTAATATGCACATAGATATGAAAAAATATATTGATAAACTTATACAAAGAAGCTCATATAAAGCAATCTATATAAAGAAAATACAGCCAAAAAAAGCCCTAAGTATATGACTTAGGGCTTTTCTATATCAGACATAAATTGAGACGTTAATGGTCTGAATACATAAACTTACTTTTTGTGTTCAGGTAAATTAATATTCATCTCTAATACATCTAGGCTGTCTTCTGAACGATGGTTAATGTTCACATCATCAATCTGTACACCGTTGACGTACTTATTAACCACTTCTAGTATTTCACGTTTCATTTTTTCGATACGATCAACTGTCAGTCGGTTATTCAGACGGTTTTCGCTAGCTACGATAACCTTGAGGCGCTCAGTTGCCAAATTAGCACTACCAGCGTTACTGCTGTCGTCAGTACCAAATAGGCTACTCCAAAATCCTTTTTTCTTAGTCATCATTAACCCCCAAACCAGCGCTGCAGTAAACTTTTCTTTTTCACATCGATATGACGTAACGGACGCTCTTCACCCAAAAAGCGAGCGACGATATCATCATAACACTGACCAGCCACAGAGTCGCTATAATGAATGACAGGCTCGCCATGGTTAGACGCTTCGAGCACTGAATGGCTCTCAGGCACAACGCCGAGCAGTGGTACTTTTAAGATATCATTTGAGATGGTATCGATGTCCATCATCTCGTTTGCAGCGGCGCGCTCCGCATTGTAACGAGTGATCACCAGGTGCTCACGTACAGAGCCTTGGTTCTCTTCGACTTTTTTGGTCTGGCTCTGCAAGATACCAATGATGCGATCTGAGTCACGTACTGAAGAGATTTCAGGGTTAGTGACGATAATGGCTTCATCAGCGTGATACATAGCCAGCTGCGCACCGCGCTCGATACCAGCAGGTGAGTCGCAGATGATATAGTCAAACTGTTTAGACAGCTCAGCCATAACCTCTGATACGCCTTCGTCTGTTAGCGCGTCTTTATCACGCGTTTGGCTAGCAGGAAGGATATACAAGTTCTCAAGCTGCTTGTCTTTGACAAGTGCTTGTGACAAACGTGCGCTACCAGTAATGACATCGACAAAATCATAAACAATTCGGTTTTCACAACCCATGATCAAGTCTAGATTACGTAGACCTACATCAAAATCGATCACTACCGTCTTATAGCCACGCAATGCTAAACCAGCGGCAAAAGAGGCACTTGTCGTGGTTTTTCCCACACCGCCTTTACCTGAAGTGATTACAACTATCTTCGCCACAATGGCACACTCCTATGAATCAATGGGATATCTGTTATATAAATAGCACAATTGCATGGTATTTATCTACTATATATGTACTATCTGCGAAGCTAGCCTAGCATAAATAAACAAATATTTATAGCAAGTCTATACTAAAGCAGGAAAACAACTGATATATGAGCTATAGAGAGTTTCTACTTAAAAAAACACACTGCTAATAATGATCATTTCTATTCGCTTCATAAATCTATAATGGCACTAAAAATAATAGCAAAAATAGCAGCTGATAATAGACCAACTATAATAATTGATTCTATGTACCTCGCGCGTCTTATACTATAGCTTAATCAAGCACACCTACCTTACTCAGTTTACTTTTCTAAACCATCACTTAATCGTGTATTGTTTTTAACAGTATTAAATTCTAAGCCTCATCCATCACAGTAAATACCAAGCCTTCACCTTCTATAAACTTTACTTGTACAGGCTTGTCAATCACGTGCTCAGGTAGGTTGTCCCGCAAGCAATAAGTGCCTGCTACAGAAACCAGCGAAGGATTAAAAACCTGACAAAAAATACGCGCGTCTTTGTCACCTGTTGCGCCTGCCACCAAGCGACCTTGAGCGCGGCCATATACGTGCAAGCTGTTATCAGTAATCGCTTCAGCACCGCTATTGACACTGTTTGTCAAAATCAAGTCACCACCGACATGGTTTAAGCTCTGCCCTGAGCGTAGCATCTGGTCATAGATCAAACTGGTAATATGCTGAGCGCTAGTAAGGGTATCAGCTGGCATCTCAGATATAGTCGTTTTGGTCTCTCGTTCATTGGTCGCTGTAACGTCTTTTACATTATCGTCGCTAGCTGAGTCTTTGTTGCTGTCTTCTGCTGGCTTATTGGGCGTCGCAAGTGCTTTCTTACTAGGTATGATACGCTCAATGCGTTTGCCATCTGCTGGAAATATAGCCAAGCGCTGTTCGCGAGCTTGGTCATCGAGTACACCTGTGACCACACCGATAGGTTGTAGTCCCCATGACCATAGCAACTCTACCAATGCAGATAAATCTTGCTCAACGTCGCTATCAATAAGGATGGGGATATTACTCGACTTGTTGCTTAGCGTGTCAGCCAGCTGGGCTTCAATAGCACTTAGGTCATCTGTACTGAACTGTAAACGCGAAAAAGTCAACATTTTGCCGTATAAGGCTAAGGCAGGGGCTGTGTTTGTTGTTTGGTTTTTATTATCTGAAACTGTCATATATAAACCCTTAAGAATAATTCTATCGCTGTATCCACAGCGTCATTTTTATAATTGCGTCATGCGAGTCGATAGATATACTACAGATTTAGCATATCTTGATGCTTCCATTGCTGTACTTTTACTTGCGCTTCAAATTCAGTCAAACTGTCATCAATGATACTCGAAATCAGAGTATCGAGCGCAGTATTATTGGTATCTATTTGCGCAATACCGCTAGCAATAGCAACCATCAATGAGTCGAGGCGCTCAGGGTCAAGCAGACGCTGATTTAATGCGTAAACGACATTGGTGCCGACGTTGTGCCCGATACTCTGCAATTGTGATTCAATTAAGCTGCCAGCGATAGGGATCATACGCAAATAGCGTCGTAGCTCAGGGGTATTGGCCAACCCTTCTTCAATAGCATTGCCCATCTCATCGGCTAATATACTACCACCACCTGATGAAGCGGTGAGCTCTTGTAATTTTGGGGCAAGCTCCGAGCGTAGCATGGACAGCACGGCGGCTTCGATTTCAGCACGGTTGCGCGTGATAGCCGATTCGATAAATGATTTATGTGCTTTGGGATCGGTCAGTTGCTGTCTAAAGTTTTGGATGGTCGTTAAGATGACACGATCAGATAGCTCCTCTAGCAGTAAATCGATATAGAACTTAATACGATTGATCCAGAGCTGTGGTAGCACTTGATAGCCAAGCTGATAGAGTCGGCGTCCGATAATGACTGCTCGGAACAACCGTAATGCACGTAATTGCGGAAAACAACCTAATACTTCATACCAGTGGACAAAAGGAAAAAAGAACCAGCGGTAGTAGACTTTGTTTTTGATGGCGATAGCCCAGCGTAATAACAGCTCGGCAATCAAAAATATAGTAAAAAACCCACCAGCAGTACGCAATGGCTCATGCAAAGTGGTTTGATACCAGTTTAGTCCGTCATTCACAGACAGCCACTGTGCAGCGTTATTACTAAAATCGCTCATCAACACCGCATCAATACTGATCAGTAATAGATCAATACTGATTACGATGAGCATCACGATGTCGTAGGTAAGCTTCAAGCGGCTTGGCTTTGGACGATTTGGCCTTGGCGGCTCACTAGGTGTTAGGTGAGGCGAAACCGGTGCTGCAAGAGGCGGGCTAGTAGGAGAGGCGGGCACAGTCATACCTTATAAGTGATAAATGACACAAAGAGTGAGCAGATTTTCGATAATGACTAAAAACAATTATCGAAAATTTATCAGTTCACGAATAGTCACATTATCAATGAATAAGACCAAAAAACAACCCATCTATGAGTAAAATTTACGTATCCTAGTTAAAGATGTTTTATACAATTATAGGAAATAAATATGCCTCATCAATAAAAAACGTACTTCATCACATTGGAATGGTCTGCAACCGCTGTGGATAGCGTATTACTAGATGGCTGATTTTAATTATCTATATCACTCTAAGTTACAGTATTTTTATAGAGGTAATACCCTTATAGGAAATGACACCCCCATAGAAAATGCCTATCACGTTGCCAAGTGATGGTTTATTTAGCGTTTTGAGGCTCAGGATTGGTTTCAAAATCAGCCAACATGTCGGTGATACGCTGATCTTTTTGGCGCCAGATTTTTTCAACCCAATCGAACATCTGCGCTTTTATATCATCATCATTTTCGTAACCACCTTTTTTGATACCATCGAACAAAGTATCCGGTATATCGATATATCTTAGATCTACCCCCAAACGCTTGATGTTACCTTTCCATAGATCACCATAGCTTGGTACACCGTCTGGATAGACAATAGTCACATCCAATATGCCGTCAATGTCTTCTCCTAACGCACTGATTGCCAATGATAAGCCACCTGCACGTGGTTTTAGCAAATGAGTATATGGAGAGTGCTGCTTTGCGTGCTTGGCTTTGGTAAAGCGTGTTCCTTCCAAGTAGTTGAGCAAAGTAAAAGGCTTGTCCTTTAATAGCGCACAGGCACGTTTGGCCTCTTCAATATCTTTACCTTTTAGTGCAGGGTTTTTGGCGATGGCTTCTTTGGAGTGCCGACGCATCATAGGGAAGTCTAAAAAGTAGAAAGCCTGTCCAACGATAGGAATATAAATCAGCTCAAACTTGGTAAAGAAACGCGTGAGTGGCAGGCGCTTTTCGCCTATATACTGCACGATGCTGGTGTCGACCCATGATTGATGATTGCTAACCAAGAGGTATTTGCCCTCAGTATGGATATCATCAGGTAGGCTAATGCGCCAGTCCTTACGAGGTAACATGTCATCAATCAAAGCGCTATTGCTGCTGATCCAGTAGGTAGCAATCTTGATAACGGCTTTGTCCGCGATGGGAGCACCAGTAATGACCTTGCCAACACCCATTAACCATAAGGGAATACTACCACCAAAGCTATTAGCAGCAATGACGCCCGTAGCCGTGGCTAATGACACAGCCTTACCCAGCTTAGGAGTACGTTTGTGCATTTTTCGAATGGTAGATGTCAGGCGCATGCTTGATCCTCTTGTTCAATCTAATTAATAAATGAGTCTTACATTGTGGGTGTCAATGTATTTGGGGTCTACCGAATCTATCTTCATGATTGACGACTGATAGCAGTCAACTAAATAGTAGTCAGACAAAAGCTAACGTTATGTAAACGGTCATTCGATGTCTACAATTTGATGTCTACAACTCGATAACTATTGTTAGATGCATACAGACAGTCGACACCTGATGTATGAGCCGTTTAGCCATGATAAATTCGCTTAGATAATTTTAGCAGAAACAATTGGTAGTGTACGACTGTAAACGTGACTAGCGATAGCAAGTGATTACTATGAGACAGCCAAAGCTCCTACAGCTGGTTGCAAGACAACCTGCACTTCTCATACATAGGTGTGACAAAATATTACACACAGTTAGATTGGAATTGCCATAATAATGACGAAAGTAAATAAGTACTTATGAAAGATTAATGGACAATCTTTATAAAAAGCACGATTTATAACATTTTTGAATTTAAGAGGAAATATTATGCGTAATACATTAATGATTGCAGCAGTAGCATCAGGTCTAGCATTGAGCGGTTGTACTACTGATCCAAACACTGGACAGCAACGTTTGAACAAAGCCGCTTTAGGTGGTTTGGTCGGTGCAGCAGGCGGCGCAACTATCTCAAAAGCAACTGGTGGCGACAAAACTGGTCGTGATGCAGCAATTGGCGCAGCATTAGGTGCAGGCGTTGGTTACTACATGGAGCGTCAAGCTCGTCAGCTTGAACAGCAAATGGCTGGTACAGGCGTAACGGTTGAGCAAAATCCAACAACTGGTAACATTGATCTTGTAATGCCAGGTAGCATCACTTTCTCGTTTGATGATGCAACACTTAGCTCTTCATTCAAGCCAACACTAGACAAGCTTGCTTCAACGATGAACCAGTACAATCAAAACACGATCACCATCGCTGGTCATACTGATAGCAAAGGTACTGCCTCTTATAACATGGGTCTATCACGTGACCGTGCTTACTCAGTTGCTAACTACTTGACCGCTCGCGGTGTTGCGTCTAACCGTATCAATGTTGTTGCTTATGGCGAGTCACGCCCAGTTGCAGATAACAATACTGATTATGGTCGTCAGCAAAACCGCCGTGTTGAACTAACGGTTAATGCACCGCAAAGCGTAAACTAATCAGTAATTTGATTTAGTTATCGCATACACATTCTCAAATGTGTTTTCAAAAAGAGCCAGCAATATGCTGGCTCTTTTTTTGTGTTGTATTTGGTAGGAAAAAGTTAAAGATGGGAATGCAGGTTGGTCATTACAGCACAGCGATGTAAGGCGAAACTTTTATGACATCATAAATATCAACCACAGATTAATTATTATTAATATAAAATTAATCATTGATAATGATTATCAATAACACTATAATTTATCAATATTTTTATCGCTATAAGGTCGTGTGCATCATTGTGTGGGATAAACGATAAAAGTGTACGACCATACCAGCTTGCTATATATGGCTTGCTTATCGATGTAAGAATGCTACCTAACCAAACAAACTTTTTGCTATATTTTTGAGGATATGTATGACGATTACCACAGTAACAAACCGTAAGATTCTACCAACTACGTTAGCTGTTGCCCTTGCAGGATTGTTAATGGTGTCGGGCTGTACCAAAAAAACCGATGAAGATACGGCTACTGCTGAAGCGCAGACAGAGGTTGTTAGTGCAGAAGCGGGCGATAGTACTGAGATGTCAGCTGCCGAAAAAGCACATATTGACAGACTGGCTATCAGCTATGCCAATATGGCTCACGCCGCTTACAAAGACTCGTTGGATACCGCCAAAGTACTACAGACAGCGGTAGATACATACGTTGCGACGCCAACACAAGCTAACCTTGATGCGGCAAAAGCTGCCTACAAAGCAGCGCGCCAGCCGTATTCACAAACCGAGATTTTCCGTTTTGATGAAGGGTTTGTGACAGCAAATGACAAGCGCGCGATCAACAGCATAGATAGCTGGGAAGGTCAGATCAATGCTTGGCCATTAGATGAGGCGCTAATTGACTATGTCAGTGATGATTATGAGGGCGAGTACAACAGCCAAGAAAACATCATCAACAGTGACAGCGTGACAGTCGGTAGTATTAATCAAGACACCAGTACGATCACGCCTGAGCTACTTGCAGAAATGAACGAGATCGGTGGTAGCGAAGCCAACGTAACGACTGGTTATCATGCGATTGAGTTTATGCTATGGGGTCAGGATACCAATGGGGTAAAAGAAGGCGCGGGCAATCGCCCAGTGACAGATTACGTCACGGAAGCTGGTCAATGTACTAGTGGTGATGCGGTCAATGAAGATGCTAACATTTGTGAGCGCCGCGGTGAATTCTTAAAAGCTGCGACCCAGTTATTGGTTGATGACCTGACAGCGATGGAAGCCCAGTGGCAACCTGAAACAGATAATACTTTACGTAGTGATTTGCTAGCGCGCAAATACGATAATGGTCTACGTCAGATTATGTACCAAATGGGCAGCTTAGCGTTAGGCGAGTTGGCTTCTGAGCGTATGCAGGTCGCTTTTGTCACAGGATCTACTGAAGATGAGCACGAATGCTTTAGTGATTTGACGCATTTGAGCTATGCCAATAATGCACGCGGTATCCAAAATGTCTTTAATGGTAGCTATCAGACTGTCACTGGAAAGACTGTCGGCGGCTACGGCATCAAAGAGTATCTCATTGATAATGGGCATGTAGAAGAAGCCGAAAAACTGGCCGCTGAATTCAGTAAAGTTGAAGGTGCGTTCAACGTTATCGCTAACAAAGGCGAGAAAGAAGGGATTAAGATTGACCAAATGATTGCCACTGTTGGTCAAGCCAGTCAAGAAGGTATCTCTGCTGAAGAGCAAAATATTCGTCGCGGTTGGGTTGAGGCTGGTATCAACAGCTTGCAAGAATTGACTGCTGGTATCGAAAATGCGGCAAAAGCAGTCGGTATCGATAACTTAGATGCGGATGCAGGATCGCAGTTTTAATTTCAGTTTTAGCGATTAAGGTCTTTTATTCTATTGATGGTATCCATATCATAGTGGTAAGTGAGTAAACCTACTGCTATAAAAATGCAGATTGGATTTTATACGTACGTTGTCGATCACAGTCGGCAACGTATTTTTGTAAGAACTAAGTTTGTAATCACTAAGTTTGTAATCACTAAGTTTGTAATCACTAAGTTTGTAATCACTAAGTTTGTAATCACTAAGCCTGTAAATATCAAGTTTGTAAGTACTAAAATAGACCAGATACATCGGTCTTCTGAATCCGTATATGGATACCTATCATATTATAGGTATCGATTACAGTGGTTCTACTCTAAAACCAAGGCACACAATTTTTATGAAAGCCATTGATATCCCATCTTTTCGTTTGTCTTCTATATTCATGCGCAGTTTGCCGCTCATCATAATGAGTACGGTCGCACTAAGTGCGTGTCAACCAACCGATAGTACGCCAAGTAATACTTCGGAGAGTCAAAGGGCGACCGCTACTAGTGATAGCTCCCAACCAATAACCTCTGAGCGTGCTCAAAATATTGAGGCACTTGCTGGCATGCCCATGCAACAGCTTGTCAGCTTTGATCCACAAGAGATTAAACAGGGCGGTGACACCGGGATCAGCATCACGAGTGCTGAGAGCTATTCAAAGCCGTCATCAAACTTGGCGGCTTCACGCAAAGGCATGTTTTTTATTGGTAATGCGTTCTTTCGTCAGCCTTGGGTTGTAGCTCCTGCTAGTACAGATAGCCGTGATGGACTGGGTGCGCTGTTTAACGTTGCGGCTTGTCAGTCTTGCCACATCAAAGATGGACGTGGTCATGCACCGATGGATGCCGATGATGATGCGGACAGCTTGCTGGTACGTCTGTCTATGCCAGCGACGACCGATGAGCAGCGTAAGCAGTTGCAGGACTCGCTCATTGAAAAAGTCGTTCACCCGATGTATGGTGGGCAACTGCAAGATCGAGGTATTCAGGGCGTCCCTGCTGAAGCGAGAATAGCAGTACAGTGGACTGATAAACCAGTCACTTTTGCTGACGGACATATTGAGACGCTGCGCGCACCCACATTTAACTTGACCACCCCTGGATACGGTGCTCTTGATGAGGCGATGATGGTATCGCCGCGAGTGGCACCGCCGATGATTGGACTTGGATTGCTAGAACAAATCCCTGACGATGATATTAAAAAACAAGCCAAGAACAATAGTGATATCAGTGGTAAGTTCAATTGGGTTATGGATCCACAAACCGGTAAGCGTGCGCTTGGACGTTTTGGGTGGAAAGCAGGTCAAACGAGGCTGCTGACCCAGAACCAAAGTGCGTTTAATGAAGACATGGGTTTGACGTCAAATATCCGTCCACATGAGTCTTGCATGCCCACGCAGACTGCCTGCCTAAATGCGACTACTGGCGCTGATGAGCAAGGGAATGGCAAGCCTCCTGTCGAAGTGAACGATGACGTGGCAAAATTCGTAGAGTTTTATACCCGTAATTTGGCGGTGCCACATCGCCGTGACGCGGATAGTGAGTTGGTGCTGGCTGGCAAAAAGCATTTCTATGACATGGGGTGTCAAAGCTGTCATACCCCAAGATATCAGTTGCCAAAAACCGACGATGATCGTCTTGAGCAACACGGTCAAGTGATTTACCCTTACACAGATTTGCTGCTACATGATATGGGTGATGAGCTTGCTGATCGTACAGTTTCCGGTAAGCTACCATCAAAAGATGCTCAAGTTGAATTTTTAGCCAACTCTTATGAGTGGCGCACACCGCCCTTATGGGGTGTCGGGCTTGCTCAAACGGTTGATCCGCAAGCGACGTTCTTGCATGATGGTCGCGCGCGCACGCTGATGGAAGCCGTACTATGGCATGGCGGAGAAGCCAAAAAGCAGCAACAAAAGGTATTGAAACTAGACAAGCAAGGTCGTACAGAGCTCAATGCATTCTTAAGGTCACTATAGCGTGATTTTACTGCGTACTATCGTGCGCCACCTGTTTTGAGCAGTCATGCAACAACGATATAAATTACTACCTATAAAATTACCGAGAACCCTATGAAAATGAACCACGCTTTGGCAATGGCACTATCTGCATTAAGTGCTGGACTGCTAATCAGCTGTGTCAAACCTGCCGACGAAAATAAAACTGCAGAAGTGGACAGCCAAGAAGTAGTGCAAGAGAATAGCGCTGCTAATGGCTCAGCAGAAAGCAGTAATGAAGCTGCTGAGCAGATCGTTGCTGTAAACATCAGTCCTGAGACCCAAAAGACATATTTGACACATGTGGCAGAGGATATCGTGATTCCAGCGTATGCCGATGCAGCACAACAAAGCGATCTGCTCAATGAATTGGCGCAGAAATATTGTCAACAATCACCAGTAAGCGGTGATGAGTTGCAAGCATTGCGCGAGCAGTGGCTGGTACTAGCACAAGCATGGTCAAGTGCTGAAATGGTCAACTTTGGTCCCGCTACTGCCAGTATGAGTAACTTATATATCAATTACTATCCCGACGAGCGCGGTCTGGTGCATAGCGGTGTCGCCGACCTAATCGCTGCTAATCCAAAACTAACGCCAGAGCAGCTCGCCGGTGAGAGTGCGATTGTGCAGGGTGTACCAGGATTAGAAGAAGCGCTGTTTGCCAATGAGAGCTTGGATGCTGGTCAATGTGCTTATGTAATCAGTGCCAGTAGTGCTCTGAGCACACGTCTAAAAGCCATCGAGGACAACTGGCAGCAGAACGCGACTAACTTATTGGCAATAGATAAGACAGGGGAGAGCGACCAAGGTTTAAACCAATGGTTTAACTCTTTACTGTCATTGATTGAAACGATGAAGTCCAATGCGATCGATCAGCCACTGGGTCTGACGGGCAAAGCAAAAGGTCACCTGCCAGCTGCTACCGCGGGTCAAAGCCGCGCTATTATCAATGCAAAACTAGATGCGATTAATAAAGCCATGACTGACCCCGTATTGACAGCGATTCTTGGTAGTAATGATGAAAATACAGTTGCTGATAACCTATCGACTGCGCTTGCCGAAGCGACGACACTACTAGCACAGATGCCAGAAGATATATCAGCCGCAGATAAAGATGACCAGCAGGCGCTCTATGATCATCTGACCACCATCACTCGCCTAATCAAACGCGAGTTAATCCCAGCACTCGGTATCCGTGTGGGATTCAATAGCACTGATGGCGATTAGACAATGTCTACTATTAATAGGAACACAATAGCGTTAATGCCCAAAGCGCGCGATCAAGCATATAAGTCAGGAGCAAGATCAGCAAGCCATGAGCTACTGACGACGTCCGTGCTGTCTATAATTGGCACGACAGCACTTGTTGGGCTACACCATCGTTACCGCAAGCAGCAGAACCCCAATGCTAGCCTGCAAGATTATATGACAGGTCTCCGCACGCAGTTACGGGTATCGCAATCGGCTGATGAGACAACACCAATGCTCACGCGCTTGCGCTATGCTTGTCAGCAAGGGGCGGCGACATGGCGGCAGGCTTATCATCATACTATAGATAATGCTGATCAGTATGATGCCTCCAGTTTTACTGATATGCATACGACGACGTTGCTAGCACGACCAGTTAGCTGGGTTAGCGGTGTTGCATCCATGCCAAAAAACCACACATCACTGAACCAAAACGAGCATGATTTTGGTGTGGTGGGTATCGATGCTGATAGGCAAATGGTGTGGCAGACCACTATGCCTGAACGTGTTCATGACATCGTCGTTCAACCTGTATCCGTCAATGTACCTGAAGAGCAAGCTCAGCATAGCAGTGACCACCAAGGTCGGCACGTTATTGTAATGGGTCGTCGCCCTAGCGAAAAATTCTGGGTGCTGAGTACAGCAAATGGACAGGTCCAGCATGCAATCAAAGCTGATATAAATCGCCATTTTTATGGTCATGCCTGTTATAGCCTAGATGGCAGTTTGCTCTATGTGACTGAAAATGACACTGTCAGCCTAGCGGGTAAAATCGGTATCTACGATGCCAATAATGCTTATAACAAAGTAGTAGAGTTTGACTCGCATGGTATCGGCCCGCACGAGCTGATTATGCATCCAGATGGTGATACATTAGTGATCGCAAATGGTGGTATCAAGACCGAGCAAGCCTCACGTGAAGAGTTAAATCTAGATAGCATGCGACCCTCGCTAACTTATCTAAACCGTCATGACGGGTCATTAATTGAGCAAGTGACTCCTGAACATAACCAGATGAGCGTGCGTCATTTAGCGATGCACAAGGATGGCTCAGTGATGATCGGTATTCAGTTCCAAGGTGAAAAGCACATCAATGTACCATTGGTATTGACCCACAAGCGCGGTGATAGCCATTTCACACCATTGACTATGCCAAACAATCAATGGCAACGTTTTCATCAATATATTGCGAGCGTAGCCGTCGATAGCGATCGCAATTTGCTTTGTGTGACCACACCAATTGGTGGCTGTGCAGCGATTTATGATTTACATACTCGAGAGTTGATTGATGATGTAAACCTACCAGACTGTGCAGGGGCATCAATGCTAGCTGACTCCAATATACCAACTCACAGAGCCAGTGATCCTATGGATTCAGGATTTATCGTCAGTGACGGTCAAGGACAATTAACGGCATTGAGAGTCACGCCTGTGCCAGAAACAAAGTCAGAGACGAAAGTTACTGAGCACCGTGAGCGTATTATAAAGGACAGTAAATTGCACATGATGTCCTTTGACAACCATTTGCAAGCGTTGTAGATTTTGTAAATGTTATAAGCGCATCAGTAGTCAGGAGCAATGATTCACACGGTTATGTCCATACCTTTCACATTCATAACTTTTGCGTCCGTGACTTCAGCGATGCAGCTTATAGCTGCTATGACCATATAAAAAGGAGACAGTGCATCAGCTCAGATATCAGTTTAGATACTGTGAGACAGCAGCTCGCACAGGCAGGTATCGAGCTGTGCATCAGTAAAAAACGTGTCAAAAATATCAACTTTCGCTTAAAGCCTTATTTATTGATGGTTTCTGTACCACTGCGTATCACTGCCTCGCAAACACTGTATGCTGTAGCCAGACGAGTGTCTTGGGCGATTGCTCATCACCCGCAAGTACTGGCGCAATACCATCGTAAACCCAGCGCTCCGGTAGATTCCTCAGATGCTGATCAGCCCATCTATCTATGGGGCAAAGTACAAGCATTGACGTTGAGCCATGATGAAACAATGGCTTACTATCGACAGCAGCTCTCCAATATCATGCCTTCGCTATTTGAGAAGTGGCAGCCTATCGTCGGCGCTTATGCCAATGAGGTACGATTAAAGAAAATGCACACGCGCTGGGGTAGCTGTAATACTCGCGCCCGCCGCATCTGGCTCTCGGTCTATCTTCCTGCTTATCCTATCGAATGCACCGAGTATGTTATCGTTCATGAGCTCTGTCATTTACATCATGCCAATCATAGTCGCGCGTTTTGGCAAACCGTTGAGGCGGCAATGCCGGATTATCAGCAGTGGCACAATCTGCTGGCAGGCAAGACGGGTCAGTTGGATTGAGTTCAACAGCCTGCGATTTTAGCTATCTAAATCAGTGCCTTCATAGCAGTTTTTGCCTACGCATCTTTCTTTTGTATCAAAGATAGATAACTCGGACTGAGTTTTACTGGCATGATTGACATAAGGACACGCCTTCATAAGCCTGATATGATAAGACATAACGGTACAAAACGTGTCGTTTAAATAGAACTATACAGGGATGTCACATGGAAAATGTCAATCAGGCAGAATTTTGGCAGCAGCGCTATGAAAAAAATAGCATCGGCTGGGATATGGGACAGGTATCGCCACCACTCAAAGCTTATATTGACCAGCTACCTGACAACGCCAAAAATCAAGCAGTGTTGGTAGCAGGTGCAGGTAATGCCTATGAAGTAGGCTATCTATATGAGCAAGGATTTACCAATGTCACGTTGGTTGATTTTGTGCCAGCACCGATTGAAGCGTTTGCAGCGCGTTATCCTGATTTTCCCTCTGAGCATTTGATCTGCGCAGACTTTTTTAGTTTGTCAGAGCAGCAGTATCAATTTGATTGGATATTGGAGCAGACGTTTTTTTGTGCGATCAATCCCGCGCGCCGTGATGAGTACGTGCAGCAGATGGCGAGACTACTAAAGCCTCAAGGCAAACTGGTGGGTTTGTTATTTAATACAGACTTTGGACGAGAAGAGCCACCATTTGGTGGTACTAAGGAAGAGTACCAGCAGCGTTTTCAAATCCATTTTGGTATCGAGACCATGGCGCCTAGCTACAATTCATATCCTGCACGGCAGGGTAGCGAGCTGTTTATAAAGCTGCGAGCAAAATAATCTCACGTTCGATATTGTCCCGAGCTTGTGCTTCTAGTCGCTCGTAATAGTAGTCAGTCAAATACAGTCTTGGATGCGCTAGTAATCCTTGTAATATCGCAGTGCGACCATGACGATAATCCACGTCTGTCACATGAACATACTCTTGACGTACTGCTTGTGTATATTGCTGATATGTAGACCAAGGCGCACCTAAAACACTCAAATCCATGTCTAATAGATAGGCGGCATCGTTACGGTTATCTTCGTCTATCAGTGCATCTATCTGATGATCAGCAGTCATTATAATAAGTGCGTAGATATCTTGGCATCGCGTCGAATTCAGGTATGGGCTCAACGCCTCTACCGCATATTCAGCACTTTTTTGCTCATTGTCTGAACGTGTTGGGTCATACACGATGTCATGATAATACAGTGCCAGCGCTATCGTATTTGGCTTAGATAGAGAGGGTTTGATGTTTTTAAGCTGCATCATTAATTGCTCGATATGATCAAACGTATGATAAGCGCGCTGTGGCTCAGTATAGCGTACTGCGATATCTTGCCACAGCAACTCTATCTGCTGTGGCAAGATATCGTTACTCATAGACGATAAGTGCTGTGCAAAGCATTTGCCAAGATTATCATGTCTATATAAAAAGTCAGTCATCTATCACTTTTCACTGTTGCTATGCTAAATATGGTGCAACTAGTCTTCGTCGTTAGCCACGGCATCTTTAAATGCTTTGTTAAAGACGTCCCCAAGTAAGCTCACATCATCGACACGCGCATAGTTCAAACGGGTAACAAAAGCAATACGGCGGTGTGGTCCGTCTTCAGCCAATGGTACTGCAACCGCGTTTTGATTTTGCAGGTGCAGCTGATCCAATGCCATTTCAGGCACTAGCGTCGTGCCCATATTGGCAAGCGCCATTTGAATTAGCGTGTTTAAACTGGCATCCGAAAAGCTCGATTTCATTTGCGAGCGGTCGAAATGACAGACCGATAGTGTCTGATCGGTCAAACAGTGCCCTTCACCAAGTAGCATAAGGTTGGCAGTGGCCAGCTCATCAGCGTTAATGGTTTCGAGTTTGGCATGTACGTCATCTTTTGGGAATACAGCAAAGAAGTCTTCACTCCAGAACTCAAAACTGTGCAGACCATCGACCGCATAAGGTAGTGCAATAATAGCGGTATCAATATGACCATAACGGACTTGTTCAAGCAGGCGCTCAGTCTGTTGCTCAACGATCGTCATACGAAACTCTGGATATTGAGCACGTAGCGCAGGCAATACCTTTGGTAGCAAATAAGGCGCAATCGTTGGGATGATACCGACCGTCATAGGATAGGCAAGTGGCGTCTGGTGACTTTGCGCACGCGTGGTCAAGTCACTCACTTCAGAAAACACGCGTTGTGCGCGCGTAAGGATATCTTGCCCGATAGGCGTGATCAGCACTTGTTTGTTGTTACGCTCAAAAATCTGAGTATCCAGCTGTTTTTCTAATTCTGCAATACCTAAGCTCAGCGCAGACTGTGAAATATTGCAGTCTTCAGCAGCACGTTTGAAGTGGCGATGTTTGGCTACAGCCAAAGCAAACTCAAGTTGTCGTAAAGTAATCATAAAACCTCTCTTTTAGTGGGTTTTTCATGCAGTTTATTATGTGTCGTCAACCTTTATGGGGTGGCAAATTACCAATTTTGAACCAATGATAAGCTCTAGAGATAATAGTTTAACAAGTTTAATAAAACAAAACATCACATTAAAAACTTTTAACTAGATTAACCATAGAATTCGCGTATAGTTTGTCGGGTAGCCCAGAAAGATAAAGGGTTAGTCGAAAAACCATACAAATAACTTTTAATTTAATTAATTATAGAGGAGCCAACCATGGCGTCTATCATCAATCAAGAAATCCCAGAATTTTCAGCAGATGCATATGTAAACGGTGAGTTCAAAACTGTTACTTCAGAAGACGTAAAAGGCAACTGGGCAATTTTCTTATTCTACCCAGCTGATTTCACGTTTGTTTGCCCAACTGAACTTGAAGACATGGCAGGTCATTACGAAGAGCTAAAAGGTCTTGGTGTTGAAGTATATTCAGTATCAACTGACACGCATTTCACGCACAAAGCATGGCATGATTCTTCAGATGCTATCGGCAAAGTACAATACCCAATGATCGGCGATCCTACTGGTAAGATCACTCGCGGCTTTAACGTTATGATTGAAGAAGCTGGTCTTGCTGAACGTGGTACGTTCTTAGTAGATCCTGATGGTTTGATTCAAGTTGCTGAAATCCATGCAGGTGGTATCGGCCGTAGTGCAAAAGATATGCTACGCAAAGTAAAAGCAGCACAGTACGTTCGTGAAAACGACGGTGAAGTATGCCCAGCAGCTTGGGAACAAGGTGGCGATACATTGAAGCCAAGTCTTGACCTAGTTGGTAAAATCTAAGTAGTTATTTCATCACTTAGATAACAGTAGCACTGAATCTTACGCTGTTAGTTTGAATCAGTGCTATATATAAAGACCCCATTAGCGTATGTTGATGGGGTCTTTTTTTATATGAGTTAAAGCTTAATTTATTGATGACATTTCCACTAGTCTACAGAATCTGTATAGATTGACAGTAAACATACTACTAAATAGGAGAGTCTTCTTTATTCTTATCGATAATCTTATAAATCTCATCTTTAAGATGTAGTTTATGGCGCTTCATTTTTTCTATTTCTTCTTCGCGGCTAGCATGCTTTACTAGGTCTTTTTCGAGGTAGTTGATTTTTTGATCAAGCTGAGTATGCTCCTCAAAAATACTCGCAAAATGACTGTCTTTGAGTTTGAGCTCGGCGATGATCTCTCTGTTGTCGTGGAGCGTGTCTGTTTTTCTCATGTGTTCATCCTTGTCATTAAACGCAACCTTGCTACACATAGTCGCGAATTGTTTTAAAAAACGGCTTAACTTAAGAACTATTCTCGATTGTAGCGAAAAAAACATACAGACACCATGACTATTATCTACCAGTGTATTTATATTTAATACAATAAAACTATTTATGATTGGTTTTATAAAACTTGATATTTGAGTTTCTCAGCTTGCTGAATTTGCTCAAACGCATGATAATAGGGACATTCAAGGGCAATAACTCGATAGATACAACATTTTATATAAAACTATTAATTTTAGAATCTTATATTTAGACGTGCAGCATGACCGTTGCCGTTACATATTCAGTCATAATGAGGAACAAACATGATAGACCAAAATTTATTAGATGCCGTTAAGAGCTATAGTGAAAATATGACACGTCCGATTACCTTTGTATTGGGTAATGGTGAGCACAGTAAGCGCGCAGAACTGATCGATTTTTTGACTAAAATTGCTGGTACCACTGACAAAATCAACTTCAGTGCAGAATCAACTGATGACAGCTTGCCAAGCGCAATCAGCTTCAAGGTAGTTAGTCATGTAGATGGTGCGTCAGAAGATACTGGTATTGTATTTAGCGGTATTCCAGGCGGTCATGAGTTTACCTCACTGATCCTTGCAATATTGCAAGCGGGTGGTCATACGCTAAAACTGGACGAAGGTATTCAAAAGCTGGTTAAGCGCTTCAACAAGCCATTACAGTTCCAGACCTATGTGTCGTTGTCATGCCATAGCTGTCCAGAAGTCGTTCAGGCATTGAACCAGTTTGCGCTATTGAATGACGGTATCAGCAATGAGATGATCGATGGTGCACTGTTTCAAGAACAAGTAGACGCAAACAAGATCCAAGGCGTACCAGCAGTATTCTTGAACGGTAAGCCATTTGCTAATGGTCTAATAGATACTGCAAAACTAATCGGTAAGTTACAAGAGCAGTTCCCTGACTTGTTGTCAGAAGTAGAAGATGCTGAGCAACTAGAGCAGCAAGACGTCACTATCATCGGTGCGGGTCCTGCAGGTGTAGCGGCTGCCATTTATACTGCTCGTAAAGGTCTAAAAGTGACGATGGTTGCTGATCGTATCGGTGGTCAGGTCAAAGACACGCAAGATATCGAAAACCTAATCTCTGTACCCTTGACCAATGGTACCGACCTGTCTGGTAATTTCGTCAAACACTTGGCCGAGTACAATATCACGCTAAAAGAGCATGTCAGCGTAAAAGACATCGGCGAGACCGAAGAAGAGAACTATAGTATCAATCTAAACACTGGTGAGACCTTTGAGACGCGTAGTATTATCTTGGCAACAGGTGCCCAGTGGCGCAAACTTGGCGTACCAGGTGAGGAAGAAAACATCGGTAAAGGCGTGGCGTTCTGTGCTCATTGTGATGGCCCATTCTTCAAGGGTAAGGACATCTCAGTCATTGGTGGTGGTAACTCAGGCGTTGAAGCAGCACTAGATTTGGCAGGTATCGTCAAACACGTGACTGTACTGGAATTCGCTGATGAATTAAAAGCTGACCAAGTATTGATTAACAAAGCTAAAGAAAAAGCCAATATTGAATTCATCACAGGTGCCGCGACTCAAGAAATCAAAGCAACTGATGGCAAAGTATCCTCTATCGTGTACCAAGACCGCAGTACAGGTGAGACTCACGAGCGTGACTTGTCAGGGGTGTTTGTACAGATTGGTCTAGTACCAAATACTGGGTTCATCAAAGGTTTTGTTGATTTAAACCGTTTTGGCGAGATTGAAATTGATGAGCGCTGCCATACAGATCGTAAAGGTATCTTTGCTTGTGGTGACGTCACGACCGTACCGTTCAAGCAGATCAATATCGCGATGGGCGAAGGTAGTAAAGCTGCGTTGTCAGCGTTTGAATACTTAGTCATGCAATAAGCGGGTTATGCAGTAAGCGGGTCATGTAGTAGATCATTAAATTGTCAATTAAAAATAAAAAGCCACCTTGTTTGAGGTGGCTTTTTTTATGACGTTGTATAAACCGTTCTCTACAAAGGAGAGTTTAATAAATAGAAAATAGCCGTTTAAATGAGCTAATAAAGTAGTCATTCCTAGAAAATATCAACATTTACGTTACAAATTTGTCATTCGCATTACAAATTCGCGTTGTTGATGCAATAATGAGCTCAATAGAACCTTTCAAAGCATCATGAACTATAAGGAAAGTAGGCATGGAATATATTGAAGCTTTTTTTGCCCTAATCGGGGATTTAACATGGGGCTGGGCACTCGTGCCTATGTTGGTTATTTTTGGTTTATTATTCACCATCGTGGGCAGATTCGCCCAGTTTAGATATTTCAAACGTATGTTCCGTGTGTTTAAAACGGATGAAGTAGGAGAAGATGGGATTTCTGCCCGTCAGGCGTTGCTCGTTTCTATCGGTGGACGTGTGGGCGGTGGTAACATTGCTGGTGTTGCGGTTGCAATCTCGTTAGGTGGCCCCGGTGCGGTCTTCTGGATGTGGGTTGTCGCACTCATTGGCATGATGACCAGTATTGTTGAGTGTAGTTTGGCTCAGCTTTACAAGCGTAGAGACAATGATGGTAACTTTCGTGGCGGCCCTGCAACCTATATCCTACATGGTTTAGGTAAAGACTACCGCTGGCTTGCTGTTATTTATGCTGTTTCTCTACTACTGTCTTTCTCTATTGGTTTTGTGGCATTCCAAGGCAACACGGTGGCAGGTTCTGCGCTTGAGAGCTTTGGGATTGAACGCTGGATGTCAGGGGTAGTACTGGTCATTGCAGGTGGGTTCATTGTCTTTGGCGGTATCCAGCGCATTGCAAAAGTAGCCGACGTTGTCATTCCAGTAATGGCACTGATCTATCTTGGGATGGCGCTTATTATTATCGCACTCAACTTCACAGAGATACCTGCATTGATGGTAATGATTGTCAAAAATGCGTTTGGTATTGAATCTGTCGTGGGCGGTGGTATCGGTGTAGCGATTGAGCAGGGTATGAAGCGCGGGTTGTTCTCTAATGAGGCCGGTTTGGGTTCTGCTCCTAATATTGCAGCTACCGCTTACGCCACGCACCCTGTGAGTCAAGGTATCTCACAATCACTATCTGTGTTCATCGATACGTTAGTTGTGTGTAGTGCCACAGCATTTATGATTTTGTTAAGCGGGGTCTATCAACCAGGTGCCGAGGTCGATGGTATCGTACTTGCTCAGCAGGCGCTAACGACTCAGCTTGGAGACTGGGCACAGTATATTCTGACCATATCGCTGCTGCTATTTGCACTTAGTTCTATCATGTATAACTATTATATGGGCGAAAACGCGATTAACTTTTTGGTTAAAAAGAACATTAAAAAAGCGACTTTGATTTTACGAATTGTCGTGATTGCGATATTGTTCTTGGGCGCAGTAGCCCCTACGGCAACCGCGGTATTCTTCTTCGCTGATCCATTAATGGGTGTGCTAGCACTAGCCAACTTATTGGCCTTGATTATGCTATTTCCGCGAGCCAAACGTCTACTTGACGATTTTGCAAGACAATTAAAATCAGGGGTTAAAGAACCGTTATTCGATGCACAAGAGTATGAAAAGTTAGATCTCGATATGAGTGCATGGGGTAAAAAAGCGGTAAAAGAAGCGTTAGATCAAAAACAGTAGTACGTATACGCTTAATGTCTTATGAAAGCAAAAACCACTTTAGCTGAGCTGAAGTGGTTTTTTTGTGCAAGATACTGTCCATGCTCAAATTATGCCCGAAATGACGGTTATTCGCTCATATGCTCGCTATTCGCCAAAATACCTGATAACGAGACAATCTCACCCGCTTCATCTTCTTCAACGATTCGCGTCTCTTGTAGGGCTGCCTGAACCCAAGTCTCTATATCTGGGTGATTCATCATCGTGTGACAGTACTGCTTAGTAAGCGGCTGCAAGACAATATTGGACGCGTCGGCATAGGTCTGTAATCGCAGCACTACCGGGGCAAAAAACACATCAGCTGCTGTAAAGTGTCCGAACAAATAGCTGTCCTCTGAACGTCCTTGTAAACAATCTGCAAAAATACCCTCAATACGAGCAATATCGGCTAGGCAAGCAACACTCGGTTGTATCTTAGCGATTGCTCTGATATTCATCGGCATCTCATTACGTATACCTGACAACCCTGAATGCATCTCAGCAATGATGCTCTGGCAATAAGCACTGTTTATTCTATTTTGAGTATCGTATGTGTTAGCGCTAGATTTATTGACACCCGTCCAAATATCAATATCCGTAAAATACTCATTAACCTGTATCGCAATGGCCAGCGTATCCCAGACAGTTACTTGTTTGTCCCCCTCACCATAGACCAATATAGGAACTTTTCCCGTTGGTGAGTGCGCCTCCAATACTGGACGTGCTGATGAATCAAACAGCTCGATTAGCTGCTCCTCAAAATCGATGTTAAATGCCTTTAAGAGTAGCCAGGCCCGTAGTGACCAAGACGAGTAGTTTTTATTGCCGATAATCAGTATTGGTTTTTGCATCATATCGTCCCATTAGGTCATAGTAGAGAGTGTCATTATGTGCTCAATATCAAGGGTTGACCAGTCTATAATCTGAGTAATATTCATATCATTACTTAGATTATTTAAGTTATACGATGATAAAAGATGCCCATCCAATACCAAGGTGAGCGCTCTGTGTTTTCTATGTACGTTATCATCAGTTTTTATTTTTGATCAAAGCAATGATGGGAAGCGCAACCACATACATCAGCACACCATATAAGGCAGCGGGCAGTGCAATCACTGGCAGAGTACTTACACCCATAATAATAGGCGCTAAAGTAATGGCGGTTGTACTGTTCTGAATACTGGTCTCTATCGAGATGGTTTTTGTATCAAACCAGCTGAGCTTTAGGACTCTAGAGATTAGGATACTAATAGCAAATAAAATAGCAATCATAAAGACCAGCTCTAACCCAATTTGGGTGAACTGTGACTGTAGTAATTGCCAGTTAGAGGCAATAGCAGCAAAGACAATCAATACAAAAAATACACTAGCTAAACCATTAAGAAGGCTGCTGCGACGTACCATAAAATCAGTAAATTTATAGCGAGCGAGCATACCAAGCGTCACTGGTAATGTGGTTAATAAGAACATGACTAGACCAATCTTGATGGCGCTAATAGAGTTCGCTTGATCTTGCATAAAATGATCGAAAGCCAACGTGATTAAAATAGGGAGCGTAATCACAGACAATATGCTGACCACTCCTGTCAATGCGATAGAGAGTGCGACATTGCCTTTGGCATAATAGGTCAGCATATTGCTGGTGACGCCGCCTGGACAAAAACTAATAAGCATAATCCCAAAAGCAATGGCGGGCGGCGGCGTCATCACTAATACGACTGCTAATGCAACCAAAGGTACCAGCACAACTTGATTAATCAAGCCGACAAAGAACGCTTTTGGATATTTAGCAATGACTTTAAAATCACTAAGTTTTAACCCTGCTCCTAGGGTAAACATAATATAGGCAAGTGCTAGTGGGAGTAATGCTAGCGCAGTATTATTCATTAAACATTCCTTGTAAAACTAAAGTGCCATATAAAGATGGCTCGTTGAGAATCAATAGTAGCGGGAGGGCATTGTCCCCCTATGCAGCTACTCACATTCCATGTTTTTAAACAACTGATTGTCCAGATATTGAGTGACATAGATATTTAAGTATAAAAGAGCTGATTCTAATGCTAATGACATACTTAGTTGTCTTAATCACTCAAAGAGATTAAGTGCTCTGAATGATAATAGCTCTATTACACTTACTTAGTAACCCACTTGTTGTGACTATGATGGTTCTTAAGTAGTATTAAGAGCCTTTTGCGCTGTCTGCGTGTAATGCGTTTTTAAGCATAATAAAAAGCCCACAAGGTTTTGTGGGCTAAATATTTTAATCACCTAAGATTCTTATGGCTCTAGTCATCTAACAAATCCATACGTTTCGCAGCTTCATAGATACCCGTTGAGCGATTGCCAGTACGGCAAAAGATGAGCATTGGCTGCTCAGCTTGGTTAAAGAAATCAGCGAATTCTTCGACATGGTTTTGATTGAGCTCGCTACCAGCGAATGATACTTCTTTATACGCGAGCCCCGCTTCTTTAGCCGCGGCTTCAATCTCTGCACTGGTAGGCTGACCCGGCTCTTCACCATCTGGACGATTATTGATAATGGTTTTAAAACCGTTCTCGGCAATCATAGGCATTTGGTCAGGGGTGATCTGTCCGGCAAAGCTAACTTCATGGCTCATAGGAGCTCCTTTTTTATGGGTTTGGTTGGTATTATAATTAGATTAATCGGTTGGGCAATAGAGTTGGTTATAGTAGACCTTGCATCAATGCGCTTTGGTACAGTAGTTTGGCACGCGCCCCAGTGCCACAAAACATCAATATAGGCTTCGGCATTGCGTGATAAAAGTCAGCAAACTGTTCTACGGTCAGCATACTTAGGCGCTCATCATCAAATGGGAGATGATGATAAGTTAGGTTTGCTTCCTTGGTCGCAGTTGCCAAATCACAGCTATCAGGTTGTGTCTCAATCTCAGCATCTGGACGTATATTGAGCACTGAGCGGTAGCCAAGCTCGGCAATTTTGATACATTGGCTTGGATATATCTGCTTGTAAATCGTTAAGTCGTCGGTCATAAGTCGCGTCAATTATTGTTGTGAATAGTTATAGTATTAAAGGGTAGGTCATGACAATCAAAAGACAGGTCAGTCTCGTTGAGACTAAAGCTGTGAGCCAGTAGCTGTCTGTGTATGGTTAGCTGTGTACTGTGAGCTCTGTATAGTCGGTATAGCATAACACAGGCTCTATCGTAGCGATATTGTGCGATGGATGCTATGGCCAGTTATGCTCTAAAAGACACACACATTCTAAAGAAGATGCACATCATGTCATCGTCAAATGTTTTTCAAAGCATCGACGGCATCTAAGGTACTCAGATAGACCTGCCCTGATAACTCACTAATCAGTGGCGTTTGACCGATAACATCCATGACAGGCCCTTTGATAAAGCTAAAATGCAGACGCTTATTTTGTAGTGCAAGCTCTTGGTTTAGAGTACTGAGCATTTCTTGCGCGGTCAGGTCGATATGATTGACCGCCGCCATAATCAATACGACCTCGTGTGCTGCTGGATACTGCTGCATAGCATTTAGAATACGACGATGTACGGACTCACTATTACCAAAGAATAGACTCTCATCGATACGTAGCATCAGTAAATTATCAAAAGTCACCACATCATGACGATTGATATTACGAAAATGTCCGCTACCACCCAACTGTCCAACGATAGCCACATGCGGCTTGCTTGATTGCCATATAAGGCTCGCAAACGACACCATCAGCCCAATGACCAGACCTGTATTGAGTCCAAATATCAGCACACCAATGAACGCGGCCAAAAAACTGGCGCCATCTAAGCGATCACGCTGCCAAGCAGACTTCAGAGTCGTGATATCTATCAGCCCAATGATGGATGCCATAATAGTGGCACCCAGTAGGGCGTAAGGCAGAGGGGCAAGCGCATTGCTAAAGGCTATCAAGGCCGCAATCATCACCAGTACCGTCACTAGGCTGGCAAGCGGCGTTTTGGCTCCTGAATCTGCGTTGATAGCCGTACGTGAGAAACCGCCTGCAATAGCAAAGCTCTGAAACAGTCCGCCAGATAGGTTGGCCAGACCAAGGCCAGTCAGCTCATGATTGGCATCAAACCGCTCTCCCCGTAAGCGTGCATAGGTACTGGCCACTGAGCTACTAGATACAAATACGATCAGCGCCATCAAGCCTGCTGTTGGCAAGAGCTTGAGCGCTTCTTGTAAGTCTGTCACATGCGGCAGCGTAAAGCTCGGTAATCCTTGCGGAATACGACCAATAGTGGCAACACCCAGTGCGCTCCAGTGCATTACGATGCTCAGAACGATGGCAAAGCCAAGTAAGACGAGTGGAAATAGACGCTCTGCCCATTTGGCATACGATGCCGATAGCCACGTTCGCCATACCCACTCACTGGCGTAGCGATTAGCCACCAAGAGCGCAAAAGCAATGACACCAATAACCAAAGTCAAAGGATGTAACTGACTGGCATAGCGCTGCATGGTAGATAAATAACCGACCAAGCTGTTACCAGTGATGGGAATTGCCATCAGGTACTTGAGTTGGCTGACAAAGATCAGTACTGCAGCTCCGCTCACAAATCCTGCTGAAACGCCGCGACTAATAAACTGCATGATCCAGCCAAGCTTCAGCCGTCCAGCAATCCATAGTAGTGCGCCTACCATCAATGCCAGTAGGCTTGCCATCAGTGCGTACTGCTCTGAGCCTTGCTCAGCGTAGGGTAGCAGACCGCTCGCCGTCATAATAGCGGTAATAGCGACAGGTCCGACAGCCTGTACGTTGCTAGAGCCAAGCCATGCATAGACGATTACAGGTACGATCGCTGCATACAGACCATACACAGGTGGCAGCCCTGCAAGTACCGCGTAGCCTAAGCTCTGCGGTATCACCAATACGCCTACCACGAGTCCTGCGACAAGGTCAGTCGGCAATGCGGTTAGCTGGTATTGGCGCAGCCAAGTAGGAATAAGACGGCCAGTGATAGAAGACATATCAATACATCACCAAAATAAAAATCATCATAAGACAGCTAGGCGAGTACGGCATTATTCCGCTTTGGCACAAAATCTTTGATAAAGCAGCTCTAATACAGCCAAGGCATCGTCACTTGCGATGCTATAGTAAATCTGCTTGCCCTCGCGCCGTGTCGCTACCAGCTGGTCTTTACGCAAGATACCCAGTTGCTGCGACAAGCTTGGCTGTCCAACACCGACCAAGCCTTCAAGCTCACCGACACAGTACTCGCCTTGGGTCAACTGACAAAGTAGTAACAGTCGATCAGGGTGTGAGAGTGATTTTAACAACTGACTCGCTTGCATGGATGCTTGTTGCATTTGTTTGGCAAGATCAATAGAGGCAAAATCTGCGTTATCAGATGACATATCATCATTAGCGCTATGAGCAGACATATCCGCTGCTGCAGGTGAAGTAGCCAGAGTGAGCTCCTTATATAATAGGGTAGTGACTACCGTATTATTTTCAATAATATATGTTTGATTATCAATGATATCACGCCGCATATCAAGATATCATTATTTACATTATATAAATTGATAAAGTGTATTGCAGTTGTTATATTGGTGATAACAGATAAGTTATAAGTTCAAACAAGCATTATATACGACTCAATATCATACTTAAGGGTTAATTAAAGATAATAAACGCCCTATAACGAAAACACTCCATAGATAAGTAAAGAGGTAACCATGCAAGTTCATTCTTTCTTAGACAGTGATACAGAAACCTATACTCATGTGCTCGCTGATGTCGAGCAGCAACTGTGCGCCATTGTCGATCCAGTCCTAAACTTTGATGCAAAGTCGGGCAGAACCAATACCAGTAGCGCTGATGAAGTCATTGAATTTGTCCGTGAGCATGGCTGGACACTCAAATATATCATTGAGACCCATGCCCATGCCGATCACCTATCTGCTGCCATTCATGTCAAAGAAAGTCTTGGCGGTGAGCTGGTTATCGGTCAGCATATTACCGAAGTACAAAAAATATTTAAGCAAATATTTAATTTTGACAGCAGGTTCCGTACTGATGCTGGTCAGTTTGATATTTTGACAGATGATGGTCAGACGCTAGCGCTGGGGAGTATTACTATTACTGCGCTATATGTACCCGGTCATACCCGTGCCGATATGGCATATATGGCTACTGATGAAGAAAAAACAGTGATTTTTGTTGGTGATACTTTGTTCGCGCCTGACGTGGGTACTGCCCGTTGTGACTTTCCAGGCGGTGATGCCAAAACGCTTTATCACTCTATTCAAAAGCTATTGGCACTTCCCGAAGATACGGTGATGTATTTGTGTCATGATTATCCAAGCAAGGGGCGTCAGCATTGTCCAACGACTACTGTTGCGGCACAAAAACTAGAAAATATTCATGTCAAAGACAGCATCAACGAAGCGGAGTTTGTAGATATGCGTGAGCGCCGTGATGCGACTTTGGATATGCCGCGCCTGATTATTCCTGCAGTACAAGTAAATATAGATGCAGGGCATTTGCCAGAGCCAGAAGACAACGGTACGCGTTATCTGAAAGTACCGATTAATGTGCTTGGTGAGTAAGTCAGACAGGGTCATGAGTGACCGTTAGCAACAAGAGGGACTCGCTTCTTTCCACAATACAGTATGTTTGGTATAGATGCTTATAAGCGCTCAGGGTGTTGATAAAGGGAGAGAGTAATGAACCTATATGAGCGCTATGTACTACCAAAAATGATAGATGTCGCTTGTAGTACAGGCAATGTGATGAAAGCGCGTTCCAAAATTGTTCCGCAAGCGTTCGGCGAGGTGTTGGAGATTGGCATTGGTAGCGGTCTGAATCTACAATTTTACGATACCAAAAAAGTCTCTGCCATTGTCGGTGTCGATCCAGCAGCTCAAATGCAGTCACTTGCACATGAGCGAGCGGCTAACATTGATATTCCAGTTGAGGTAATAGCCGTCGATGTACAAGGTATTCATGCCAAAACTGATCAATTCGATACCATTGTGATGACTTTTACCCTATGCAGTATCGACGATCCAGTAGCTGCACTTCAAGAAATGGCACGTGTGCTAAAACCTAATGGACGCTTGTTATTTTGTGAGCACGGGCTAGCACCAGACTTGACTGTTGAGCGTTGGCAGCATCGTTTGACACCTTTTTGGAAACCAATAGCAGGCGGTTGTCACTTAGACCGTGATATTCCAGCATTGATCAGAGCGGGTGGGTTTGCTATTGATAAATTGAGCGAAGCGTATTTGCCTGGTCCACGACCGATGAGCTATGTCTATAGCGGTGTGGCACAGCAAATAGCATAGAGAAGGAAAATAGTGAACTGTGCTAAAATTATTTGTCTGCGTAGATTATACGTTGAGCTTGGGTTATAAATACCAATATCGAACTTATAAAAAGTAAAGTGATTAGAATAATTAAAATAGGAATCAGATGATGAGCGAACAAAGTTTCCATTTAGTATGCCTGCAGTGTCAAGCAACCAACCGTGTACCTGCCGCACGGCTAAGTGCTGCACCAAAATGTGGTAAATGTAGCCAGCTATTATTGACTGCCAGTCCACATGAGCTGAACGCGCAAACGACCAGTAAAGTCATTCAAAAAAATGATGTATTAACCATCGTAGACTTTTGGGCGAGCTGGTGCCAGCCATGTATTATGATGGCACCAGAATTCAAAGCGGCTGCTGGTCAATTGCCGCAAGTGGTCTTTGCCAAAGTGCAAACGGATAAATACGAGCAAGCTGCTGCTCCTTATAATATTCGCAGCCTGCCAACGATGGTGGCCTTTAGGCATGGCAAGGAGATTGCGCGTCAATCAGGCGCACTGCCAAGCCATCAAATAGTGCAGTGGGTGCAAAGCTTGCAGGCGTAGCGCTTAGTAAAGCAGTATGCGTCAAATTAGGACAGTGCTCATAAAAGCGATAACAAGAAAAAAGCCAATATGCGGATCGCGTATTGGCTTTTTTCTTGTTATCGCACTGTCTCAATTATGTAGAGAGCTTTTGCTTGATTTTATTCACCATAAATTTTGATGCCATTGGCAAAGCTACAGCGCTGAATACGAGCAGATTGGACAATCGCATCACGCTCACCATAGAGACGCGAGAGTTTTGCATCGCGTGCTTTGGTGTTGTTGCTTTTGCCAACACCAAAGCTGATATTGGGAGAGATACCCCAACGTCCTGCAGAAATGCCCACACCCACGCCTGAAGTTGACAAGGTAGATTGCTCACTGCGAGCGGCTTCAACATAACGGTTGACGCGCGCGTACTCTTGACTGAGTGCTTGGCAATTATAATTTTGATAAGTGCTTGGCGGGACATATTGCGGTGTGACATTACCAGTAGAAGCACAGCCTGAGAGCGCAAAGATGCCAGCTGCTGCCAGTAGGGTCGCTGTCGTAAACGTTTTCATGAGGGCTCCATTAGGCTAAGTGATTGTATTTATGTCTATTTAAGATAACAAATACCGCATCATTAAGATATTAAAAAATATCGAATACTCACTAAAAGGGTAGAGACAATCAGAATAAATTTGCTGGTTTGGCAAAGGCAAGTATCACGATGCCAAGATAGGCAACTGCAGCAATAAGAATGCCTGTTTTTCTCTGAACAGGGGTTGCGTTAGCATTAAAGGCTTTGATGCTAGAGCTAATAGCAGCAACAAGCAAAATAATCTTAGCAAACACCCACTGTACAGGGGCATTAGCACTCATTAACTGCATCAGCATTATGGCACCTGACAAGATGAGCACAGCGTAGATAATATGAGTGGCTATTTTGACCACACGCGGTGCACGCCTGTCAGCGCTCAGTACTAAATAACTTTGGTATAGAAATAATATAACGGTCAGCGCTGCCATTAACATGTGTAGATGTTTCATCGAATCTTGCTCCCTTTTGCATTATGATATGCGGGCATATTTAAACTGTTTGATTTTTATAAACGTGCATCATGCTATTTGTTTTGACCCGCACATAATGGACTGTCTGGGCTTTGACCTTGCCACTCTGTTGGCGTATAGGCGTGAATGGCTAGCGCATGTACCTGACCGCCTTGTGAGGTTAATAGGGAATTGACTAACCCATATATTAGTTGGTGACGCCCGACCAGTCGCTTACTTTCAAAAGCATCACTGACGATAGTCAGTTTGAAGTGGCTCTCTTTGCCTTCAAAGTAGCCAGCATGGGACATCGACTCATTGATTAGCTCGATATACTGCGGCTCTAGCGCTTGTAGTTCAGTATGAAGTGCATCGGCGGTAGGTGTGGTACTCATAACAATCCTTCAATATATATTGCCCAAGTCTATTGGCAATCTGCAAATGATATCTACTGGCATTATAGCAGAGACAGCAGTCGGTATAGCGTACGATTAAAAAGCATACAATGCCTAGCGCCAAGTAAAAAAGCAAAGCACGGCGCACTGGCTGTACTTTGCTTTTATAGACTATATACACTTAGCTTCTTAAGTTTAGCTTCTTGAGCTTCATCTCTTGAGCTTTGCCTCTTAAGTATGCATCAGAGTAATTAATCGATCAGGTATTAACGACGCGATCGTTGGTACAGTGGCGTAACCTTTGGCATCAACGACTGTAGCTCAGAGATACGGCTGCTGCTCGTTGGGTGAGTGCTCAAAAATTGAGGTGGCTCGCCTTGGCTGGCACGCTGCATTTTTTGCCATAGCGTAATAGCAGCTTGCGGGTTATAGCCTGCACGCGCCATTAACTCAAGTCCGATTTGGTCAGCTTCGCTTTCTTGAGTACGACTGTGCGGACGGCTCAACCCTAGATCACCAGCTACGCTTGCGATCTGAGCTTGACCTTGTGATAGACCAAAGATGCTAGCTGCCACACCGATACCTGTCTGAGTGGCATACTCGCGTGAGATACGTTCACGTGAGTGCTCGCGCAATGCATGAGAGATTTCGTGACCCATAATAGCGGCAATCTCGTCATCGGTCAGGTTTAGACGATCGATAATACCTGAATAAAACATAACCTTACCGCCTGGCATTACAAAGGCGTTTAGCTGATCAGATTTGATTGTGTGGACTTCCCACTGCCATTTTGCCGCATCTGTACGATAAACACCTACTTGACCAACCAAACGATTCGCGATGTTCTTTAGGCGATTGAGCTGAGCCGTGTTGGTATCTAACACGCCTTTTGATCTTGCTTCTTGTAATGTCTGCGCGTAGCTCTGTGCTGATAGCTGTAGCACCTGCTCGCTAGAGACCAATAATAACTGCTGGCGATCAACACCAACGGCACCCGTATTGGTGGTACTCGTACAACCGGTTAATGTCAGTGCCGACAACGAAGCCGCCATCACTGTGGTGGTCAATAATTTTTTCATAAAAATATCCTCTCGATAAGCGGTAAAATTAAAATCATACAAAATAAATAACAGTAAAATAGATGACAACGCTGTTTGTTATTGCTCTTTTATTGACGTTTGTTCATCCATATAGATAGTGAAAGTCTACCTGAACTCTTATTGTAGATAAGTATAATAATGTTAACTGACTAAAACCAAGGTAGAAAAAGTAACAATAGAGCCTATGATTGTAAGTGAGCAAGATGTTGCTGTGAGTAAGGTCTGATTTTGCTTCTTTTTTATAAGAGTTGTATTAGTCCATATGAAAGAAAAGTACTAGATGAATAGAAAGTTGTAATAGCAGGAAGCATCAGGGCGAGACTGTAGTTTGTGATATTTAATGCAAAATAATTTATATTTTTTAAAAATAAATTATTTTGTTAAATCAATTGTTTGTGTCTATTTACCTAAACTATAGGGGGCTTAGTTGATAATATTAGATATAAATTTTAAAAAAGGTGTTGACACATACAGAATATTTGCTAGAATAGCCAGCCTATCGAGACGAAGTAGTTGTTAACAACACGACGATCTGATAATAAGCGGGAATAGCTCAGTGGTAGAGCATAACCTTGCCAAGGTTGGGGTCGAGAGTTCGAATCTCTTTTCCCGCTCCAAATATGGCTTGAAAAAGCGCAAAAAGCCTCACTTCATAGTGAGGCTTTTTTTTATGCTTAAAATTTGTCTTGAAAAATAAGCTAAGCAGCTAGTAGAGACATAGCAAGTCAAAATGGAATTTCTACAGAGCAAAAGAGAGTAGCCGTCATGATCGCGACAGATCAGGCGTATAAACCTAGACATATACGTAGTTTAAACCTGTAGGCAACATAAGGGCACCTCATGCCACCAAAACCCCTCACCGAGATCAGCGCCAAGCTCGCCTTTATTATATCCGCCATCGTCATCGCTATTATGGGCATCACCATGATTGGCTTTGGCTGGGTACCGCACCTGTCTCTTATCCTTGCCATCTGTGTATTGCTAGCTATCGGTATGGTTAAAGGACTCAGCTTTGATGACATGCAAGCGCAAATGGCCTCAGGTGTCATGCGCGGTATCGGTGCCATCTACCTATTCTTCTTTATTGGTCTTATGGTGGCGGCTCTCATGATGTCAGGGGCCATTCCCACGCTTATGTATGTGGGCTTTCAGCTGATATCGCCTGAGTACTACTATATCTCTGCCTTTGTCTTAACCTCTATTATCGGTATTGCTCTAGGCAGTAGTTTGACGACTGCTGCCACATTGGGTGTGGCCTTTATTGGGATGAGTAACGCCTTTGATGCCAATGTGGCTATAGCGGCGGGGGCAGTAGTATCAGGCGCGTTCTTCGGTGATAAGATGTCGCCCTTGTCTGACACCTGTACCATTGCGTCCTCAGTGGTGGGTATTGATTTGTTTGAGCACATTCGTAATATGATGTATACCACTGTACCGGCATGGATACTGACAGTCATCTTGTTTTGGATGTTCTCAGGGCAGACGACCAGCGCTGATCTGAGTCAAGTGACTATATTACAAGGACAGCTGATAGACAGTGGTTTGGTACATGGGTATTCGGTACTACCCTTTGTGATATTGGTAGGATTGGCACTGTTTCGGGTTAATGCGATTTATACGATTATTTGTACCATAGCAGCAGCACTAATCATCACTTATGTACACAGCTCGCCAAGCTTTGGTCAGTTGGGTGGGTATCTGTTTGCAGGATATGCACCCGCTGAGTCATTAGAGCTAGGGGAGGTCGGTGGTATGCTGTCGCGCGGCGGTGTACAGAGTATGTTCTTTACCCAGGCGATTGTGATACTGGCACTAAGTTTAGGTGGGTTACTAACGGCATTAGGGATTCTGCCAGCACTGCTGTCAGGTATTAAAGAGACACTGACCACTTCAGGACGAGCGATCTTTGCGGCGGCGATGTCGGCGCTCAGTATCAATGTATTAATCGGTGAGCAGTATTTGAGTATTCTATTATCAGGTACGGCCTTTCGGTCGACGTTTGAGCGCCTGCAATTGCATCCGAAGAATTTGTCGCGGACGATTGAGGATGCAGGAACGGTGATTAATCCACTGGTGCCTTGGAGTGTGTGCGGGGTGTTTATCAGTCAGGCACTAGGGGTGCCAGTATTAGAGTATCTACCTTATGCGTTCTTCTGTTATTTGTCACTGTTACTGACGCTGCTGTTTGGCTTTACGGGGCTGACGATTAGTCGGATGAAAGAGGGTAAGAGCATTGAAGCGTAACCCTTACAGTTCTATTTAATAGTGCTATCAATACTCATCCCAATAGGGATGATCGCCGAATCGCTCTGCAATAAAGTCAATCAAATAACGACAACGCTGCGATAAGAATCGGTTTCTTGGATAAACGGCATATGCTTTTAACACAGGCAACTGGTACTGCTGGAAGACAGGTACGAGTTCACCTCGTGCCAGTTCATTGTAGGCAATAAACGTGGGCACAAAGGTAATGCCGTGTCCCTTTACCGCCAAATCAACTAAGAACTCGCCATTAGTGGCTTTTATTTTGGCATCGATAGTACGGTAATGTTTTTTGCCCTCAGCATCCACTAGCTCTATACTGTTCGTCTGACCAAGACTATATTGCAACAGCTCATGATTGTCCAAATCATCTAGTGTTTCGGGTACACCCATCCTTGCCAGATAGTCAGGACTGGCACAAATCACACAGCGTATCAACGCCAACTGTTTTGCCTGATAGCTAGAGTCGCGCAGATCGCCGATGCGAATTGCCAACTCATAGCCTTCTTCAATCAAGTCGATACGCCGATCAGAAAAATCTAAATCAAATCTTAGGTTGGGGTGCTGATTAGCATACTCATCAATCACATCATTTAGATGCCTGACTCCAAACGATAATGGTGCTGTCATTTTGAGCGTGCCTTCGACACGCATAGGTGCATCGCTGGTACGCTCGTTGACCGCATCGACTGCGCGCAAGATATGATTTACCTGCTGATAATACTGCTCACCTGCTTGAGTTAATTTAGAGTGGCGAGTGGTACGGCTGATCAATTGGCTGCCTAGGCGTGTTTCTAATTCTTTGAGGCGGCGACTCACGGCTGACTTTGCGATATTTAACTGCTCAGCCGCTTTGGTAATGCTACCTGCTTCGACAATGCGTACAAACATCGCCATATCTTCTAGTTGTCCCATTATCGGTACCTTATGATTGTTCTAAAAGTGAGAATAGTTAATTGCATTTATCCTTGTTTATCTCTTTGTAGTCAACAATTATAATGAATCTATTGTTCAATGACGTTAATTAATAATAAATACATAGCTGATAAACGTGTTGATAGCTAAGGATAAATTATGAAAACGATCTATCATGCAGCAGACTCACGTGGTGATGCCAATCATGGCTGGCTCAAAAGCCGTCATAGCTTTAGCTTTGCTAACTATCATAACCGGGAGCGTATGGGGTTTGGTGCTCTACGTGTCCTCAATGATGACTTTGTCATTGGTGGTCATGGGTTTGGTAGGCATTCGCACCGTGATATGGAAATCATCAGTATTCCTTTATCTGGCAAGCTTGCACACAAAGACAATATCGGCAATGAAGGCATGATCGAGACTGGTGAGATCCAAGTCATGTCAGCAGGTACGGGCATTACTCATAGTGAAATGAATGGTAATAATGAAGAGGACATGGCGTTTCTACAAATTTGGGTAATACCAAATAAAATGAGTGTGGCCCCTCGATATCAGCAAATACCTATGGGCGATATCATGCAACCCAATGCGTTCAATCAAGTGCTGTCGCCTAATGCTGACGATGCAGGCGTTTGGATTCATCAAGATGCTTGGTTTAGCATAGGGGAATTTGATAAAGGGGTGATGAGCAGTTATCAACTAAAAAACCCTAGCAACGGTGTCTATGTTTTTGTTATCAGTGGTCAAGTCGTGATAGATAATAATGTTCTGGCCAGTCGAGATGGTTTGGGTATTTGGGATACTGAGAGTTTTACGATGGATGTGCCAGCAGCTGCAACAGTATTGGTGATGGAAGTACCGCTTTTTTTATAAGAAGTACTGCTTTTTTATAGAGAAACGATAGCGATCAACAACTCATTATTAATAACCGTATTGATGTTATAGATACCAAGAGGTGGGTCATGACTATTAGCACTTTAGAGCCACGATTGACAGATGTTGGCGGCGTTCCTATCGCTCGATTGCTACCGAACAAAGGCAAACAACCCATCGGTGCTTGGTGCTTTTTGGATCATGCAGGTCCGGTCGAATTCGCGTCAGATGATTCAGGGGTGCAAGTTGGACGTCATCCGCACACCAATCTACAGACCTTTAGTTGGATGATAGAGGGTGAGATATTACACAAAGATAGCTTAGGTAGTGAGCAAGTCATCACCAAACACCAAGTTAATGTCATGACGGCAGGTACTGGACTGAATCAAGGCATCAGTCACACAGAACAAAGCGTCTTTTTACGTGATGATGTAGGCGATACTGACTCAAGCACAGCTATACGCAATATGAACATGGTACAGCTGTGGATAGCCCTACCTACTGACCAACAGATTGAACGCAGTTTCAATCATTATCCAGAGCTGCCAACATGGACTGAAAACAATGTTGAGCTGACTCTGACCACAGGTGACTATACAGCTGCCTCAGGCGAGCACTATCAAGCGCCAACATTGCAGTACTCTAAGATGGTCGGTGTCGATGTGCACTTCCTAGAAGATGGGGATGTGACACTGGATTTAGAAGCCAGCTTCGAGTACGGTGTTTTGGTTATTATTGGTGAGCTGGAGTCCGAAGGTAAGGTCTATCAAAAAAACCAGCTGTTACGTTTTCATCGTACAGATGTCGCCAATAGTACCAGCATAAGATTGGTAGCAAAAAAAGGCACACGTCTGATGTTTATTGGCGGTGAGCCTTTGAATAACAAGGTACTGCTGTGGTGGAATTTTGTCGCTGACAATAAAGAAGCGCTCAAGCAATCGATTAGCGATTGGAACAATGGTCATGAACGCTTTGGTGAGATCGATTCTGATATGAACCGTCTTGTGGCGCCAGAATTGCCTGAAGGGTTCAAAGGATAACGTCACGAATGATAGTTTCCATCCAACGAACACTCATAATTTTTTTTGATAAAAACGACATATGGGTTTAATACCATTAAGCCTATAATAAAGAAAAAACGATAACTTATACCAACAACTATTAATATTAACAACGTGGAGCAACACTATGTCAGACCTAAAAACATTACAGCAGTTAGCAGAAAAACGCCGTTCAATCTATGCCCTTAGCGACCAGCTACCAGTATCTAATGATGAAGTTGTAAAAGTAGTGGAGCATGCTATCTTGCATACACCATCATCGTTCAACTCACAGTCAACACGCATTGTGGTGTTATTCGGTGATGACCATCATAAATTGTGGGACATGACTGAAGATGCATTGCGCGTAATCGTCGGTGACGAGGAAGCATTCAAATCTACCAAAGATAAAATTGCTGGTTTTAGAGCGGGTGCTGGTACGGTGTTGTTCTTTGAAGATCAGGCTGTCGTCAGAGGCATGCAAGAAGCGGCACCTTTATATGCTGATAATTTTCCGATTTGGTCAACCCAGACCAATGCAATGCACCAGTACGTTATTTGGACGGCGCTTGCAAGTATTGAGGTTGGCGCAAACTTACAGCACTACAATCCAGTGATTGATCAAAAAGTTGCAAGCACTTGGAACATCGATGCAGACTGGGAGCTCAAAGCCCAGTTGGTATTTGGTAAAATCGAGCAGCCAGCAGGCGATAAAGCGTTCAAGCCAGTTGACGAGCGTCTAAAAGTTTTTGGTGCTTAAAATATAGGGCGTTATTGTTTTTACTTAAAAAACGTCCTAGATTAAGTACATATAAAAAAGCGCCACCTGATTGTTAGGTGGCGCTTTTTTTATTGATGATAAAGGTTAAAGACGGCGCAGCGATACTGAATGTTTGCAAAATTTGGTATTTACGAAATTCATCAGCCAGAATAATAGCTATTTGCGCTGCATTAAACTGTCGGCTACCCATGCTGGACCGATCATCAAGAACTGTAGATCTTTAAAGAATGAAGGTTTTTTGCCTTCGATTTTATGACCGATGAACTGCCCAATCCAAGCGACGATAAAGACAGCTGCCCATGCCTTAAATCCCCAAGGCATAGCTGCCATTACTGACAAACAGATAAGAATAAACATACCCATCGCCAAAAACAGCGGCGTCGATAAGCGCATATAGAACAGTAGCACTAAGGCGCTGAGCACTAAGGTAAACCAAACAGACAGTGACATGCCCATACCTAACAGGCTGACAAAAATCGTTGGTACACATAGCCAATGGATTTTCTTATTGACCAAGTTCTGATGACTGACAGAGTACTCACTAAGCCATTGCTCAAGCGTACGCTTAGACATTTTGGGTTGATGACGTGACATACTAACCTCCCTGTTAGTGATTAAAATAGAGGGCTGATATTTGTTACTCACTCAAATATCAATATGATGTTTGATATCAGTTGTAGCATTAATCGCGTGTATCTACCATTTTATCTCATAGACGGTACAGTCAAATTTGGACAGGTTGCTAATGTCATGTTGGCAACATTTGACTCAATATTTTATGTATTTTCAAATCTTATGTGTCTTAAAGTCTAATACAGTTTTTTGTAACTGATGTTATTAACCGCGTTCGCTACGATGCCACTCGTACAGACCGACGAATGCATTGACCTGATAAACCATGGTTTGAATAGCAAAAATATAGTTACCAGACATGAGATTCACAATGAGCCAGACAAAGTTCACGATGATCCATAGCCACCAGTTAAACGAGTAACGCAAAATCATGGCAGCCTGTGCAGTAATAGATAACACAAATGCAATGACGTTGATCCAAAAAAAGGAGATAAACCCTAAAAATTTACTGTTGTCATCTTCTACGACCGCATAGCCATAGCTCGTTAGCAGATCGTTGATAGTAGGGAATAGCGCAAGACCAATGATGATAAATGTTGCAGTGATCAACCAAACCGCTTTGCTCGCTGACTTGGGGATCATATCGCCATCAGGATCCGTGTGCTTGGACCAATAGAAAATACCGTAGACGTGTGTAAAAAAGTTAAAAAGTGGTGCCAGCATTAAGCCCACTGCGCCAGACGTTGCCTGTACGATAACCTCACCTGCGGTTGCCCCCATCCCAAAACCATTGCCCATGACGTTTTTGCGAAATGATAGCGAGACCACACAAACCAAGCCAATAAATGAGACAGCCAAATAAAACCAATCAAGCGTGGTATGGTCGGTGGTGAGCCAAAACCCTGCGGACAAGGCAATGACCCCGCAAATAAACCAGATGATAATCCATTGCATTGCCCATTTTCCGGTAATGTTGTCCAATAGTTGAATACGCATAATTTTTTCCTCTAAAATAAATACTAATATCAATATGTTGCTAACTTTCATGCGCTAGCTGAATAACATGCGCTCGTAAATAAATTATTATAAATATACTCTGAATTTTTTATGGCTTTTTGCCATAGACATGTTGATCGATAAACAATAACGCTTGTTGATAACGAGCATCATAATCAGGCTGGTCTATCATATGCGGTATGATATCGTGACGGGCAAAAATATCTACCAGACGCTGTTCAAACCGTCCACGTGCCTCAGGCGTACCCAAAGAGCGCATGCCATCATCGATCCACGGCGTATTGTTATCCAGCATAATGGTGTGGTCTACACGAAACTCATCAATACAGGCAGCCACAAAAGGATGGGTGCGACCCTCGTACTCTTCACAAAATGCCTGCGTGGTCACAAAGTCAGTATCAACGATGGTGACAGGCGCAGTTGCATGGACTTTGGCTTCTCGTATCGCCTGGGCATGATCAAGCGAAATCGGCCCATAGTCACTATACTGTAAGCCAACTTCGCTACCACCCAAGTCTGTGCCGACATACAAACGACCCATCTCCAGTGCAAAGCTAGCACCGTAATAATTAGCCAGCTTATGTACCAGTGTCGTCTTACCTGAGCTTTCCCCACCAACGATAGCAACGGTCTTGGTATAGTTAGCGCGGGCTTCTGGATGAATCGCTGACCAGTGGGCGACTGGATCACGAGCAATCGCATAAGAGTCAAACTCAGGTTGTAGCGTAGTGGTGATAACTGGAAACAGTAATTGATCCTGTATATCGCTCTGCGTAAGGGGGTGGTTTTCAGCTATGAACAATACGGTCTCTGCAGGTAGTGTTAGTGCGTCTATCAAACGCTGCAATTTAGCGTTGCTAGCAGCCACATCAATACGGATATCCTCACTACTATCATAAAGATGCTCATGAAGAGGCAACTCGAGCTCATTAGTCGTATGAATATGAATAAATGGCAGGTCTGCACAGGCCATCTGTAGCCAGCGTGCCTTATCTTGTAACGTAATAGCAAAATCTGGATGCGGGGAAGGATGCGCCATAATGACAATGTGTAAGGTTTTTGCCTGTCCTGCTGCTTCTAATATGCTACGCATTTGCCCCAAATGTAGCGGCTCAAAATGTCCAATCATCAATCCCGTATCGTACATAGTCATCCTTATTTTTGTTTTATCTTTATAGTCTGTCTCAGTTTTGTGATGAGTTTTCTAAAGTCTGAGTTGTTTATCAGCATGGTATAAAGGTTTGGGTGGATTTGCAGGTAGGTTATTGTAACCCTGACCTATATCTGACTTTTTTGCATATTATTCTATCTTCAACTTGCTATTTTGAATGGACAGTTTATTGAATCTATCAATGGCAAGTTGGGCGTGGCTTGCTGGTAATTTACTGGTAACTGGTTGGGCAGATGAAGATTTTTTGATAGCTATTGATGGTTATTTTCGTTATTAAATTACTGTTTATCTCTTTGATTAAATTAAAAAATAATAAGAATTGGAAGGTGTTGTTGTAAGGATTAAGCAACAAAGGTGATTTTGAAACATTTTGAAATAACTATTTAAAATCAGGGGTTTGCGCGCAGTTATGACAGATTAGGGTAAGCTTAGGTATCATAAACTCACAAAGTACGTCTACAGCGTCAACAGATAAATACTAAAGAGTTGATATACTTATTCATAAGTTAGCAACACAAAGTTTTTTTGACATATAGAAAAAAGCAAAAAAAGAATAAACATATAAAAACAAACGTTAGAGAGGTATTTAGTTTGGCTAAGTTAGCAAAATTACATCGCTCACAAAACAATCGTATGATAGCGGGCGTAATGGGCGGGATCGCAGAGTATGTTGGTTGGTCGCCAACGTGGGTTAGATTGCTTTTTGTGATTATCTCATCGTTGAGTGCAGCAGTACCTGGTATCTTGATTTACCTCATACTGTGGATAATCATGCCAAAAGCCAGCAGTGGGTCTTACCAGTAAGTGTGTTTTGGCAGGTTTTGAAATTAGAATTTAAAAGCGCTAAGTTAAAACGTTAAGTTGTAAATGCAGTTAAAAGAACAGCAGTACCTTAAAAATAAAAAGCCTGAATAATCAGGATGCCCAAGATACAACTTTCCTCCTGCCCGAATGCTCACGCATTTGGGTATTTTTTTGTCTATCTTAACCATATCTCTAACCACATCTTTTAATGATAATTTGCCTTTCGTGATTATTCGACCAAAAAACAGTCATATAGCGACGTGTTTGTGTTCACAATGCAAATTTAGTTGACGTAAATATGGATAAAATAGTCAATTTTTAGTAAGGTGAGCAGGCAAATAGAGTCGTTGCCAAAATGCGTGGCGAGTGCTATCAGAGATTTAGTTAATAATACTCATTTCACAGTGGCTTTACTATGAATACCCAAACTATGACATCCGAAGCGACAACCCCAATGACACAAGATAAAAACTCTCAACCGATGACCTTTCAAGACTTAATCCTAACCCTGCAGAATTATTGGGCTGATAAAGGCTGCGTTATATTGCAGCCTTATGATATGGAAGTCGGCGCAGGCACTTTTCATACGGCAACTTTTTTGCGCTCGTTAGGTCCTGAGCGTTGGAACGCAGCTTATGTACAGCCATCACGTCGTCCTACCGATGGGCGCTATGGTGACAACCCAAACCGCTTGCAGCATTACTATCAGTTTCAGGTGGTGCTAAAGCCAAATCCACCTAACATTCAAGAGCTATATTTAGACTCACTACGTGCCATTGGTATTGACCCGTTGGTGCACGATGTGCGTTTTGTGGAAGACAACTGGGAATCACCGACGCTAGGCGCTTGGGGCTTGGGCTGGGAGATTTGGCTAAACGGTATGGAAGTGACGCAGTTCACGTACTTCCAGCAAGTCGGCGGTATTGAATGCTTCCCAGTGACAGGTGAGATTACCTATGGTCTTGAGCGTTTGGCTATGTATGTGCAAGGCGTTGATAGCGTTTATGATTTGGTATGGGCAGATGGTGAGTTTGGCCGTGTTACTTATGGCGATGTGTTCCATCAAAACGAAGTTGAGCAGTCGACCTATAACTTTGAGCACGCTGATGTGCCAATGATGGGCGAGATGTTTGACTTTTATGAACAGCAAGCCGACAAGTTAGTCGAAGCTGGCTTGCCATTGCCTGCTTACGAGATGGTATTAAAAGCCTCTCATGCGTTTAACTTGCTTGATGCCCGCGGTGCAATCTCGGTCACAGAGCGTCAGCGCTTTATCTTACGTGTGCGTACGCTTGCGCGCAAAGTTGCCATCGGTTATGTCGAAGCTCGTGCCAAATTGGGTTTCCCATTGGCAGATGAAGCACACCGTGCCGAGGCACTTGAGAAGTATCTGCCAAAAGAAGCAGCAGACACTGACAACAATCAATCTACTAATAAAAAATAGGAGCATCCCATGAGTACTATTCTATTTGAACTGGGGTGTGAAGAGCTACCTCCAAAAAGCCTAAAGCCATTACGTGATGCCTTACAAGCCAGTGTCACCCAGCAACTGACTGACGCTGATATCAGCTTTGACAGCATCAAAGCCTTTGCCGCGCCGCGCCGTTTAGCGATTCAAATCGAGGGCATTAGCGACAAGCAGCCTGATCGTACTGAGCAAAAACGCGGACCAGCAATCAAAGCCGCTTTTGATGCAGAGGGTAATCCAACCCGTGCAGCCATGGGTTTTGCCAAAGGTCTAGGTATTGACGCCAGCGAGCTTACGACGATTAATACCGATAAAGGTGACTATGTCGGCTTTGAGCAAACAATCACTGGTCAAGCAACTACGGAGCTACTGCCAGCTATTTTTCAGACAGCATTAGATAGCCTACCGATAGCCAAGCGTATGCGCTCAGGTAGCAGCCGCAATGAGTTTGTCCGTCCCGTACAATGGGCAGTATTGATGCAGGATGCTGCTGTTATTGATGCGACTATTCAAGGGCACCAAACAGGCTCGCAAACTCGTGGCCACCGTTTCCACAGCCCTGACTATCATAACATCGCTCATGCCAATGAATATGAGCAATTGCTAGACAGTCTAAAGGTCGTGGTAGATTTTGATAAACGCCAAATGCTGATCAATAACCAAGTCAAAGCATTGGCAGGTGAGGTCAATGCGGACGCTATCGTACCGCAGGACTTGCTGGACGAAGTGACCGCGTTGGTTGATTTTCCCATTGCACTAAGAGCGAGCTTTGAAGCGCGTTTTTTACAAGTGCCGCAAGAAGCGCTTATCTCGACTATGCAAGCCGATCAAAAGTATTTTTGCTTGACCGACAAAGCAGGTAAGCTGCAGCCGTATTTCATCTTTATCACTAACATTGAATCAAAAGATCCTAACCAGATCATTGAAGGCAACGAAAAAGTTGTGCGTCCACGTTTGGCTGATGCTGAGTTTTTCTTCTTACAAGATCAAAAGCAGCCATTGTTTGCGCTCACAGAAAGCCTAAAAACGCGCGTATTCCAAGACAAATTGGGTACGATTTGGGAGAAGTCTGAGCGTATTGCTAAGCTTGCAGCATTTATTGCTACTTTGATGCAGCAGCAAGGTCACGACATCAATGTTGATGACACCGTACGCGCTGGTATTTTGTCAAAAGCAGATTTGGCCAGCTCGCTCGTTGGTGAGTATCCTGAATTGCAAGGTATCGCGGGCACGTATTATGCGCGTTTGAATGAGGAGCCTGAAGCAGTTGCGGCAAGCTTAGAAGAGCAATACCTGCCCAAGTTCAGTGGTGATGTGCTGCCGCAAACACCAATTGGTATTTGCTTAGCATTGGCTGATCGCTTAGATACATTGGTTGGTATTTTTGCCATTGACCAAGCACCAACGGGCTCAAAAGATCCGTTTAGCTTACGTCGTTCTGCCATTGGTATTTTGCGTATTTTGATTGAAAAGCAGTTGCCGATTAATTTGGTAGCGCTCGTTGAGCAGGCGATCAAAGCCTATAGCAATGCCGAAGGCAGCAAGATTGCTAAGATGGGCGATACCTTTACTCAGGTCATGGCGTTCTTAAACTCGCGCTATCGTGCGATGTATACAGAGCAAGGCGTCAGCGTTGATACGATTCAGGCAGTGCAAGCGATTAATCCGCATATGCCGCTCGATTTTGATCAGCGTATCCGTGCCGTACAAGCATTTAGCGAGATGTCACAAGCGTCGATGTTGGCTGACTCTAATAAGCGGGTAGCCAACATATTGGCCAAGTCAGAAACCGAGGTTGCTGACACGGTTGATGAAGCGCTATTGTCTGAGCCTGCTGAGCAAAATCTATATGCAAATGTGAAGCAAGCACAGACGAGGGTACAACCGTTGCTTGAGCAAGCAGACTACACCCAAGTATTGCAGACATTAGCGAGCTTAGATGAGCCACTGACACAGTTCTTTGATAATGTCATGGTCAATAGCGACGATGCAACATTGAAGAATAACCGCTTGGCACTATTAAAGCAGGTTCGCGCGCTGTTCTTGACTGTAGCTGATATCAGTGAGTTACAGCTGTAGCGGTTAATCTTTAATCGTAGATTTTGATAAAAACTGGCTCAATGTGGCCAGTTTTTTGTGGTTATAGACCAGCGTCATTTTCTATTGTCATGGGTTGTTACCTACGGTCAATGGTAATTAAACGGTAAAGGCATTGTGCCATTACCATTATTGACGGTAAAATTTACGTTACCAAAGCGTATGAAACAGTCATTAGCGTAGCCAGTTTTTGTACAGCTATTAGCTTGGTTGCTTTTGATAGCCATCACGCTTATCCGTAATCAAAGGAGCACAGCCGTGTTTGCCGTTATTATTGTCATTCTCATTATTTGGGCGTCAATGTGGGCTTTTTATAAGTTTATGTACCCACGAGCACCCAAAAGCATGATGCCACAAGAAGGAGATATCACCACACCGCGACAGTGCAATTTTTGCGGTCATAGTTTGGCTGAATATCGCGGCGTACTTGAAACTAAGCCTAGCTTAGGAACAACTAGCGATGGTGATACAGCAGCTGATATTGCAGGCAGTCAGGAGTTGTTTTTTTGCAATTATGAGCATCAGGCGGATTTCCATGCGGGCAAAACCTATCAGCCTTACTCATAATTAGGGTCATGACAGAGCAATGCTTGGTCGCATAAAAAAGCGCTTAGTCGTCATGTCCTAAGCGCTACTATACATTATCTATCAGTTTATAAAATCGAGTGTGCATCTTTCATGATTTTATTTAGCAATGCTTGTGATTGTTTCTCGTGTTGCAGGCGATCTTCATCGCTTCTCTGATTGGCATGGATTTTTTCGTATAAGTTCAAGCAGCACAGTACTAGTATGCTTTCTTGACTCAAGCTTGGCGCTTCTCTTTTTAGGTCAAGTGCATAGTTGTTTATATAAGAAACCGCTGATAGTAGCTCTTCTTGCTCATGTACAGGACAAAAAATAGGGTAGGTAACCCCTGCAATCGCAATATCTACTTTTTTGATTTGTGGTTCAGGTGTATTCGTTGTCTTGGTATTGGCTTTCGCTACTGTACTTGAGGCGGCGGTCCCTGCTTGAGCTGATTTTTGGGCTGGCAATCCTTTGCTTGGTGCTTGAGAGTGCGGTGTTGGGTTGTTTTTTGGCTGCTTTTCTATTGATTTGCTTTGGTCATCGGTCATGATAAATCCTACAATGTCTGGTCAGTGAAATGAGTGATGTGAGATATAACAAGTGGCAGTTTGACAAACAGTATCTCTTTGCATGCTACCTCTACTAGAGGGTGAATTAGCCCTCTGCCTGATCGATACGAGTTAGGCGTTGTAATACCACTTGCGTGCGCTCAGCTGCCAGCTGATTTTTCTTTTGTAGCTCACTGTTTTGATGTTTGATATCGCTGTACTGCTGCTTTAGTTCATTATTATGTTTTTGCAGCTCGCTGTTTTGTTGTTGTAGTTGGCTGATTTGTTTTTGCAGCTTGTCTTGTTCTTCACCGATCATATGATGCGCTTCAGCGAGACTTTGATAGCGTTTGTCGAGATCATTCAGTTGTTTTTTGGCTCCATCACGTTCGCTATGGCTACTATCAAGCTGAGTCTTTAGGGCGGTGACTTCTTTTGCATCAGTAACAGGGTTTTGTTTTAGGCTGCTAAGTTCAGCACTGACAAGCTGATACTGTTTTTTGATGTCTAGTACCATTTTTTCTAATATTCTAAGTTGATCATACATAGTCAGTTTTTATCCTTAACAAGTAAGCGTGAATGAATTTTGTTCGCTGCATTTAATAATGCCATAGGTGACCGCATAATATCTATATCAACAAAGTAATTACAAGCACGAGATTTGGTCTTTTTACTTTTATTTACCGGTAATCTGTCCCCGACATTTTATCGAGTTTCTTTTTATTTTATGAGTCATACTCAATTACTAGGACATCTGTTATGAACGATAATATTTCTGGCTGGAATACTTGGCTGACTGCTTTTGATGACTGGACTGATGTGTCCATCAGCGAAGTGCATGGCTTGATGACAGGGCTTATGACCGCTTGTAATGCACCTGACGAATCGACATGGGCAAAGGTGTTCGAAGAGCTGAGCTTTGCACCACTACCAGAGGCTGCATTGACCTTGTTGGCAGAAGAAGCAGAGGACACCGTGTTTCAGTTAAAAGACAAAGATGATGCCTATGCGTACATGCCGCTTATCCCTGATGATGAACATGATTTGTACGAGCGCGTGATGGCATTGAAACAGTGGTCGAACGGGTTTATGACCGGTTTTGGTATTACCGATTGCGGTTTGACCAGTGAAGAGAACGAGATGCTCTCAGATTTGGCTAAGATTGGGGCGATTCGTTTAGAGGAAGACGAAGACTTCGAAGGTGGGGAAGAGTCTTATCTTTATATTTACGAGTTTGCCCGTATGGTGCCAGTGAGTTTTGCGACGCGTAAACGCAAGCATGTGAAAGACATTGCGTTGATTGCTGGACTGTCTATCGATGCTAAAACCACCAAAGAGCTACAAGCAGAAGGCAAGTTACCAAAACCGATGCCACCAGTGCTTGACGTGATGAATCAGAATAATCCATCATAAGACGAATCTGATCAATCATAGTTTGTGAGAATTAGTTTTTAAGAAGTAGTTTGTGAGAAATAGCTCTTAAAAATCGTAATAAGGATATTTTATGATCCAAGATACTAATGACAATGCTAGCAATGACGAACAGTTAAGCCATGCTACGCACCCGAGTAATAGCCTTGATTGGCTAACGCGCTTGATCGCCTTTGACACGGTCAGTCGACATTCCAACTTAGCATTGATTGAAGACGTGCAAGCGTACTGTGAGCAGTTGGGTTTGGCGGTGGATTTGACCTTTAACGAGGCAAAAACCAAGGCTAACTTGTTTGTGACCGTACCCGCTGGCGAAAATGCTAACCAAGTAAACAATGGTCTTGTGCTGTCTGGTCACACTGATGTGGTGCCAGTCGATGGTCAAGACTGGACATCAGAGCCATTTACCGCGACGATACGTGGTGACAAGCTATACGGACGCGGTGCGTGTGATATGAAAGGCTTTATCGCTTGTGCGCTGACGATATTGCCACAAGCCGTGCAGTTATCGAATAGCGGTCAGTTGCGACGTCCATTGCATTTGGCACTGTCGTTCGATGAAGAGGTAGGCTGCTTGGGCGCACCATTGATTTTGGCAGACTTAAAAGCGCGTGGCATCACGCCTGATTACTGTATCGTCGGTGAACCCACCAATATGGCGATGGTGGTCGCACATAAAGGTATTGCGGTTTATCGTTGCCGTGTCCATGGCAAATCAGCGCATTCGTCTTTGATCGCTCAAGGGGTCAATGCAATCAGCTATGCCAGTAAGCTGGTGGGCTATGTCGATACGCTAGCCGAAGAACTGAGCGCTCGTGACGACACTTTAGAAGACGGGGATGCATTGTTTACGGTGCCTTATTCTACCTTATCAGTAGGAACGATACACGGCGGCACAGCCACCAATATCGTGCCCAATCTGTGCGAGTTCACCTTTGACTATCGTAATCTACCGCACATGACGCAAGACGATATATTGGTACCGATTCAAGCAAAAGTCGCTGAGCTAAATGCCCAAATGCAAGCACGTGCGCCTGAGACGGGCATTGAGCTGATGCAAGAAGAAAGCGTCCCTGCCATGACCGATAGCGATAGCGCTGAATTACAATCGTTAATCGCTGCGCTGACAGGGGATAACGAGCGTCATAAAGTCGCTTATGCCACAGAAGGCGGTCAGTTTACCAATGCAGGTATTCCAACGATCATCTGTGGTCCTGGTAGTATTGAGCAAGCGCACAAAGCGGATGAATATGTCGAACTCATCGAAATCGAACGCTGTGATGCTTTTTTGCAAAAACTACTAACGAGCTGCACAAGTAAATAATGTATTAAAATACTAAACATATGTATATAATATGAGCAAGTACAAATAATACCGCCTAAATGGCGGTATTTATTTTTTGGCAGTGTAGCGGATCGCATCAGAGCCGCTGATATATGAACAGTAGAGGTGGGTTGATGTCTTGGCATCTGTTTGCAGTATTTTTCGCAAGTACGTTTTTGATTTCCGCAACGCCAGGTCCCAATATGTTACTGGCATTCCAGTATGGCATGAACTATGGCGTGAAGCGGACGCTATGGACGTTGGCAGGGCTGAGCCTTGGTTTGTTTATATTATTGCTATCAACGCTGCTGGGACTGGATGTGATCAGTCGTCAGTCACCGTGGCTACTGACCATTATCAAAGCCGTGGGTGCAATATACCTAATCTACTTGGGTATCAGCTCATGGCGTGATGCAGGCTATGGCAGTTTGATGAGCGATGCCAAAGAGTTGAGTGCGGAGGTAGAGGCCGACTATGCGGACTATGCTACCTCAGAAGATAGAGTTGATGTGCCAAAGCCGCGTTCGCTCTCTAGTGCAGCTACTAAAATCGCACCAAGTAACACAACCTTGTTTCGTACTGGTGTCTGGGTATCTTTATCTAACCCAAAAGCTATCTTATTCTTTGCGGCATTTTTCCCTAAGTTTATCAATTTCAGCGTACCACTATGGCCGCAATATGTCCTATTGACCATCGGCTTGTTTTTAAGCGAAACGATTTGGCAGATCGTATATACGTTAGGCGGCAAAAAGCTGGCAAGTTGGCTCGATGTGGGTAATCGTTTAGCATGGCTCAATCGTGGTTGCGGAGTAATATTTATCATTATTGCAGCTGCTTTATTAGCTGAAGTGATAAATAGTTTTATAGCTTAAAAAATACTGGTAAGATTTTAAATTAAAGTGATTAATCAAACACACATTCATTAAGTTATTTTCTATACAAGCCAAATTAATTATTGACTTTAATTTTTAAATCGTTATTATTAGCTCATTGATTTATACTGCTTATCTTTCATAAGCGATAAATCGTTTCAATTAACCTGCTATTGTCGCCATGACATTAGCCACAACCTATGGAGGAATCATCGTGTCCTATATAACTACCAAGACGTTTTTAAAGATTGAATGTGTAAACTACATGACAGCAATGACACCCTCGAAAAGGTTTGGCTAAATTTTTATATAAGCTATTGAGTGATATTCCATCTATCGATATCAACGAATAGCTTTCTGTATCTACTTGCGCTATCTCTTTTCTAAGTCTACTGTGCCAAATTTGCTCTGCGATTGTGCTAAGCCATATTGCGCTTGCTGTTATCTGTTTGCCTAACATTTTTCTTTACCGTTATTGCTAATAAAGCGACTCAGGCTATGATTTAGCTAAAGCTTTTCTATGCGTATAATATTTACGCTGTGGCCGACGGTTCTGATCTATATTATCTTTCTTTAAAATGTCTATAATAAATTAACCATGAATTTTTATTGATTTTTTAATTAATAAGAACACGGTTTTTTATTGCCTAAATTTTATAATTTATTAATTTTATTTATCATTAAACTTTTTGTTTAATTGAGATAGATAAGTAATTTCTAAAAATTATAAAAACTGGTAATGATAAAAAATGTATGGTTATTAAAATAATAAAATGGAAATAACAAATTATGAGCATTCAATTAGTATTAAACGAAAATCGGAAACACGGCGTACCAGTCAAGATTTACACCACCGATGTTGAGCAAGGTGCCATGCAGCAGTTACGCAATTTAGCCCAGCTAGAGTTTGTGCATTCACACATTGCAGTGATGCCCGATGTGCACGTTGGCAAAGGTGCGACAGTCGGTAGCGTGATTCCGACCAAGTCAGCCATCATTCCTGCCGCAGTTGGGGTAGACATTGGCTGCGGTATGAACGCAGTACGTTTGTCCCTGACGGCAAGTGATCTGCCTGATAACTTAAGGTCATTGCGATCGATCGTTGAGCAACAAGTGCCAGTCGGCTTCAATATGCACAAGCAAATCCAAGCCAAAAACTCAACGCTTGATCCATTGGGTAAACGCCTAAAACCGATTACTGATAAACACCCAGGTTTGCTTAAAATGCTTAAAGGTTTTGAGCGTACTTGGGCGAAGCAGCTGGGAACACTCGGCGGTGGCAATCATTTCATTGAGCTGTGCTTGGATGAGAACAATGATGTCTGGGTGATGCTGCATTCTGGCAGCCGCGGCATCGGTAATTGTATCGGTCAGTACTTTATTAATCTTGCAAAAAAAGAGCGTCAATCGCGCTTTGGTCATGTGCCAGATCGAGATTTGTCTTACTTTGCCGAAGGGTCTGATAGCTTTGCTGATTATGTTGAAGCGGTAGGCTGGGCGCAGGACTACGCGCTTGAAAACCGCCGCGAGATGATGCGTCTCGTCATTAAGTCATTACAGTCGCCACAAGCAGGATTGCCACGATTTAAGCTGACCAAAGAAGCCATTAATTGTCATCATAACTATGTCAATGAAGAAGTGCATTTTGGTGAGCAAGTCTATGTGACCCGTAAAGGCGCGATCAGTGCTTATGCAGGTGAGCTTGGTATTATTCCAGGCTCTATGGGCGCAAAGTCTTTTATCGTACGTGGTCTAGGCGAGGCAGAATCTTTTTGCTCATGTTCACATGGAGCAGGACGACAGATGAGCCGTGGTAAAGCCATACGAGCGTTCACTATCGATGAGCTAAAGGCGCAGACGGATGGAGTCGAGTGTCGCAAAGATAAAGGCGTCATCGATGAGATACCCGGCGCTTATAAAGACATCGATGAAGTGATGGCCAATCAAGCTGACTTGGTCGAAGTGGTGCATACGCTTAAACAGGTCATGTGTATTAAAGGCTAACAAGTAAAACCATAGCGAGTCACGACGGTGTCAATCGAGCTAAATGTACCAAGTATACTATTTGCGCTCGATTTCCTAGCCGTGGTTTCACTATGGGGTCACTCGAATGTATAAAATAGATTTAGAGTTATTAAAACATAGGTAACAATATGAGCTTAAAACAAACCTTAAAAAAGGCCAAACAAATTGAGAGGCGATTAGAGCAGCAGGCTGTGACAGGTGTGCAACACTCGCTAGGCACAGTCAAGCCGCGTAATTATCTAGCGCTTGATCCATTATTAAGAAAAGGTGGTATTCACGAAAAAGAAGACATCGATCTTGTCCGCAAAAAACGCCGCCGTGAGACCAAACAGCAGCTACGGCAGACAGATTGGTTATCAGAATAGTGATGGTTAACATTCACGCACAAAAAAGCCGTTCGCTATTAGTAGTGAACGGCTTTTTTTATTCTTACTCAAGCTTATAACTTAACCATTGTTACCTTAACCACTACGCCAATACTTCGATTAGCTCACCTTTAACCATGTGCGGGCTGACAAAATCGGTAATACGTACGCTCACAAGTTTACCCAACAGCTCATCCATTTTCTCAACATCATGAGGGAACATGACCGTACGGGTATTATCTGCAGTACCGATTAAGCAATCAGGATGACGGTTAGCAACTTGTTCAACCAAGACACGTGTCGTAGTACCGACCATTTCTTGAGTTTTGGCAAGTGTTGAATCAATAATGACTTTCTGGAATTCAGCCAAGCGTGCCTTTTTAGTCGTAAAGCTGACATCATCTTGCAACTCAGCGGCTGGCGTGCCTGGACGTTTAGAGTAGATAAAGCTGTAAGAGTGATCGAAGTTCAACTCTTTCGCCAAGTTCAAGGTATCTTGGAAGTCTTGTTCGGTTTCACCAGGGAAGCCAATGATAAAGTCGCTCGACAAGTGGATGTCTGGACGAATGGCTTTGAGCTTATTAATCTGATTGATATACACATCAATGGTATGGTTACGCTTCATCGCTGCCAAGATAGCGTTTGAGCCACTTTGAACCGGTAGATGTAAGTGTGATACCAGCTCTGGCAACTGTGCATAGGCATCAATGATGTCATCAGTGAACTCTAGCGGATGGCTGGTCGTATAGCGAATACGCTCGACGCCATCGACATGCGAGACATAATGCAACAGCTCAGCGAAACGGCAAATACTGCCATCGTCTTTTTCGCCGCGATAGCCGTTGACGTTTTGACCCAATAGGTTGATTTCACGGATACCTTGCGCCGCAAGGCTGTCAATCTCAGCCAATACGTCATCGAGTGGACGTGATAATTCTTCACCGCGCGTATAAGGCACCACGCAAAACGAGCAATATTTTGAGCAGCCTTCCATAATAGAGACAAAGGCTTTGTAGCCTTCTACTCTTGGCTCAGGCAAAAAATCGAACTTTTCAATACTAGGGAATGACACATCAATCGTGCCAATACGGTTCTTTGGTGAAATCTCACGTTGCTCATGTGATTGATCATATAGCTCTGGCAGGCGATGCAAGGTCTGCGGGCCAAATACCATATCGACGTAAGGCGCACGTTTTTGAATGTTATCGCCTTCTTGTGAGGCTACGCAGCCACCGACGCCAATGACAAGGTCAGGACGTTTTTCTTTTAGCTTGCGCCAGCGACCCAATTCTGAAAAGACTTTTTCTTGCGCTTTTTCGCGGATAGAGCAGGTATTCATCAGTAGCACGTCGGCCTCATCGATATCATGAGTGACTTCCATACCATGTGAGTCGCCTAGCACGTCTAGCATTTTGCCAGAGTCATAGACATTCATCTGGCAGCCTTGGGTAGTGACGAAGACTTTTTTGGTCGTTGATTTTTCGACGGGTGCTTGGGCTGAACTTTGCTCTTTGAGTGCGGTGACAGCACGTGCAGTGACAGTCGTCTCAGCAACAGCATCGTCATCGATGCGGGGATTGAATACAGTAACACTCATAAGGATAAGTCCATGATTGACCAAAAATATAGCGGAGTAGCCGATTAACAGGTGGCGTATTTTATCACAACCTGGTACCAATGTGAAAAATTAGCATCGCCTATCAGCCGTCAATAAGACAAATAATTCACAGTAGTATCAATTATTTACTACTATGAATGGGGGTGTTTACCGAAATCAATACTCTTTATCACTTCTATGTTACACCGTGCTGTCCTATTTATTAACAAAAGGTAAAGGAGATAGTTGAAAGCACAATGAGTATAGTATGATGACTGCTATACCCTTGGCGGTACTTAGCGAACCGTTATTCAAATACTCGTAGAGAGACAATAAAGAGAGTCAGTATGACAAAGTTGCGTGTTGCTCATAGCATCAAGGATGAAGAATCTACCAGTCAAAAACAGATGTCAAAACGACTTACAGTGGGGACGTTGCGCATGAGTGCACTCAGCGTGGCGACCGCAGTGAGCGCGCTTGGTGTATCGCAAGTTGCCTGCGCGGAGCTGACGTGGGGTGATAACGAGAGTTACCAACAAGAAAGTAACTACCAGCAAAATTATCAGCAAGACACCAGTATTGATTCATTTATGGGTGCTGCAATTGCTGCAGACCGTGGTGACGTGAGTGAGCTCTATAACTATGAGCAAGTCATGAGCGGTGGTTTGTTTGCCATGTATCCTACTTATTGGCGTATGAATCTAGACCTGAACTCACAAAGCTCAGCGGCCGTTTCACAGTTTGTGCGTCAGTATCCAGACACGGTGATGGCGGAAAAACTAGTGGCTGACTATGCTGAAACTAAGGCTGGTTCTAATGATTATGCCTCGGTCAGACAAGTTGCAAATCTTATTACCAATGCAGACGCAAGCGAGCGCTGTGCGGTTGCGCTTGGGTTCAACAATGGCGGTGATACCATGCGCGCTATGGCAGCCAAGTCTGATGTTTGGCTGACTACCAAAAAGCAGCCTGCATTGTGCGATCAGTTAGCGATGGAGATGAATAATAATGCGCTGATTAGCAATCAGGATCGCGCCTCTCGTCTCAAGCGTATGCTACGCACTGGCAAAACAGGCGATATCATGGCATTGTCCTCACGCTTAGGTACTCCGATTGCTTATTCGGCGCTGAGCGAAATTCAGCTCAATCCATCATCGTTTTTTAGTCGATTTGGTCGTGAACCTGCCAGCCAGACCAATCAATATCTGTATTTATACGCAATCGGCCGAGTCGCTGACAAATCTTATCGCGAGGCGGCGATCCAGTTAGAGTTTGATATTAGACAAGACAATCAGCGCTCAGTCAGACTATTAAACGACGAAACCCGCCGCTATGCGTATCGTACGCTTGGCGTCAAGCGCATGAACCACAATACAGATGATGGCTTTAATGCTGAAGCAGTGGAGTGGTTTCGCAATAGCTTAGACAATGATTTTAACTTTGAAGAAGCAGAAGACTATGCCATGGCGGCAATTCGTTTCGGTCGCTGGGATGACGTCGTAGAAGCCATCTCAAAAATGGATGGAGAGACTCAGAAAGAAAGCCAATGGCAGTATTGGTTGGCTCGTGCTTATGAGCAATCAAGCGATAGTAGCAAGCGCAATACTGCCAAAAAAATGTATCAAAATATCGCAAAAAGTAATGATTACTATGGCCTAATGGCAAAAGATAGAATCGGTCAACGTTTCGATGCTAGCCGTCTCGGTGGTAGTAACCTGCCTAATGTCAGTACCGCTGACCGCGCTCGTGTCATGCAAGATGGCAACTTTGCTCGAGCTTTTGCCTTGTACAATTCTGATGCTAGCCGAGGGTATGCCAACCGCGAATGGAACTGGGCAGTAAAACAAGCACGTGATAAGCGTGATGACAACTTAATCATTGCTGCTGCCCGTCAGGCCTATGATATGGGCTGGCTCGATCGAGCGATCTATGCGGTGGATAATACCGATAGAGTCGATAGCTTAGCGCTTTCGCATCCAATGCCGCATCAGAGTGCAGTGGTACGTTATAGCGAGTCAGCGGGCATTGATCCAGCGTGGGCTTATGGCATCATGCGCCAAGAGAGTCGTTTTGTGACCTCTGCGCGCTCAAACGTTGGCGCTAGTGGCTTGATGCAGGTTATGCCTGATACCGCAAAATACATCGCTCGTAATCTGGGCGAGACTTATAGTGCGAGCCGTGCCAATAGCGGTGACACCAATATCCGTTATGGTACGTGGTACATGGGTGATATTTTAGGCAAGCTCAACTATCAGCCAGTATTGGCAACGGCAGGTTACAATGCCGGTCCCAACAATGCTAAACGCTGGCAGCCACTCTATGGCTCTATCGCTGCAGATCAGTACGTTGAGTCGATTGCATTTCCTGAAACGCGCAACTACGTCAAACACGTGATGGAAAACGCCACTATCTATAGTAGCCTTTTAGGTCGTAGTCAGCCAATCAGTCAGCGTATGGGTACAGTGCCTGCTTCATTTTAGCCAGTGATGTTATAAACAATAAACCACTAATAATTTTTTGTTAGTGGTTTATTTTTGTACACTATATTGTTTGACCAGTGATGAATGACTTTATAGACCGTTATTTTATATGTAGTCGTTTATCAGTTGTTTCATACATAATCATCTGATAAATACCTGTCTGATCAGTACGCAATTCTTGACGAAGGCGACAACGTTTACGTTTTTGCTATAGATTAAAAAAGACGTTTTGTTAACATTACTTTAGTTAGTGTCCATATTTTTTCAGCCTTACTCTGAAGTTGTGCTATGTTTGATGTTTTGGACACGGTGATTCGAGTAGTATTCTATGTTTTACCACTGCTAATTACCTTCAGTCTTATGATCAAAGATTTTTTCAAACTGTCCGTATCATCGAGAGCTAACTATTCATTACCGACTCAAGCGCAGCCGTTATTACATATGAGAACACAACCAAACGCAAAAGTTAAAACATCCAGTTCCTTAGAGCAGTTTCGTACGAATTTGATAGGCAGGCAACACATGAATAACATTAATACGACTGCGAGCTTCGGTGCCTTATTACTTATACAAGGCCTTATGCTGATGCCGGCACATGCTGCTAGCACGAATAAAACAGGTCAGCGCGTATTGATGATCGAGATGACACCTGCATTATGTAGTATGCAGCCGACCAGAGCTCGCATGCGCCAGTGTCTAGAAGGGTACTCATTGACAGTGTCAGGTTTAGACATGGGATACGGTGAGCGTTGTGGCCGCGGTAGTGAACCGCGATTAACGCCTCTACAATTAAAAGTCGTCAACCGTATCATGCCCGATACGACAGTAAGAAGCCAAACGTGGCAGCGTTACGGCGCGTGTAGTCCACTCAGTGCTAGCAGTTACTTTCGCCAAATCACCAACTATGCAGGCGGGCTAAAGCTACCTAATGAGCTAAATACGGGTAACAGCTATACGGTTTCTAAATCACGGTTTATCAGTCAAATGACACGTCTGAACAGTGGCATGTCATCGAGTAGCGTTGATCTTATCTGCCAAGAAGGCAGTCGGCGTCAGTCAATTTTGACTGATATACATGTCTGTTATGAAGGCAGCCGTTTTGACTCTTGTCAAAATGTTGTAGATAATTGCGGCAGCCAATTTATCATTTCAGGGGGCAGATAGGCTTTTTTTGTCCATTTCTGAGATGCATTTTTTAGTCTCATTCCCATTGCTGCTCGATCATGTTTGGCAATATTAAATGTCTGTTTTTGTCGTCATGTTATCTCATTGAGTAATAATAAAATACGCCTTTTATGGCTACAACCCTTTATATATAAGCGCTCAGCCTATATCAGATTCCTTCTGTATAAAATGTAACAATATAGTCCCTGGCGGGTCTATTACTGTATCTAGACGGTTAATAGGCTGAAGTGCTACACTAGCTCTCGGTTTATACATGCTGTTCTACAGCGAACAAGTCGATATCTAAAACGATAATCATCAATTAGAATCATAAGCTACATAATCATTAATTAGGGAGTATTCAATGTCAATGAAACAGCCTTTACGTGTTGCCGTCACTGGTGCCGCTGGTAACATCAGCTACGCGATGCTATTTCGTATTGCATCTGGCGAGATGCTAGGTAAAGATCAGCCAGTTATTTTGCAATTACTTGAAATCACGCCAGCGCTAGACGCCCTAAAAGGTGTGGTTATGGAGCTAGAAGATTGCGCATTCCCACTATTGGCGGGTATTGTTCAGACTGATGATGCGAATGTTGCATTCAAAGATATCGATTATGCTTTGTTAGTTGGCGCACGTCCTCGTGGTCCAGGTATGGAGCGTAAAGATTTGCTAGAAGCCAACGCTGCGATCTTCTCAGCACAAGGTAAAGCATTGAACGAAGTTGCTAGCCGTGACGTAAAAGTATTGGTAGTAGGTAACCCTGCCAACACTAACGCACTTATCGCTCAGCGCAATGCACCAGATCTTGATCCACGTAACTTTACGGCAATGACTCGTCTAGATCACAACCGTGCTATGGCACAGTTGGCTGGTAAGACTGACAGCACGGTTAATGACGTGAAAAAAATGATCATCTGGGGTAACCACTCATCAACTCAGTATCCAGATCTAACGGCTTGTACTGTAAATGGTAAGCCTGCGCTAGATCTTGTTGATCGTGACTGGTACGAAGGTACTTATATCCCAGAAGTACAGCAGCGCGGTGCAGCAATCATTAAAGCTCGCGGTGCATCATCTGCGGCCTCTGCTGCCAATGCTGCTATCGCACACATGCGTACATGGGCACTAGGCACTGATGAGAACGATTGGGTATCTATGGGTGTTTACTCAAATGGCGAATATGGTATCGCTGAAGGCCTTATCTACTCATTCCCTTGTACTTGTACTAACGGCGATTGGTCTATCGTAGACGGTGTTGATGTATCATCAGATTTCTCTAAAGAGAAAATGGCTGCCACTGAGCAAGAGCTTAGCGAAGAGCGTGATGCAGTAGCACATCTACTACCATAAGATGTAGCCTTTATATTGCTAGCTCAAGCTAGGTGATAAGTAGAAAAAACATAAAAAAGCCCTCTTAGATATGAGGGCTTTTTTTGTGCTTGTAATATTAAGCCAAATGGCAATAGGATAAGTGTGGGCAACCTCGTCTACAATTTCAAATGGCCATGTGCTGATTACCGTTAATACAATTGATAACGTTAGATAAACGTGGATTAACAGCTATTAGAACAAAGCTTGCTACAATAAACGTGTTAATTTGAATAATAACTATGATTTTACACGTACCATTTAAGGAGAAAAGTATGTTAGGTGAACCAGAATATAATATGAATGAGCTATTTGCTCAGTTAGGTTTAGAGAGCTCTGATGAAGCAGTTGATAAGTTTATCGAAGATAATCAATTAGCAAAAGAAGAAAAATTAACAGAATCTGATATTTGGAATGACAACCAACGCATGTTTTTGCAAGAAGAATGGAGCAAAGATGCGGTATGGGTAGAGACAATTGATGAATTAAATGTTCGTCTGCACCCTGATGCTTAATAACGCATAGAACCAATATAAAGAACCCCACGATACGGATAGTATTGTGGGGTTTTTTCGTAGCTAAAGTATCATCAAATACTATGTTTGATGGTTACGCCATTCAAGTAGGTCAGCGACATCTTGGTTAATACCATTTTTCAATGCTTCCAAGCCATCGTAGCGACGCTCACCATGCAAAAAGTGCAAAAAGCGCACTTCTACACGCAGTCCGTATAGATCAGCCTGCAACTGTGGAAAATGTACTTCTAGTCGCCAGTCATCGCCTTTATCAACCGAAGGCCTTTTGCCTATATTGGCCGTGCCAAATAAGCTATGTGGACGTAACCCTGCAATACCCGTATTACCGTCAGTAGCAAGAGTAGTGAGACCATCAGGTATGACGCCACCATTGTCATCCAAGCTCACGACATCCACTGCAAAAATACCATGCAGCGCAGGTTTTAGTCGCTGCAAATCGATATTTGCTGTAGGGAAGTCTATCGTTCGACCGATTTGGTCACCACGAACAATCAACCCCGTGATAGCGTAATCACGCCCAAGCAGTCTGTTGGCAGTATGAATATCGCCTGCTAATAATAAATCACGAACACGCGTAGAGCTGATCCGTACATCATCGTTGCTCGTACTATCAATATCGTTGCTACTAGTGCTGCCATGGTCAGTACTGCTATCAGTGACAGTATGCAAGTTAGTCACATCCAAACCATAACCGCGCAGAAACTGACTATCACCAGTACGATCATGTCCAAAACGAAAGTCATCACCCAGCACCAATGCTTTGACGTTCAAACGCTTGGCCAGTATATCTGCAAATGCCTGCGCTGAGAGTGAGCGAAAATCGGTGTCAAACCCTGCCACAATTAAGGTCTCAACCCCATACTCTGCTAGTAGTGCCTGCTTCTCTGCTAGATTGGTCAGACGTGCAGGGGCTTTGGCCGGCGCAAAAAACTCACGCGGTTGCGGCTCAAATATCATGACTGCTGCGGTAAGATTTTTGGTGCTTGCGATATCACGCGTTTGTGCCAGCATCGCTTGATGACCAAGGTGGACGCCATCAAAATTACCGATACTGAGTACACAAGGCGGCAACTCTACTGAGCTATCGCCAGTAGATGCGGCGCTTGATGAGGCAATCAGTTGCTCAAGAAAATAGGTTTTCATAAGTTTTCAGCTATGATAAGGCCAGATAAAAAACGAAAAAACACATCTATACTCAAAATCGATGTGTCTAAAACTAGCCATTATAAAGTAAAATAGCCGCACTAACATCCTATAGTCTATGGATAATGCAAGTATGGCCTACCTAAAACGCCTGTTTTCTATGAGTCTAAAGGACTGCACCTTTTTGTGTTACCCGTGTGACTGTGATGAGTAATGCCAAAAAATATAAATAAATATGGAGATCTTATGTCTGATGTTGCCTTGAACGCTACCACAACTGATTTATCAATACATCAGCTAACCGATCAGTTTGTTGTGCAGCGTGCGAGTAGAGAAGATCTAGGAGAAGTCTTAGCAATCTATAATCAAAGTATCCCTGATAAACAGGCCACGGCAAACTTAGCATTAGTAACGGTCAATGAGCGTACAGCCTGGTTTGATGAGCATTTACAGAGTTGGACAAGACCGATTTATGTAGTAAGGGCATTGCCTGAACAAAATCATCAGGAAGAGAGTACAAAACCACTCATAGTTGCATGGGGTAGCTTTAGTGATTTGTATGCGCGTACTGCGTATCATATCAGCACTGAAATCAGTATTTATCTGAATAAAGACTACCAGGGCAAAGGGTTGGGTAGTCTATTGACGCACTGGATGTTGACGCAAGCGCCAAGTTTGGGGATTAGCAATATCGTTGCGCTTGTCTTCGCTCATAATAAGCCAAGTTTAGGACTGTTCCGTAAACTTGACTTTGAGCAATGGGGGTATATGCCAGAAGTGTGCGATATGGATGGGTTTATCGCTGATGTTGTGATGCTTGGCAAAAAAGTAACCTTAGATGACAATGCGTAAAAAGCCTGAATCACCTTAACCCAAAATTTTCCATTGGCCTTCTATCTTTTGTAGCTGGTAGGTCAATGGCGCAGGTTCGCTCTGTCCTTTTAGCATTAGCTCACCTGTGATAGTAGCACGAGTTTTGTCGTCACTATATTGAGTGTCCGTGATAGTAACGCCTTCAACAGTTTGTTGAAATGCTGATTGAGTATTGGCAAGCTCTTCTTCAAAATTTGCCATATCGACTTGGTAGTATGATACGGCGTCTTTTACCTCACCATAATACAAACTGTTCAATGCTTTTTTGACCGTGTCCTCTGGCGTGCCCGCTTGAGTCGGATTGGTTACTAGGCTTTTTTGTGTGGTTGAAGCAGTAACTGGATTGATATTGTCATTATCGATCGCTGTTTCGTTTTTAGCATCATCTGATACTACTGCCGTATCGCTAGCACTACCCACTGTATCTTCTTGTTCAGACATGGTCTCGTCTGAAGTAACTGAAGTATCTACGTCGGCAGAGTCATTATTACTACAACCGCTCAGCAGTAGTCCAGCGCTCAGCATGCCAGTGGCCAATAAAAGTGGTAAGCGCTGAATAGGCCGTTTTGTTGTCATATTAAACCTCAAGTTTCGTTTATTCATTCATAACCAATTATGACAACTAACCGTCGCACGCATTGTCATTTCTCATGAGAAGCTTGTTTTGGTTTGGTAAGCCAATTATCAACTTCTCTGGAGTTTGGTTTATATGCACGTTGACCTATCCATGTTTTAGCTGGCGAGGGCGGAAGCCTGTTGCCAACAATACCACGCCATAGACGAGCGCTCCCACGACACACATAATTATGAGGGCAATGATACGTTGCCACTGAGCATCATTGGTGGGGAAGTAGGGCAGCATGAGATAAAGGACGCCAATCATAGAGGCAGTCGCAATGGCAAACTGTGTAAACAGTTTTTTCCAATGAGGTCCAAAACGGAAAATATTGCGTTTGTGTAAGAAATAATACAACAAACCAGCGTTTACGAACGCAGCACCAGTCGTAGCTAGCGCTAAGCCACCATGTAATGGTATCTCTAAAAAGTAAAATATCCCGATAAATATTACACTAAAGACCATATTGGCAACGACAGAGATGATGCCGATTTTTACGGGGGTTTTGGTGTCTTGACGTGCAAAGAAAGCGGGCGCAAAGATTTTGATTAACATGAATCCTAAAATACCGCCTGCCATGCTACGTAGGGCGAGCGAGCTCATCTGCGCATCACGTAAGGTAAACTCACCGCGTAAGAATAACGCCTGCATCAATACGTCTGCGAGTACAAATAGTGCAGCCGAAGCTGGGATACCCACCAAGATGATTAGGCGAGCTGCCCAGTCGATGGTCTTTTTAAAATTGACATCGTCTTTTTGGGCTTCGCTTTTGGATAGACTCGGTAATATAACCGTACCAATTGCTACGCCAATCAATCCCAGTGGTAGCTCGCTCATACGCTCAGCGGCGTAAAGCCAAGAGACCGAACCTCCAATCATCAATGATGCAAAAACCGTATTTAACAATAAGTTAATTTGGGTGACCGACACACCAAAGATGGCAGGAAGCATCAATTTCAAAATACGGCGAACCCCTTCGTGCTGAAAGTCAATCTTGGGCGCGACCAGTAGTTTTTGTTGCCAGAGCTGCGGCAGTTGTATCAAGAATTGTAGTAAACCTGCGATTGCCACGGCATAACCAAGCGCCATAATGGGGGTATCAAACATGGGCGCAAAAATGAGCGCAGCACCGATCATACATAAGTTCAACAGCACAGGGGCAAAGGCAGGAGCCGCGAAACGGCCGTAGCTCTGCAAAATACCACTCGCAAAAGCCGTCATAGAGATGAATAGCAAATAGGGAAAGGTGAGGCGGAGTAATTCAGCGGTGATAGCAAACTTGTCAGGCTGATCCGCAAATCCAGGGGCAAACAATGTGACCACCCAAGGCGCGATCAAGATGACCACCACTGTCAGCATCGACAACACCATCAGTAGTGCGCCTGAAGTGCGACTGACTAAAATCTGTACCTGTTGTAAGCTGTATTTTTCTTTGTACTCAGACAGTACAGGGACAAACGCTTGGCTAAAAGCCCCCTCGGCAAACAGTCGTCGCAAAAAGTTTGGGATTTTGAAGGCGACCAAAAAGGCATCCATCAACCCACCAGCCCCAAAAACGCCTAACAATACAATATCGCGTACCAAACCCAAAATACGAGACAACATGGTCATGCTACTGACCACCATGGTTGAACGAAATAACCGACTTTTTGCCATGAGAACCTATCTTGCCAATGTGTTTATAGGGTTGTGTACGAGGTTGTATACTGATTTGCTACTGCAAAAACTGACGAATTATAGCACTTTCATCACTGAGATAAATGGATTGGGTATGGAAATCATTCTTATCACAGGGGGACACTGCTTTAAGGTGATTCGGCAACCAGCTGCCGCAACCTTACCCATTCAAAATAATCACCAGGATCCGTTTTGCGTCCCGGCGCAATATCACTATGACCTGTCAAATGTCGCTGTGTTTTGGGGTAGGCGTTATAGATAGCCGCGACTACCATTGCAAGCGTCTCATATTGAGTAGAAGTGAAGGGCACAAAATCTGACCCTTCAAGCTCGATGCCAATGCTATAATCATTACATTCAGGTCGACCCAAGTAACTCGACCGTCCAGCATGCCACGCACGTTCGTTAAAATTGACAAACTGGGTGATAGCGCCATCACGCTCGATAAACAGATGTGCTGATACTTCTGCTCCTTTAATCGTCTGAAAGTAAGGATGCGCATCCCAGTCTAGTTGATTGGTGAACAACGCTTTTACATAATGTAAGTCATTAGAGTCACAACCCCCAAATTCGTTCGGTGGTAAGCTGATGTTGTGAATGATAATCGCATCGACACTGACATCTTTTGGTCGATTATTGTAGTTCGGTGAAGTCAGCCACGTCGCTGCGGATAATAAACCGTCTGTAATGGTCATTGGCGGCGTAGACAATGTGGCGTTTGATACAGTGGGCATGACGCTCTCTTTTTGTAATAGTACTTATAGTAGTGTAATAGATAGTAGTGTGATAGATGACCTATCAAAGTAGCCGTTAGATATCTTTTTATTAACTTGGCTTCAATGATAGTCGGCTGTATATGTTATCGGCGTACCTGAGCCAGTAAATCTTAGGCACGCTAATAACGTGTGAGGGTTTACCTCATATCCATGAAACTAACGTTCGTGTTTGGAGATTGTAATCTGATGAGACTTAACTTGCGAGCACCATTATCCTTGGCAGTAGCAGCGTTACTACTCTCTGCACCCGCACAGGCATTTTTGCCAACGCCTTTATCTGTCATAGAGGAAGATCTACAGTCATCTGAATTACCCACTACTGACTCAAATGCTACTGTACCTATCCAGATGGCATATCCGGATGAGGCTGTGCAGGGTACGCAAAATGATATTGATTCTGGTTCCAGTATAACGACAGAGCAGCTACTTTCAACATGGCGTAAGCAGGTAAAAACTGACAATTTAGCACAGCATACAACATGGCGACGTATGTTGTACTTCTATGATGACCAAAACCGTATTTTTGCAAAAAAGCAAACGAAGAGTATGGTTGATGATCCAAGATTTTTTTTGAGCATGCGCGGTCAGCAAGATGCAGCGGCAGAGCTAGATGCTACGCTCGTAGCTCTTGCAAAAGAAACGACATCTTCCATCAATAGCAACCAAGCAGATACTGAAACTCCCAATCAAGCGAGTAACAATTCAGTCCTGTGCCGTTTTCCAGCGCGAGTGGCATGGCTAAAAGAAGCGTTAGCTATTGATGATGTGCGTCTATCGGCTGAGTGTCCAGAACTGGATGACTGGATGTCTACACTGGCACCTGAGCAGCTATCTATTGTATTTGCTGAAGAGTATTTGGACAACCCACTCTCTGCTTTTGGTCATACGCTACTGCGTATTGATTCAAAGTCGAGCGTAGCAGACCCCAATCAGATCAGTCAGGCGTATGCACTCAACTATACGGTTGATGGTGATCCAGATGATAGCTTTCCAGTTTATGCGACCAAGTCTATGATAGGTCGTTATGACAGTGTTATAGAGATTGATCCTTATCCAGAAAAGCTGGCAAAGTATCTACAAGACGATGAGCGTGATACGTGGACGTATCAATTGAATCTCACGCCTAGTGAAGTACAACAGATCATGCGCCATGTGTGGGAAACCAAAGAGCTAAAAATGCCGTATTACTTTACTACGGACAACTGTTCCTCTGAGATTTTACGACTTATCGACGTGGTTCGCCCGCAGCAGAGTCTGTTGAATGAAATGGCTTATGTTGTCGTTCCCTCCGATGTGGTTCAACTGTTAGGTAAACAGAACCTTTTGGCAAGTACCATGTACACACCTGCCGATAATACCTTGCGACAAGCGCAGATCAACGAGAAAAACTCAAGCCCTAGGCAATTAGGCTATCAAGATAGTACCAAGCAAACACTTGACCAAATAAAGTCTGCAGAGCTCAATGCTATATCGAGTATGTCAGACGACAATCAGGCATTACTCAAGCGTCAAATTGAGCCGTCAGATAACAATCCAGTAGACAGGCATCCACTACAGCTTGGCACTATCGGTATAGGGCAACGCGGTGATGACGACTATGTTGATATTGGGTTTAGGGCTGGGTTTCATGATACGCTTGATCATGCTTCAGGGTATCCGCAGTTTTTTAATTTAGAAGGTTTGGCGGCGACAGTGCGTCTATATGACACCGATGATAACAAGCCCAATCAACCAGAGCGTGTGGTTCTACAAAACGCCACTTTGATTCGAGGACGCTCTTTTAATCCTGTCAATTCTGCCAAAAAAGGCAAAACTTGGGGCGCAAGTATCGAGGCGACACGAGTGAATGATGGGTCGCAAGATGCGGGCACGGATCATTTGATTGGTAGCGTGGGTTATGAGACAGGTTGGTCTTGGGCGTTTGGCTCACCTAGCACAGGTACGGGTGAGATGCCGCCACAGCTATGCTATACGTTTTTGGCGGGTACCGCGCAAGCAGGGCGAGGTCTCAATAAAGGCTTTCGCGTAGGGGCTGGTGTCAATGCAGGCTGTCGTTATCAGATTAACAATCAGTTACGTGCACAAGCTGAATTACAATTACCATATTGGTATCATGGCAACAGCGCTGAGTCTGACGTTCGAGGTCATTACTGGCAGCCGATATCAAGCCTTGGGCTACAATACGATATCGATAAAAAACAAGCCTTACGTATCAATGCCAACTACGACTGGCAGGAGCGCGTCGATGCTAATGATGATATACAACTGTCGTACAGACGGTACTTTTAAACCTTGGGTTAGTTAAGTATTGATATAAAAAAAGTCGATGCTAAGCGCTGTAGTGGTTATATTGGTAAGGGTTACACTAAAAGGAAAACGCTGCATGAGCACGCACAATTTACTAATTATTGGACAGGGTGATATCGGCCTACCAGTCACTAATGCCCTTGCACGAGAAGGTTTGTCTGTGACGGGACTTGCGCGCAGTGAGCGTCAGCATTATGATTTGGTGGATAGCGCTAATTTTTTGCAAGCGGATGCATTGACTTTAACCGCGGAGCAGTTAGACCCATTTACCCACATTGCTATTATTGTCACCCCCGATGAGTACTCAGCTAGCGGCTATCACGATAGCTATTTGGCGATTAACCAGCATCTGGCAACCTTTGCCTCAAAACTAGTCAACCTTGAGCGTGTGGTATTTATTTCCTCTACTGGTGTCTATGGACAGGATGGTGGTGAGTGGATTGATGAGCATACTGTACCCATCACGCCTGCGCGCGATGCATCAAAGGTTATATTGCAAGCAGAGCAAGCACTGCAGCAGGGCTTTGATAATAAGGCGATTATTATCCGTCCAAGTGGTATCTATGGGCGCGCGCGACTTATGCGTCTACGCAAAGCTCGCGAACCACAAAAAGAGCCAGTAGCCGCCGCGCACTGGAGTAACCGTATTATGGACCGTGATTTGGTCACTATTATCTCCAATGTATTGAAGATAGACGCGCCAAAGCCGCTTTATATTGCGACAGACTATCGGCCTGTGACTACCTTTGAGCTTGGCGTTTGGCTGAGTGAGCAAATCGGCAAAACAGCACCTGCTATTGATGATAAAAAGTCATCAGTGACAGGAAAACGCTTGCACAGCAATATTCCGTTAGCTTGGCTTGAGTACGCTGACTGGCAGATAGGGTATCGTGATATTTTGGATCATCAACAGTAAGTTCTTAAGGACATTTGAATGCTTTCAAATGTAATATAGCCGTTTTGTTCACTCGCTCTTACTTGTTTTATATTTTATAGTCTATGGAGATTTCATGACCCAGCCTTCTACTTCTGATAACCGCTTATCTAATGCTAATAGTGCAGCAGAAGGCGGTAAGCTTGCAGAAGGTCACGTCCAAAAAAAGGCTGAGCAATCGTCTCTGCTAGCTGACTCGCAGCAGCCTGCGATTGTCCATCCTAACTTTGATCCCAAACGATCGCCCCTTGATCCTGCTCGCCCCCTAAGTGATATTCCCGAGCCTGCGCGCCGCCTAGATGGTCAGTTGCGTCGACTTTATGGCAACTCGACGCGTTTTTATCAGCCGACTGAGTCCAGCTTATCGAAGTGGACGCTGATAGCATCAGAAGCATTGGCCGAGCACTTGTCACTACTCAATGCAGCACAGCTCATCGAGCTACCTGATAGTTTTTATCAGAATCACAGTGAGCAGCCATTAGTATCACCCTTATCAGGCATGACATTATTAGATATGTCCGATATTCAGCAGGCCATTCGTGCCTATCCAAAACTGAACCGCTATGGGTTTGCATCTGCTGATAATGCCGCAACGACCGATCCAGATAATAGTAGCAACGCTAATGAGCCTTCAGCCTCTCTACGAGCACTAGTAAAGCGTTACAACCCTGATGAGCTGTTGAATAGTATGTATGCAGATGACTGGCAAGTGATTTTGCAGCCGCAGCAGTTTGAGACAGGTGAGGGCAGCTTGGTCACGGATATTATGGCATGTAGCGTCGCTGTCCATGTGCTCAAGCAATGTACTACTCGTAAAAGTATCAATCATAGTTATAGTGCCGCGCAAATCTGCCAATATGTGCGTAGTTATTTGCTCAGTCAAATCGTTTGTGAGCCTGCGCAGCAACATGCGTATCGCCAGATTCGTCTATTTGCAGGACACATCATTGCTGCTGCATATCACTTGGGTTGGGAGATACAAGTACGCGCAGACGGTCAGAGCTACTTTAACCTCTCGTCGCGTAGTGGTTTATTGACTCGCTATGCCAATATGCAAGACTATGAAATCAACGGTTGGTCAAGCTGACCAATAATGCGTACAATAATGCCAGTTTTTCGCCCCTCTTTTTACTGATAGGAATGTAATAATGCCTCACGCACCATACCAGCAAGATACTATGTTTTCATCTCATCAATTTATTCAGTTGGCTTTAGATAACCATGTGCTAAAGTTTGGTGAGTTTGTCCTCAAATCTGGTCGCATCAGCCCGTACTTTTTTAATGCAGGTCTGCTTGCGACTGGCGAGATGTTGTCGCTGCTAGCACGTGGTTACGCAGACGCGCTAGCAGAGCAAGTGCGTGCAGTAGATGACAAAAACGATGAGCAAGAGTTGGTCATCTTTGGTGCGGCTTATAAAGGTATTCCTTTTGTCGCGGCGACCGCGCAAGCGTTGTGGCTACACCATGGTATCAATGCCAAATGGGGTTACAACCGCAAAGAAGCCAAAACCCATGGTGAAGGTGGTAATTTAGTGGGTGCAGATGTGACTGGCAAAGCGGTATGGGTACTCGATGATGTCATTACAGCAGGCACAGCCATGCGTGAAGTGGTCGAGATCTTGGAGCAGGCAGGAGCGAGTGTTGCTGGTATTATTGTTGCGCTTGATCGCAAAGAAAAAGGTCAAGCTGAACACTCTGCTATCCAAGAGCTTGCGGCGACACTAGAAGTGCCTGTACGTGCATTGGTTGATATCGATGACTTGATCAGTTATTTGGCAAGTGATAAAAGCCAGCATAAAGACGCGACCCAATTAGCTAAAATGCAACATTATCGTGAGCAGTACGGCGTATAGTTGAGCACTGAGTTTATTTCATATCAACAATATAACGTAAGTGAGCCTTACTATGAGTCAAACAATGAGCCAACAAAACCAAAAGAAACCGCTAAAGATCCTCGTTATTATGGATCCTATCGAGCGGGTCAATTATAAAAAAGACACCAGTCTCGCTATGATGTGGGCAGCTCAGGACCGTGGACATCAACTTGGTTACTGTCAGATTCATGACTTGTGGTTGGACCGTGGGCAGTTGATGATCGACACGCAGCCGCTTACCGTGAAGCGCGATCCTACAGATTTTTATACATTGGACGATAAAGCAACAGGTCTGGTCAGTGATTACGATGTGATTTTGATGCGCAAAGATCCACCGTTTGACATGCGCTTTATCTACGCCACTTATATGCTTGATCATGCAAAAGCGGCAGGCGTGCTCGTGGTCAATGATCCGCAAGCCATCCGTGATTGTAATGAGAAGTTATTTGCGACATGGTTTAGTGAATATATGAGCCCAACGATTGTGACCAGCAAGCAGGCGCATATTCGTCAGTTTATCGCTGAACAGCAGGATGTCATCGTCAAGCCATTAGACGGTATGGGCGGTACCGGTATCTTTCGTCTAACTGCCGATAGTCCTAATATTGGCGTAACGATTGAGGTGCTAACGGAGCTTGAGACGTTGCCAATTATGGCGCAGCGTTATCTACCTGAGATCAAAGACGGTGACAAGCGTGTGCTAATCGTTGATGGGGTCGTGGTCGATTATAGCTTGGCACGTATTCCAAGCAAAGGCGAGACGCGAGGCAACCTAGCAGCGGGTGGTAGCGGTGTGGCCATGCCATTGACTGATATCGAGCGCCAAGTGGCAGAAGTTGTGGCACCGATTGTCAAAGAAAAAGGTCTGATGTTTGTTGGTTTAGACTTAATTGGTGGGCGCATCACTGAGATTAACGTCACTAGTCCAACATGTGTACGTGAGATCGACGACCAATGCGGTACAGATATCGCAACCGACTTTATCATGGCGATTGAGAATAAATTTACGGTATAGTTGCCCCCAGTTCAAGACGTATTCTGACGATACAACATCTATGTTTTGGCGTGAAATCAGTCATTGCTTCTTGATGGTTCATCAGTAATATATAGTACTCAGTCGTGCAAGCTCACGACTGAGGTTTTTGTTGTTTTTGCTGCACAAAGTACTGTATACAAGCCAATGATTTCCTCTATACTATGCGGGCTTTTGCCATGTCATTATTTTTGATTAGTGGCATCGTAGCAGCAAGATAAACTCTTCATATAAATAAAGCAAAGATAGGCAGGCGTTCATGAAAACACCGCAGATATTGATGATGGCAGCTGGTACTGGCGGGCATGTTTTTCCAGCGCTTGCAGTAAGTGATGAGTTGACCCGTCGCGGCGCGGTGATTCATTGGTTAGGAACCCCAAATGGCATGGAGAATGGTTTGGTTGAACCGACAGGTTATCCTTTTCATGCCATCAATATGCAGGGACTACGCGGTAAAGGCGTTGGCCGACTATTAAAGCTACCTGTCACTCTGCTATCAGCGACGATGGCTGCTGTAAAAATAATTCGCAGTAATCAAATCGACGTGGTTGTTGGGTTCGGTGGTTATGTGAGTGCGCCGGGTGGTCTGGCTGCACGCCTGACCAATACACCGCTGATTATTCATGAACAAAACGCTATTGCTGGTATGAGCAATCGCTACCTGTCTAAGCTGTCTGCAAAGACACTGCAAGCCTTTGAGAATACCTTTGCCAATAGTGAGCAGGATACCAAGCTTGAAACTGTCGGTAACCCTGTGCGCAATGCCATCACTGGGGTTGCAGAACCGGTAGTACGCTACGATGTGACTGATAATGCACCGCTTAAACTATTAGTTGTGGGCGGCTCACTTGGTGCGCAAGTATTAAATGACACGGTACCAAAAGCGCTGGCTTTACTAGATAAGCCCTTCGAAGTCCTTCATCAATGTGGACGCAACAACGAAGCCGCCACGCAGGCGGCTTATAGCGAACAAGATTTAAGCAAGCATCAATTTACTGTACAGCCTTTTATCAATGATATGGCCGCAGCCTACAACTGGGCAGATGTCATCGTTTGCCGTGCTGGTGCATTGACAGTGACCGAAATCCAAAATGTCGGTATTGCCGCTATCTTTGTACCATTGCCGCATGCCGTTGATGACCATCAAACGGCGAATGCTCGCACGTTGACCTCACACGATGCGGCAATCCTATTACCGCAGTCTGAGCTGACCGCGGCGCGTTTGCATGATGAGCTTGCGGTACTCAATCGCGACAACTGCCTAACAATGGCAAAAAAGGGTCATGCCTTAGCCAATCGTAGCGCAAGTCAGCAAGTCGCTGATATTATTTGGCAAGCGCTATAGTTTACGCCTTGCCACTCGTTATTTTTCATTTACCACCTTCTACTGTTCTTTAATTTTTATTATCCTTTAATAAAGAGAAAATTTTATGTCTACCTCTGCCAAAGCCTTACCTAAGCGTTTGATTGAAATACCAGAAATGCGCCGTATTCAGCATTTACATTTTATTGGTATTGGTGGCTCAGGTATGTGCGGTATCGCTGAGGTAATGAACAACCAAGGCTATCAAGTCAGTGGTTCTGATATTGCAGAGAGTCTAGTTACTAAGCGTCTACAGCAGATTGGTATCAAGATATCAATTGGCCATGATTCCAAAAACATCGCCAACGCTGATGTGATTGTCGTGTCATCAGCAATTGATCGCAGTAACCCTGAAGTGAAGGCAGCGCTTGAAGCGCGTCTACCGGTAGTACGCCGCGCCGATATGCTTGGTGAGCTGATGCGTTATCGTCATGGTATTGCTGTTGCAGGCGCTCATGGTAAAACGACAACGACTAGTCTATTGACTACGATGATGGCAGAAGGGCAGTTAGATCCTACTTATGTGATTGGCGGTAAGTTAAATGCGTCTGGTAAGAATGCAGCGTTAGGTAGCAGCCGTTTCTTGGTAGCAGAAGCAGATGAGTCTGATGCGTCATTTTTATCATTGCGCCCGATGGCCGCGATCGTGACTAACATCGACCAAGACCATATGGAAACTTATGAAAACAGCTTTGATAAACTAAAAGCCGCCTATATTCAGTTTTTGCAGAACATGCCATTTTATGGCTTAGCAGTGGTATGTGGTGATGATCCTGAGTTGTATGCAATGATCGATGATATTGGTCGCCCAGTGTTGACCTTTGGACTTGAGCCCTTTAACGACGTACAAGCCATCGATTTGGTAACTGAAGGTACCAAAACACATTTTACTGTATTGCGCCGTGACCGTGAGCCGCTGCGTTTGACGCTGAATATTCCTGGTACGCACAACGTCTACAACGCGCTTGCTGCTATCACGATGGCAACCGATGAAGGGGTAGATGATGCAGCGATTGAGCGTGCGCTACAGAAATTTGAAGGGGTAGGGCGTCGCTTTGAACAGCATGCTTCTGTGGATATCGATGATGGCAATGTCTTATTGATTGATGATTATGGTCATCACCCAAAAGAAGTCGACGCCACTATCAAAGCCGCGCGCCAAAGCTTCCCTGATCGTCGTTTGGTTATGCTGTTCCAGCCACATCGTTATAGCCGTACTCGCGATTGCTACGATGATTTTGTTGATGTGTTATCAAGTGTAGACGAGCTACTACTATTGGATGTTTATTCAGCAGGTGAGAGTCCGATCACAGGCGCTGATACCAAATCATTAGCACGCAGTATTCGTCTGCGCGGTGAAGTTGAGCCAACGATTATTGACAAAGACAATCTAGCTCCTGTTATGCAGCGTTTATTAAAAGCCAATGATATGCTCATCACGCAAGGTGCAGGTAACGTGGGACAGATTGCTGTCGACTTGGCTGCCAATAACCTTTATATCAAGTAAGCTAAAATTTAGGAGCTGTCCTCATGACGACTAATAATAAAGACAATACAAGCAATCAGAACCAAGCCATTACCAATCCAGAGATGGCAATGGCCGCAGCTGCACAAGTAAAACAAGATAACGTTGATACTACGTCAAACAAAACAGACAACGTAACCTCTGTCAGTACGATAACCAGTCATGTAAAAGACGCGAAGCAGTTCGGAAAGGTTGCCGTCGTTTATGGTGGCAGTAGCAATGAGCGTAGTGTGTCTTTGGATAGTGGCGCTGCTGTCTTGCAAGCACTTCAAAATCAAGGCGTCGATGCAACTCACTTTGATCCAAAGCATCAAGATATCACAGAATTACGTGAGTACGATCGCGTGTTCAACGTCTTACATGGTCGCGGCGGTGAAGACGGTTTATTACAAGGTGTACTGCAGTGGTTTGACATACCGCAGACCGGCTCAGGTATTTTGGCATCAGCATTGGGCATGGATAAAGTCCGTACCAAGCAGCTATGGCAAGGTTGCGGTTTATCGACAGCCCCTTTTTCATTATTGACGGCCGATACGGATTGGCAGCAAGTGGTTAACATGCTGGGTCTACCACTTATCATCAAACCCGTTCATGAAGGCTCAAGTATTGGTATGACAAAGGTCAACCATTTAGATGAGTTGCCTGCTGCTTATGCTACCGCAGTACAGTGCGGTGATGCTGTAATGGCTGAACGCTGGATTACAGGTCGTGAATTTACGATTGTGATTATTGATGACGAAGCTTATCCTGTCATCCGCCTTGAGCCTGCCGACATTACCAACTTCTATGATTTTGAAGCAAAGTACAATCGCAATGATACCAGCTACTATATTCCTTGCGGATTGACTGCTGCCGACGAAAAGCATCTACAAGATTTAAGTCTTGCTGCATTTCGTGCAGTGGATGCAAAAGGTTGGGGGCGTATTGATGCCATGCAAGATGAAGCAGGCAATTTCTGGCTACTAGAGATTAACACAGTGCCTGGTATGACTAGCCATAGCTTGGTCCCGATGGCAGCCAAAGCACGCGGCATGGACTTTGATACATTGTGCTGGCACATACTATCGCAGACAGTATAGTTATTCGCTGTTTAATTCATTTGCGGTTCTATAGTTAGTTGTAGTTATATAGTCGTGTTTTTATCCCATACTACTAACCGTTATTAGCGTGTTCAACGTGTTGCTAAAGCTGCTATATCATAGCTTCATGTAAACTTGTGTAAATTCAAGGCTGCTAACGAGTGTTAGGCTATTGTTTGACTATGAAATACGTTAATATTGCAAGAATGGGTTTAGTTTAATAATATTTATCTCTGTGATAGAGATAACTCATAAGTTATTCATAACCTAAGAAAAATGTTACGTTTAAATAAGAATAATTGCAGTGTACGAGTCGTTTTATTGACAGACTTTGATAATATATCGAATGAATAGGCTTCTGCAAAGTGTATGCAGATTTATATCAATAATGAGCATGATCAGTTTTATGCAAATATAGGGACAAAGGTCGTTATGGCTCAAACTGTCAACGAGGTAACTGACTTGATGAGTGATAAAGCCGGTCGCCCAGTATCTAAAATCCAGATACCGAATTCGGTCAAATATCTTTTTATGATATTGGTAATAGGATTGCTAGTACTGATATTGATAATGGGTGGCAAAGCACTGCGTGATGCACCGCCAGCTGAGATTCATGTCAGTAACCAAGGATTGTCTAGCGCCCAATATAACTCGTTGCAAACGGTGATGGATCAGCAAAAGGTCAGTAGTTTTTTTACTTCCGATCTACAAGCGTTGCGAGATATCACGACGGGTTTGGCCTGGGTTGATCAAGTGAGTATCTCTCGTGACTGGCAACGCGGTATTGTTGTTACCGCTTTACCGAAGCAAGCGGTCGCCAACTTTGGTACAGAACGTCTGGTCGATGCAAAGGGCGCTGTTTTTGTTCCCGCTGATAGTAACGATTTGACTCAGGAACGTTTTGCTACCTTACAAGGTGAGATGACTCAAGCACCAGTTATTATGCAACAAATGCAGCAGGTCAACGATTGGTATACACCACTTGATATGCAAGTTGCCGATATTATCTTATCACCAAGAATGACGTGGTTGATTCGTTTTGATAATGGCTTACGCGTTATTGTTGATAATGAAAACACGGCGCAGAAGTTACTGAATCTAAGCCAGCTACTTGGCAATCAGTTAAGCGGACGCCGTGATGAGATACAGTCTGTAGATTTACGTTATAAAAACGGCTTTACCATAGCTTGGGATATGTCAGCATCACCTGTTGAGGAATTAGAACAGCCACAGTAGCACTAAGCAAAGCAGCATAGTCAATGAGTGGTCATGACCTGATTTGAAACTATTTGGCTTAAACGAATAATATATGTACAACATCATAGCGTGTTAATAACGCTTTTTTTAACGATTCAACAGGAGGACATTGTATGTGCTCCTGTCTAGCGATAATTTGTCTGGTACCATGAAAAATAATGAAAATCTGGTTGTTGTCCATTTAAGTGCCACGGCAGTATATGTCGTTATTGGCAATGTTGTCTCTGCAAAAGACATTCGTATTTTGGGCGTGGGGAAAGTTAAGAACAGCGATTTTTATCAAGGGCAAATAAAGCATCGTGAACGTCTACAAGGTGCTATCAAGCAAGCTATCCAAGAAGCTGAAGATACTGCTAACTGCCGCGTGCATAGTGTGTGGTTAACCCTAGCGACTCCCGAACTGTCTAGTAAAAACAGCGCAGGGGAAGTTAGGGTAGAAGATGAAGTCGTGCGAGCCAATGATATGGTACAGGCATTGTCTAATGCCAAATCACGCGATCTACCATCTGATTACTACCTTATGCATTGTTGCCAGCAAGGTATCTACGTCGACGATCAAGATTTTATGGTCGATGACGTCATTGAGATGATGGCACACAACATTACTGTGATGTATCACATGATGATGATGCCAGTCGCTAGCCGCCAAAATATCCAAAAATTATTGCAAAGTTGCGACGTCGGTATCGATCATATTGTGTTCGACGCGGTGACCAGTGCCGAATATAGTTTGATGAGTGAAGAGCGTCAGCAAGGCGTGTGCTTGGTGGATATTGGTGCCAGCACGACCAGTATCTGCGTTTATAAAGAAAATAAATTAATCTTTACCCATTGTATTGCTACTGGCAGTCACGAAGTAACGATGGATATCTCAGCTGATTTTGGCATATCGATGATCGAAGCTGAGCGGTTGAAAAAATCTCACGGAACTGCTGACGCTACCAGCGTTGACCCCAGCGCTTTCTTCTTGTTTAAGCCGCAAGGGTCTAGTGATGAAATCAATATCGGTATCTATAATCTAGCACGCATTATCGAAGCACGTTATGTGCAGATATTTACAGAAGTGGCCCGTCAGTTACATGAAGCGGGTTTGATAGGCTATATAGATAAGGGCATCGTACTAACGGGTGGCGGTAGTACAATCAAAGGCATGATACCTTTTGCCAAAAGACTGCTAAAAATGCCAGTCGTATTGACCAATACTCATCCTGCTATCAGTGCCTATAACCATTTTGATAATGATGAATCATTCAAGCAGCTTAATAGTCAGGTGAACGACCGTGCTTATCAAACGGCTTTTGGTACACTACTATATAGTCAAAGCGAGCAGTTTCGCCGCAGTGAAAAAAGCGAGCCTGATACGATCCAAAAAAATCGAGTCACAGGTGTCTTTCAAAGCGCAGGGCAACGCTTCGCTAACGTGTTGAAAAAAATACTATAGTAGTGTGCTTTGCAGTCCTGTTTTTATGAGTTATTTAATGTCTAAGCAGCCCACAAGACACTAATGAGTAATTTGAGAAAAATTGAAATAATATTGATAACAATACGCTAAGCAAGAAAAGTAATACCTTTAGGTAATGACATATTATTGTCTATGCTGAACTATTTGATCTATAGCCCTGTTTTATTTAAATACATTTATATATAGTATGTCGATAGCGCGCCATATGAGTGCGTCAATACGTATCGACCTATACGCTATCTGCAACTGGAGAATCTTTTTTATGTCAAAATACACCATGCCAGATGATAATCAGCTTCAAAACAACGGCCAAGCGAGCTTCACTGTATTCGGTGTTGGCGGCGGCGGCGGTAATGCAGTTGAACATATGGTACAACAAGGAATTAGAGGTGTAACGTTCGTCTGTGCTAATACAGATAAGCAAGCGCTAGATCGTCTAACTGCACCGCACAAGCTACAGCTTGGTGCCAAAACAAACCGTGGTCTAGGTGCAGGGGCAAATCCAGAAGTGGGTCGTGAAGCTGCCGAAAGTGAAGAAGAATCTATCCGCGCATTGCTCGAACATTCAGATATGGTGTTCATCACCGCTGGTATGGGCGGCGGTACAGGTACAGGTGCAGCGCCCGTTGTTGCACGTATTGCAAAAGAAATGGAAGTGTTGACAGTGGCTGTCGTAACCACACCATTTAAGTTTGAAGGCGGTAAGCGCATCAAAGCTGCTAAAGCAGGTATCGAGCAGCTCACTAATTTCGTTGATTCAATTATCACCATTCCAAATGATAAGTTGATGAGTGTGTACGGTAACATCTCTATGCAAGATGCCTTCAAAAAAGCAGATGATGTGTTGTTGCATGCTGTGCAAGGTATTGCAGAGACGATTGCTAGCGAAGGTATGATTAATATTGACTTTAACGACATTCGCACAGCAATGACTGCTAAAGGTCATGCAATGATGGGTATCGGCCGCGCTAGCGGTGATGATCGTGCCCGTCAAGCCACTGAAAAAGCCATTAGATCACCATTACTTGACGATTTACGTCTAGAAAATGCCAAAGGCCTACTGGTTAACGTCATTTCTTCTGAATCGTTATCATTGGATGAGATGAGCAAAATTAGTATCATCGTTGAAGAAATTACTGACATTGATGACGCTCATATTTTCTATGGTTCTGTGATTGATGAAAAAATGGGTGATGACTTGCATGTCACAGTCATTGCAACAGGTTTGACTCTGGATGAAAATGCAGGTCAAGAGCCAGAAGTGGTTGAGCAGCCGGTACCTTCTGTAAATAGCACACAGCCTGTCGATCCTAATGTGCATACCAGTGCATTGAACAGCCAGAAGCATTCGCAAGCTCAGATGCATCAGGACACTGCTCCGCGTCCAAGTACGCCTCAAGAGCAAACAAAGACAAAGACCAATAGTATCCAAGACTATCTGAAGCGCCAACAAAACAAATAGCCCTAACCCCATACAAAGAAGCCAGCATCTAAATGCTGGCTTTTTTATGTCTATAGATCAGGACTCGTATATAAGGGAACGATAATAAAGGTTGTACTACGATGAAATGTTTCAAACTATAAAAGTATGTCCAAAAACTACTGTCTAAATCCTTAAATTGCACATAAAAGTTATAGGAATAGAGCCACAACAAGGATAGTAATAGGGACGATAAGTGTTATCAATCAAGGAGATAAGGAAATTAACGCTTTTTATTTGTAGCGAATTAGGCGTAGGTAATGGTACACTATGTCAATTGTAACAAAATATGTGAGAAAACAGCCATGAACCAAAGAACCATAAAAACAGCGATAGCCGTTACAGGTACTGGTCTACATAGTGGTCAGCCTGTTGACTTAGAGTTCCATCCACAGCCGGTTGATACTGGTATTGTTTTCGAGCGCTCCGATATTGTAGGTAGCGAGCCTATCCCAGCAAATGCATTTTTGGTACACGATACTATGATGTCCTCGAATCTAGTATTCGGTGGGACGCGAGTAGGTACCGTCGAGCACTTGCTTAGCGCGATTGCTGGACTTGGGGTAGATAATTTACTCGTTCGTGTTTCTGCCTCTGAGATACCTATCATGGATGGCAGTGCAGCGCCTTTTGTTGCTTTATTACTTGATGCAGGGTTTTGTGAGCAAGAAGCTTCAAAGAAGTTTATCAAAATCATCCGTCCAGTCCGCGTAAAAGTAGATGATAAGTGGGCAGAGCTGCGCCCTTATGACGGGTTTGAATTGAATTTTGAGATTGACTTTGATCATCCTGCTATCGATAAAAACTTTCAACACGCACAGCTACAGTTTTCTACACAGAACTTCATTGAGCAATTGAGTGAAGCCCGTACTTTTGGATTTTTGCGTGATATAGAAGCCATGCGCCAAAACAATCTGGCTCTAGGTGGCAGTATGGACAATGCTATCGTCATTGATGACATGAATATTCTTAACGAAGAGGGTCTACGTTTTAACGACGAGTTTGTTCGTCACAAGATTTTAGATGCATTAGGGGACTTATATTTGATTGGTTATCCGATTATAGGACGTTTTAGTGCCTATAAGTCTGGTCATGCATTAAACAATTTGCTAGTACGTGAGATATTATCTGATGAAGATAACTTTGAAATTGTAACTTTTGATGACAATGTAACATGCCCAATAGAGTATTTACCGCTGAATGGTTTAGCGGTTGAAGGATAAATACAGGAATATACACGAAGTATCGAAACATTTACGTAATATTACATAGTGACGTTATGATTACATTAATATAATATGTCATATTTTGAATATATAGTCTAGGTAATTTTTTAGTTTTCTGTCTAAGGCACTGTATACAAAAGCTGTAGGCAAATAAAGAATCATCTGTTGGTTCCATTTTAGATATAAGTGGAACTGGCAGATGATTTTTTTTGTGTAATAGATTACAAAAACCCAGCGTTATCCATGCCATTATGCATTTTTGTTTACATAACTTTACATTGCAATATTTATATTTTTACTCATTTATCAAACGCAAAAGCGCTTTTTTGAGGTTTTTATCAGTGGTGACATGCTCCGCAGCCTGTGATATAGTCCTTCTTGTGTTTTGGCTAAGAGCCTGATTTTCATTGGCTTTACAAGGTTTTGATAAGGTTGCTGATAACACTGATGATTGTTTAGATGAACTATTATCAGTAGATATTTTAGCTACTACAACGCGGATTTGCTTGAGTTGTTTAAATGTAATTGACTGCTCTGTTAACACTTGCAAATAAGCGTTTTGTAAATAGCGAATATGATTGGCCGCTGTCATTGAGCCTACACTGAGTATTAATTGCTCAGAGGTTAAGCCTACGACCCAACAGGTATTGAGGATTTCCTCAGGTAGACAGTCTACCAGCAGCTCTTTTACCTCATTGGTCGCCTCTATATACAGCCGCATGTTATCAGCAAGAGTTTGAGGTAGTGCGCTACCAGCGAAAGCTTGATGATCTATAAGCTGGGCAAGCCGATTAGGCTGTTTTTTTGACATCGTAATGACTCATCTATTAGGTGACAAATTCGATATTCAGAACAGACATGCTAGAAGCAGTATATAGCATAGGGTTTATGAGACAGTTGACTAAGCAAGGTACTGGTATTAGTCACTATAAAAGAACGAGCTGTTGTGATCAGGATTTTATCACGTTTATCTGATAATTATATCCTCTAAATTAATCGATGCTTTGTCACGGATGACGAGCAGACTTGTATTAACAATAGGTAGTAAATTTATGAAACAAGCTTTATTAATTTTGTCAGTATTGGGAATGGGCATAGCACAGACGAGTGGTGCTGCCGAAACAACCTTTCAACCAAATAATACCTTGAGTCATACCATCACAAATATCTCTACTTCTGCGAACTACGGTTCTAGTCGCAACATCTATAGCACTAATAGCGGTGCTCATGTATATAGCAACGATGAGATCAGTCAAGCCATTGACAACCTAAGTGCTCATGCTAAACAGAAAGAATATCAGCTTGCCTCATTGACGAGTCGTTTGTCTTACGAGCAGCGTCAGCAGCAAGCGAGTCGCGTTCCTGATCGCAACTCTGCTCCTGCTATCGCAGCGGCAAATGCTTCACGAGTAGCCCTATCTAGAAGCTCTGGCTATTGTGCTCGCTATGTACGTAAAGCATTACAGTCAGCAGGCTATGAGTTTACGCCGAATCCTTCAGCATATCAGTATGCCTCTCGTGGCACGCTAGCCCAAGCAGGATTTACCAAAATCAGTAATGATATGGCACCTCAAGTTGGCGATGTGGTTGTCTACAACCGTACGTCAAGTCGTCCGCATGGTCATATTCAGATTTTTGATGGTAACGACTGGGTATCTGATTTCCGTCAAAACAGCATCAGCCCATACAGCGGTAATTATAGCTACACGACATGGCGTGATTCGCAGTATGTCGATGACGCATCTAACCGTGGTATCTACCTTGCGATGGCTGATAAATAAATATCGGTTAAACAGATCTAAAGTTTTCTCCAAACTCAGTAATGCTCTTTATGACATTGCTGAGTTTTTTTGTGCTTTAAACAAAGATATTAAGAATAAGGGTATTTGAGTGAGTACAACCCATAGCATCACGTTAAAGCTCAAATGTTGACCAATAGTCATGGTTATGAAAATCAGGTGGAGAGGCGTGCTGAGAGGCAAAATATAAACTGCGCTCACCAAACTGCAAAATAACACAAGGATGTATCTGCTCAACGGTTATATTGGCAACGCTGTATTTATGGTTAGGTAATTCAGTTATAGGAATAGAAAAGCGACGTTCATATTGATAAGACGAATTTACTAGTGATAGCTCGCTCTTTATAGATGTTTCTGGCTGACTGACACTATCAGACCAGTTGATAGCTACGCGTGTGAGTCCGTCAGTATCGTATAGCGGTGTTGGTGGTAAGGTAGCAGGGTTACGATAGCCTTTAAACTTATAGAGTGCATAGCGACCATCAGGACTGGCATTGACTTCAATATAAGGCGCTGTTTGCTGACGTATCGTTGACTCTTTACCACTGATGGTGCGGCCAGTGATAAAACACTCAAGGCAGGTCTCTTCCCATAGATAATCAGTAAATTTTACTCGGGATTGCTGCCAAACTGGCCACGCCAATTGACTCGCTAATACGTGACTTGCTAATACGTGACTGGGTAAGGTGATTTGATAGGTTAACCGTAATTGTAATGCGGGCTGCTTGATAATATCAGCGATTACTTTGATATCGATACGCTGCAGATCATCAGTAGTTACGCCTAGCAGCTGTGCATCTTGCTCTAATGACTCTGTCGCTATACAGAGAGTAAAAGATTGATTCATTGTCTATAAAACTCGATAGTAATTATAAAAGAGTAATGAAAATGACGGCTACTAAGCATTAGTATCAGGTGCCAATTAAGTCTTCAGCTACCAGGCAATATAAAAGCCGCGAGCAAGATGCATCGCGGCTTTTATATTTGCTGTCATTATTTAGAGCGTATTTTGATATTTTCAAAATGAGAACACACCCTAGTTATCAGCTCATCATCTTATTGCGCATGACGTGCTAGGTTAGACAGTTTTGGGTTTGCGTTTGGGTTTTGACGTAGCAGCAGTGCCATACGGCCAATAGAGTGAACCAAAGACGCATTGGCCGCTTTGGCGAGCTGAGCACCAACGACGTCACGTTCTTCTTTGGTACCAGCAGGCAGTTTTACTTTGATAAGTTCATGATCTGATAAAGCGCGATCAATCTCTTCAGTAATGGTCGGTGTGATACCTTTGTTGCCAATCATAACGATAGGCTTTAGCTCGTGACCGATGCCTTTTAAGCGTTTGATAGTAGCGTTATCGAGTTGCATAGAATTCCTAGGTGTTGGTAAAAATAAAAAGGGTACAGTCAGAAACAGTTATTGATCATTATAGATAATCTGAGACCGTCTTGCATGAGATCCGCAGGATTTTGCACGATTTTACGTGACGGAAATGTTAAACTGAATGTTTTGTTATATTATAAACGCTACTGCCCTATAAAACAGTGTTTTAACCAATAGAATTTAGTCAGTTTGTGACCAATCATGAATAAATGGCTTAATCGATGATACATTTAAAATAATCAACGTCTTATTGAGTTTAGATTGCTAGTCATAGCGTAATTGAAAAGAGTATATTTAAGTTTGCCAAGTCATAGGAGCAGGTATTTTGGCCACGCGTATCGAAAACAAAAAACTGTCAAAGAGCAGCAGTGCTTGGATGAAAGAACATATCGACGATCATTATGTACAGAAAGCGCAAAAAGATGGCTACCGTGCCCGTGCAGCTTATAAGTTGTTAGAGATTAATGAAAAAACGAGTTTGATTAAAAAAGGCATGACGGTCGTAGATTTGGGAAGTGCTCCTGGTAGTTGGTCTCAAGTAGCTGGTCAACTGGTCGGAGACAATGGCATTTTGATTGCGTCTGACATTTTACCGATGGATACTTTACCTGATGTCACCTTTATTCAGGGTGATTTCCGTGAAGCTGAAGTATTTGATGCCATTATGGCAGAAGTAGGTGACAGGCAAGTCGATGTGGTGCTGTCTGATATGGCACCCAATACGGCTGGGAACAGTGCTATTGATCAGCCACGTATGATGTATCTGTGCGAGCTGGCAGTTGACTTTGCTTTATCAACCTTACCAGAAGGTGGCGCACTTATTATGAAAGTGTTTCAGGGTCAAGGTACCCAAGAATTACGCAAGCAGATGCAGCAGGATTTTAGTAAGATTCGTAGTATAAAGCCAGGGGCTTCGCGACCGCGATCAAAAGAGATGTTTTGGATAGCGATTAAATAGTTTTAACATCAATAAGTTGCAGATCTTGTAAGCAAGATAATAAGGCACCATAAAGTAGTGCTATCGCAATATTAAAACTGTGACAATCGTTCAACGAATAATCGCAAAACCTGCTTGAATTATGCGGGTTAGCACCATATATCATGGTATATTACCTTTGTTTTTAGCATACGTTTTAGGCAAAGTCGTCTGATGACAAGCGTTTTATAAGCTCATTAACGATATATCTATGTTTTTCTATACTGATTGCTTGCCAAAAAAGCCTTTCTGCTATTTTTGGATCACGCTATTTTGAGCAAGTGTTTTTAGTATTGAAATATTTATCAAAAATGAGTAACACGTTTATAGACGTCACGTGTTTAGTAAACACACCAATAAGTAAGGGATGGGAATAACTAGTGAGCGACATGGTAAAAAATACCTTATTGTGGCTGGTGGTAATCGGCGTTTTGGTACTGGTGTTTAGCGGCTTTGATCAGTCTTCTGAGCCGGATAACCTTAACTACTCTGAGTTTGTGACCGCTGTGTCAGAAAACCAAGTAGCCAGTGTTGAGATCGATGGCGAACAGATCACCGGCGAAAAGAAAAATGGTTCATCTTTTGAGACCATTAGACCAGCTGTGTCAGATGACCAGCTAATGCCAATGCTACGTGAGAACCAAGTCGAAGTTCAAGGAACGGCACCAAAGCGCCAAAGCGTACTGATGCAGCTACTGATAGCCAGTTTCCCAATTTTACTGATTATTGGTCTGTTCTTATTCTTTATGCGTAATATGCAAGGCGGCGCTGGTGGTAAAGGCGGCGGTCCGATGAGCTTTGGTAAGTCAAAAGCGAAAATGCTGACTGAAGATCAAATCAACGTGAACTTCGAAGACGTGGCTGGTTGTGAAGAGGCCAAAGAAGAAGTCGTTGAAGTGGTCGATTTCTTACGCGATCCAGATAAATTTACTAAACTTGGTGCGACGATTCCCCGTGGTATCTTGATGGTAGGTCCGCCGGGTACTGGTAAGACATTGCTAGCTCGCGCCATTGCTGGTGAAGCTAAAGTACCGTTCTTTTCAATCTCAGGGTCTGACTTTGTAGAGATGTTCGTAGGTGTTGGTGCATCACGTGTACGTGACATGTTCGAACAAGCAAAGAAAAGCGCACCTTGTATCATCTTTATCGATGAGATTGATGCAGTTGGTCGTCATCGTGGCTCTGGCATGGGCGGTGGTAACGACGAGCGTGAGCAGACATTGAACCAGCTATTGGTTGAGATGGATGGTTTTGAAGGTAATGAAGGCGTTATCGTTATTGCTGCAACTAACCGTGCTGACGTACTTGATAAAGCGTTATTGCGTCCAGGTCGTTTTGACCGTCAGGTACAAGTAGGCTTGCCAGACATCAAAGGTCGTGAGCAAATCCTAAAAGTACATTTGAAGAAACTACCGAACACTATCAGTGTAGACGCCAGTTCTCTTGCTCGTGGTACACCGGGATTCAGTGGTGCACAGCTTGCCAACCTTGTAAACGAGGCGGCCTTGTTTGCCGCACGTCGTAACAAGACCAGCGTCGACATGAATGACTTTGAAGATGCAAAAGATAAGCTATACATGGGCCCTGAACGCAAATCTATGGTGATACGCGAAGAAGAGCGCCGTGCCACGGCTTATCATGAAGCGGGTCATGCTTTGGTTGCGGAGCTATTGCCAGGTACAGATCCTGTGCATAAAGTTACTATTATGCCGCGTGGTTTTGCCCTTGGTGTGACTTGGCAGCTGCCTGAACATGACCAAACCAGCATGTATAAATCAAAAATGCTAAGTGACATTGCTATTTTATTTGGTGGTCGTATCGCCGAGGAAGTCTTTATCAACCAGATGTCAACGGGCGCTTCAAATGACTTTGAACGTGCAACCAAAATGGCGCGTGCAATGGTAACGAAGTACGGTATGTCTGACGCACTTGGTATCATGGTTTATGAAGATGATGACAATTCACAAGGATACTTTGGTGGCGGTGGCCGTACGATCTCAGAAGCCACGCAGCAAAAGGTTGATGACGAAGTACGCCGTATGCTAGAAGAGCAATATGACATTGCTCGTGAATTGATTGAAGGTAACCAAGATAAAATGCATGCGATGGTTGATGCATTGATGAACTGGGAAACTATTGATCGTGATCAACTGCAGGACATTTTAGCAGGTGAAGATCCACGTCCACCTAGAGTGTATCAGCATAACGAAGTGAACTTGTCGAAGAACGATATCAAAACTACTGGGACTACGCCGCCACCACTACCAGCGATGTAAATGTAAGCTACTCTGTATTTGACAAAAAAGCCCTTTATGATAAAGGGCTTTTTTATTGTCATCATTTTATACAGGTTTTAGGACAGCATAAGATTTACTGGTATCATAAGCATAGACGAAAGCAGCTAAAAAAGATTATTAATTAGAGATCGGTCATGTCATTATTCCAGCCTTTGCCCAGCTATAAAATCACCAGTCGCGACAAAACACTGAATTTGTCGCAGCCTCATATCATGGGTATCCTCAACGTCACACCAGACTCATTTTCAGATGGTGGGCAATTTAACGGTGTAGATAAGGCTGTTGCGCATTGTCAGCAGATGATAGAAGAGGGCGCGACTATTATTGATATCGGCGGTGAGTCTACTCGTCCCCATGCAGACACTGTCGCGACTACTGAGGAGCTACAGCGAGTCGTGCCAGTGGTTCACGCAATTCGGCAGCACTGCGGTGATAGTATCTGGCTATCTATAGATACCAGTAATCCAAAGGTCATGCAGGCAGCCTTTGATGCTGGTGCTGATATTTGGAATGACGTCAGAGCACTAAAACGTACTGGTGCAGCAGAGTTGGCAGCGACTCTTGATATACCTGTTATGCTAATGCATATGCGCGGTGAGCCAACCACGATGAATAATCTGGCACAGTATGACGATGTGATAGGTGAGGTGAGTACAGAATTGACTGCTCGCATTCACGAAGTGATAAGCTCTGGTGTCAACAAAGATAAAATTATTATAGACCCAGGCTTTGGTTTTGCTAAAAATTACGAGCACCACTGTGCATTATTGAGTCAATTAAGCAAACTACAGGCGTTACAGTTACCCATGATGTTTGGCATTTCACGTAAACGCTTCTTAGCAGAAGTGTTGACTAACAGTAGCGCTCAAGCAATGCAAAGTACACAAGCCATAGAGCGAGATGCAATCGGTACGGCTGCTGGGATATTTGCGTTACAACAGGGAGCAAGTATCATCCGTACGCATAATGTAGGAATGATGCAGCAAGCAGTGGCATTGTGGAGTCAACTATCAGAATATCCTCACTAGCGTCACTTGATAAGCCGAGACGATGGATAAGGTGTGCTACTGTGAGAAATATTTATATGCTATATCTAAAATCTATCTCTTACTGACTATTGAACCGATTATTAAAAACCACTTAAAAAATGAGAGTATCTGTATGACCAATATTATCCAACCAGAACCAACCAATGAGCAGCGCCGTATTATCTACCAGGCTCGCCGCGGTTTAAAAGAATTAGATTTTTATATTGATCCTTATGTTAAAGAGCTGTACCTAACAGCAGACGCTACTGAGCAAGAGACCTTCGCTCAGATGCTCACGCATGAAGATCCTGACTTGCTCGATTATTTTACCAATCAGAATCGACCAGAAGAGGATGATATCTGGGCGTTAGTGAATAAAATAAAAACTTGGCGCCATACCAAAGATTTGGTGTAGAAGTAGCGCAACTGATGACTCCAATATTTGACGTTTTACATAGCATACTCATATGACGCTGGTAACCTCACTACGCATTGATACCGCTATTCAAACTGCCAGCCGTTTACGGTGGTTACTTTATGCCAGCCTAATCGTCTTAATGATGGTATTGGCATGGCTGGCATCTTTGGTATTGTGGCAGTATGTACTTATTTTGGTAGTCTCAGTAGCCGTTGCTAGTTATCTCATTATGTTCCGTCCGACACCGTTACGCATCAGCCAGCCGCCGCTAAGGCAACGTCTTGATAAACAGTGGCAGCTGTTGGTTCGCACGGGTCGAGGTGATGAGTTGTGGCATGCTCAATTACTCACTGTACATCGTTACCCATGGGTAATTATTATTAATTTTAAAATAACAGAGCCTTATCAAAAGCCTTTATCGATAACAGTCTTACGTGACCAAGTAAATAGTGAGGACTGGAGGGCGCTCAATGTTCTAGCCAATACCGTTATGGAGTAAACTTCATAGGGCTTTATCAAATTTTTATGTCAACTTGACCCTCATATCCATGAACTTACGAACACCTACATGTCATAACAAAACACCTATCTTGCTGTTCCAAGAGATTTGCTATATTAATAAACAAGCATAAAGCATATAAACCAACCATTCGATGTCGCAGATTTTATACATGTGAAAAGCACGTATCTGTCGGCTTAGGTGGTGGTTTTTTATTATAATTAATATGATAAAGAGGAATAGAAAATGAGTTTATTAGGGAATTTAGTGAGTCAAGTTGCCCGTAGCGCGATGAACCCAGATGACGCTCAGCGTAATCCGGTAAACCAGCGTGTCGAACCACGTCGTACAGGTGGCTTAGGTGATATATTAGGCAGTGTGCTTGGCGGTAGTAGCCAGGCTGGTGGTTATAATCCGCAGCAATATGACCGCAAGCCAGATAATGGTTTTGGTTTAGATGACATTATAGGTGGTTTGGCAGGTGGCAATCAACGTGGTAGTGTGAGCTCAGGCGCTGGTGGGTTAGGCGACATCTTGGGTAGTGTATTAGGTGGTCAACGTAGTAGCAGCGGTTTTGGTGGTAAAGGAATGCTTATCGCTGTTCTTATGCCGATGGTACTAAGCTGGATCAAGCGTAATGGCGGCATCGGCGGTGCACTATCAAAAATCACTGGTATGGGACACGGCGCTCAAGCACGCTCTTGGATGAGTACGAACGAGGCCAATGACAATCTAGACCCAAATGAAATCAATCGCTTGTTTGACGAAAGCGAAATCCAGAAAGTGGCCGCTCATACAGGTGCCAATGAAACAGAAGTACGTCAAGGACTTGCCGAATTATTACCTGAAGTCATGAACCAGCTAACCCCTAATGGCAACCTGGACAATGAAGCGGAAGCAAATGAAGAAATCGATCAAATCATTGGTCAACTGTCTAACCGTCTTGGTACGTTAAAATAATCAATTTGAGTTAAAGTTGTCTACGCTATGAATTTCTAAAGCGGTGGCACTCTTAAATCATGACTATGGGGCACATCTCACGATGTGCTCTTTTTTTGTCTCGTTTAAAGCATATCATTAATATGATAATTGACGATATATTATAAAGAACGAATCAAAAGCGGTTAGCCAAAGTATCCGTTGTGTAGTTGAGCGCTGCGAAACAGACATCGGTATTGAACCCTCTATATTGCAAAAATCGCAGTTGTTTTGCTTTTTCCTTTTGCTCAGTAGGGACGTTGTTACCGTATTTTTTGGTACGTGCGATGACAGCCAGTTTGAGCCAATCTACGCCATCGACTATATTGTCTTCACTGTCCTCTACAAACTCGCTAAACTCATCCGATTCTGCATTTGCCATATCGATCAGCTCATCGATATTACCTGGCATAGCGATTTTCTTGCGGTAGAATTCTTGCTTGATGCGTCCGCGCCCTCGACCTTTGCGGATATTTTCACGTATGAGCATAAGGGTGGTGCGATAATCACTCTGATAGCCTTTTTCTTCAAACTCATCGATGAGTACATCGACCTTTTCTGGATCTTGCTCCTTATCGATTAGTTTTTGCTTGAGTTCAGCTTTGCCATATTCACGGCGCGACAAATAATAAAATGCTAGCCAACGCAATCGGCTTTCGGCTTTGATCGCATCGATTTCGGCTTGTTTTTGTTCAGGTGTACGTAAATAGGCCTTAAGCGCAGCTGGTATATTATCGTTTTGACTGTCCGTTTCGCTGTTGTGGGAAGGGTATAGTTCGTTCTTATCCTCTAAAACGTTTGAGGATAGCTCAACATTACTATCCATAGCAGAATGGTTGCAGGTTTCATCACTATGAACGCTATGTTTAACTTCTGCTAGCATCTCCTTAATCGTTTGCGCTTCAGGCGGTTGATAAGTGGAGGCATCACTTGGCTCAGCAGTAAAATTAGCTGCTGGATGGAAACGCTTTTTACGTTTTTTAGATTTAGAGACTTTGGTTGTACTAGAGGAGGGCGCTTCGAAAAAAGTGCTGTCGATGGTAGAGTCATCGAGAGATGAGCTGTCTATCTTGGAATAGGTAGAGCGCTTGGAATAGGTAGAGCGCTTGCTAGATTTGCTTGGCTTTTTAGGTAAGTTTTTGGCAGTATACTTAATTGGTTTTTTTCGCTTGCTCTCGGTAGAGCCAACTGAGTCGGAGTCCGACTCAGCTAGAATATCAGCCAATGTTTTAATTTTCATAATCAATCATAACTATTTATAGCGGCTACTGATAATGGTTAGAGTATTATTGTACCGGTTCAGGAGCTGGCTCTGCATCCTTTGCTTCACTGCCTTTTTTCTTACCGAGTTTTTCATCACGAATCTTATCTTCGATTTCTTCGGCGATAGCAGGGTTTTCTTTCAAGAACAGTACAGAATTGGCTTTACCTTGACCGATTTTTTCATCGCCGTAGCTATACCATGAGCCTGCTTTGCCAACAGCACCAATCTCGACACCCAAATCAATGACTTCAGCCAAATGATTAGTACCTTCGCCATAAGTAATCTCAAATTCTGCTTGGCGGAACGGCGGTGCCATTTTGTTTTTGATAACTTTGACACGGGTTTGGTTACCGATAATTTCGTCACCGTTTTTGACCGCACCAATACGGCGAATGTCCATACGGACAGAAGCGTAGAACTTAAGGGCATTACCACCAGTCGTGGTTTCTGGACTACCAAACATAACACCAATTTTCATACGAATCTGGTTAATAAATACTACCATGCAATTAGAGCGTTTAGCATTACCCGTAATTTTGCGCAGTGCTTGGCTCATCAGACGCGCTTGTAGACCCATATGTGAGTCGCCCATCTCGCCTTCAATCTCTGCGCGCGGAGTCAAAGCAGCTACTGAGTCAATAACGATCATATCGATCGCCCCTGAACGTACCAGCATATCAGTGATTTCAAGCGCTTGCTCACCATTATCAGGTTGCGATAATAGTAGGTCATCAGTATTTACCCCAAGCTTACGTGCATAGACAGGGTCAAGCGCATGCTCAGCATCGATAAAAGCACAAGTGCCACCTTGTTTTTGACACTCTGCAATAGCCTGTAGGGTCATCGTGGTCTTACCTGAGCTTTCAGGACCATAAATTTCAACGATACGACCTTTTGGTAATCCACCTATACCAAGCGCGATATCTAAACCAAGAGAACCTGTCGATACCACATCAGCATCAAGAATGGCTGATTCATCACCCAGATGCATGATGGTGTTTTTACCAAATTGCTTTTCAATTTGACCTAATGCCGCTTTGAGGGCTTTGGCTTTATTGTCGTCCATATTGGATTCCTTGTTTTCGATAATTGATTTGACGCTATAGATAAAACACTTATAGAGCTGAGCACTATAATCAGTGTGCATTCTATGTCACTAATGATGGGCATACACAGTCATCAGTGTTTTGGTATCTAGCAAAATAAATAGGTTGTCACACGCATGGTATGAGTAGTAATATCGAAGATATCGCTCTACTATACAGTAAAATTAAATAACGAGAGAAGTAAAAATAAGTTTGTAATTACGAGCGCTACAGTAATTTTTAAGCTGTATCTTAGCTATTAGCCATTGTAGAGGACGCTGTAGTGCTGCTGATTTGATAGAGTAATTATAACAAAATTTAAGCAGTATATTGAGGCGTGAGCGATGCTATACGACACTATATGTCGTGTGAGTAGAGATACAGGTTTATAAAAACAGTTCCTGATGTAAAATGATTTTGAACCTGATAAAAGCCATACTTGTCAATAGAACAACGAGTTGTCCACAACAAATAATGCGCTTATTTTTATTAATTGTGAAACATTATAAATAACTAAAATTTTTTTAAAAATATTCAAAATAATTTTTTATGTCTTTATATTTAATTTAAGTTTTTGATTTTAAACAATTTTAAAATTGTACAAAAAGTGAACGATTTTATCTTATCCTTTAAGTTATCTGGCTATAAACTTGTCAAGTGGTGACTTATACACAGGGTTATCCACAGCTTATGGGGAGAACTCTCCAAGCCCTTATAGTATCTATGCTTGCGTGAATAGACAATATTTTAAAAGCGCTCAATCGTGTCTATTAAGAATCAACAAAGACTGTTTTTCAGTAGTAACCTATGTCTTAAGTGATATGTTTCACATAATAATAATTTATCTTTTTTCACGTACTATCATACTATAGGTCTTTAAAGTCAGCGGTGTGACTCGGTAAAGCCGATTAATAAACTATTAAGTATACTTATAGGTATGATGGCAAGCTTATAAACAGACATAAAAAAGCGGCTAAATAACGTAGCCGCTTTTTTGGACATCACTAGATCAGACGATTTGTATTAGTCTTTGATATAGATCAAATCCCAAACACCATGACCGCGCTCGAGACCACGTCGCTCGAATTTGGTCATTGGGCGAAAGTCAGGACGGTCGGTGAAATTACCAACGCCTGCTTTATTGGTTAACCCTGAAAAACCATCTAGCACCTCAACCATCCAAAAGGCATAATGCTCCCAATCAGTTGCCGTATGGAACCAACCGCCTTGCTTTAGACTGCGTGTCAGAATAGTCATGCGCTCAGGACTGACAAAACGGCGTTTGTAATGGCGTTTCTTTTGCCATGGATCTGGGAAGTAAAGCTGAATACGATCAATATGGTTTTCTGGCAGTTGTTTGAGCAGTTGAATAGCATCGCCATTGATGATTTTGACATTGCTCAAGTTTTGTGTGCCTGCCATGTAGGCACATTTACCAATACCAGGCTCATGCACTTCGATACCGACAAAATTGCGAGTAGGTTCTGCTGCCGCCATTTCAATAAATGAATCACCCAAGCCAAAACCAATTTCTAAAGTAAGCGGTGCGTCAGTACCGTTTGGGCTATCAGCGAACAGCGCTCGCAAGTCATCAATACCGGTAAGGTCGCCATCACCAAAACTGTTATTGACCAGATATTTAGAAAATTCTGGTGCAGTCAGAGCCAGCTCGGCATTTTTATTCATGTGCGTGCGACGCTTCATAAATGTATTGACGATACGGATATGTTTGTCAGAAGTAGGCTCTGCCTCTTGGTGAGCACTTGTATCAGTATTGATAGAATCGCTGGTGCTATTTAGAGTGTGCTCATCAGTAGTATCGGTACTATTGATGGTGTCGTTGATATCAGAATGTTGACTCATAGGGTTACTAGGGCTTAATTAGGTGGGTAGTGTCTGCTTATTATAAGTTAAATCTATACAACTGTGAATGTGCAATGCGACTTTAGCGCGTTCACTGTTTGGTTATCCAGTTTTTCTATCTTGTACGTGGGTTTTGGCGTTATTATAGAGCTATCGTTGATAAATAATTTTTTAGAATAAGTAGAGCGTATCATTATGCTATTTATTGAGACGGATTCACCGCCACCGTTTTACCAAGATTCACTGACACCTGCTAAACGTAAGCAGCTAGATAAATGGTACATCGGTAGTCGCACTCAGCGTTATTATCTCAAACGTTTTGAGCAGTTCGATCAGCAAGGATACCTATCACCAAAATGGCATTGGGCTGCGTTCTTTATCACTTTTCCTTGGTTGTTATACCGTAAGCGCTATATGGATGCCATTGTCTATAGCGTGGCAGGGTGGTCGTTCATTCAGCTCAATGTGGCTATTGTGCTCGTCGCATTCGAATTTGTAGCGATGTCTTATGTACCAGATGCTTATCAAATGGTTACCCGAATTGGCATTGCAGCCGTTATCTGGCTGTTCTGGTCTGCAATGGTGGCGCGCTGGACAGATGCATATTATTACCGAATGGCACGGCGTGAGATCGCTGATGCGATTAATGACCATCCGCGAGACGACGATGCACAAAAAGCGCATCTAAAAAAAGAGGGCGGGGTTAGTTTATTTGGCTTAGCATTGGGGTTCGGTTTTTTCGCCTTTGCATTGCTGGTGATAAAAGTACAGTTTTTGCCTATCATTGCCAAACCAAAAGAGAACGAGGTGCTATTTGATGCTTATGATATTGCCAAAACTGCTCAAAACCGCGTGGCACTGATTTATCAGCAGACAGGGCAATGTCCAATAGGTTTGCCGCTAAGTACTGAAGATCAACAAGTGCGCATGAGTGTCGATAATCGGGCTGCTGGTGTGCTGGATACCGACTGTGCAGTGACGGCGACGATTCAAAACGTTAGGTTTCCCATACGTTACCTGAACGAACAGACATTGGTCTTTTATCATATCCCAGACAGCGATAATTGGGGCTGCACCAGTTCACTGAACAAGAAACAAGCCCCCAAAAGCTGTATGTCTGACTAGGAATTGAACATCCTTACTATTTAGAATCAGTTGCGATATCGTCTGATTTATCAACTGGTGTCGCTTGACTCTTTAATGCCTCATAAAAATCTGTCAGATCCATTTTACGCGCCTTGCCAATATCTTCATCAAACAAGCTCTCAAGTTCTGCCATCGCCGATTGTGCTGACTCAATCATACTGGCTTCGTCATCATAGATCGCTTGCTGACGCTCAATCAAGTCATCATCATAATCACGGAACGTTCTTACAGTTTCTCGTGCTTTTTCGGGAGAGATGCCGAGCAGCTGCAGTGATTCACGTGACATGTCAAGAGATGACAGATAAGTCTCACGCCAAATGTGACGCACACCCACTTCGCGTAAGCGGTAGTAGTGCTGACGATCGCGCGCTCTTGCCAATATAATCAACTCAGGGTAGTTCTTGCGTAAATATTGAGCGGTGGTGATAGAGCGCTCCAGATCATCAATCGCCAAAATAAACACACGCGCTTTTTGAATACCTGCGGCTCGTAAAATCTCAGGGTTTTTTGGATCACCATAATAGACCTGGTTACCGAATTTTCGTACAAAATCGACTCGGTTTGCAGAGCGTTCAATGGCGGTAAACTCAATATTGTGCATACGAAGTACGCGACCAATGATCTGACCGACTCGGCCAAAGCCTGCAATAATCACCTGATGCTCATGATCAGGGATGGTGTCGTATTCGCGGCTAGGTTTACTTTTAGCAAATAATGGCTCACCTATTTTTTCTAATAATAAAAACGCCAATGGAGTGAGTGCCATCGAGATGGTTACTACAAGATTTAAGGTATTGGCCAGCTCAGGACGCAAGACATTTTGGGCCGTGGCAACGCTGAATAGCACAAAAGCAAATTCACCGCCTTGGGCGAGAGTCACACCCAGTCTGATACTGGTGGGCCAGCGGTTGCCTGATATTTTTGCGATAGCTGCAATTACGGCAAATTTGATAAACATCAAGGCAAGCGCACAGCCAATGATAAATATGGGCTTGGCCAAAATAAGTTTGACGTCAGTCAACATACCGACCGACATGAAAAATAGACCCAATAGTAGACCTTTGAAAGGCTCGATACTGGCTTCTAACTCGTGACGATATTCAGAGTCAGCCAGCAATACACCTGTCAAAAATGCACCTAATGCCATTGATAGACCAATCTGCCCCATCAAGATAGACACACCCATGACAATAAATAATGCGACCGCGGTGAGTAATTCTGTTGCACCACTTGACGCTACAAATTTAAAGAAAGGTCGAACGACATAGCGACTGGCAAAAATAAGACCCGCAAACACCGCAAATACTTTGCCAAAATAAAGTAAATCGTAGCTCTGCTCACGCACCCCTGATAAAAATGGAATCACTGCCAATAATGGGATAACGGCGATATCTTGGAACAATAGAATAGTAAAGGCTTCTCGACCATGCGTGCTTGATAGCTGCTGTTTTTCGGTCAATATTTGCAGTACAAATGCAGTAGAAGAGAGCGCCAAACCAAAACCAACGATAAAGGCAGTATCTAGCTGTAATGAGAAAAAGTGATGCAACAGTCCCATCAACAACGTACCAGTCAGTCCAACCTGTAGACCACCAAGGACAAATATAGAGCGGCGTAGTGCCCAAAGCCGTGAAGGTTGCAGCTCGAGTCCGATAATGAACAACAGCATGACCACGCCAAACTCTGAAAAATGCAACAAGCTCTCAGCATCACCCGCTACATCCAATCCACTGGGACCCAATATGAGTCCTGTGATGAGGTAACCTAAGACCGTTGCTATACCAAAGCGTTTACCAAGGGGGACAAAGAGCAGCGCTGCTCCTAGGAAGATAGTGGCTTGTAACATTAAGTTTGGTGAGCCGGCGGCGGCAGCGAACATCTGGAATCCTCAGAAATTAGGACAAAATAAGCAATTTAAAACGGGCGTAGTTGGCAATAAGTCGAGAAACACTATCGACACTATTATTTTTTACGGTAAATTTTCCACACACCATTGTCTGCAAGCGGGTTGTTATAAGCATCATTGCGACGTTTACGCGGTGTTTGCCTACTATCGACAATCTTAAAATCAGGCAGAGCATGGACGATAAGACCAGTACGATAAAAACGTACGCGTTCAGGCTCTAACATCTCACCTTTACTGTCGCGGCAAAAAACATAAGCACGCAGATCGATAAATTCACGATGAGCGACTAAACGTGCTTCATCGTCGTTATCTAGCACCGCTGTCATGCGGGCAACTTCATCATCAGTATAGGATCCACACTTATCTGTAAGTGCACCGACTGAGCCAAAGCTTTTGGACTCTTTGGCACGCGTTTTGGTTAAATGAAGGCGCTGAACATGATAAATAAACTGCGGTATCTCAAGGCTGGCTGGTAGCGGTAGATAATCAGGTGGCATATTGGCTGCGGGATAAAAATCCTGGGCGCGTTCAAGTAGGTTTTGCCAGCGCTGCTGATAAGCCTGTACCTCGGCTAAATTACCTTCATAGATAGGCATGTCACGAATCTGCCGCAAAATATCAGGCGGAAACTGCTCATGACGAAAGTTGGCAATGTCTTCTTGCAGCGTCGATAACAAAACTTTGGCGTGTTTTTTGCCGTCTTTTGACGTGGGATCATCGATATAGTCTGGGGCGACAAAGGGTGCTGAGCGTCTAGACATAGTGTTGTATCATCAATTGATCGTGAATAAGGTTTTCAGTCTTAAGTATACAGAATTTATATCAAAAATATGGTTGCAAGACAGAGTTTTTCATCGCTTTTAACATGCCATTACAATCATAGAGTCAAATTTTATAGAAACACCAGCTTAATAGAAGCGTAGGCTGGTTGGAAATTTAAGTGAGATATAATTTTTATTGCTTCATATGTTTTTATTTTTAATATCTTACAAAACGATAAATATTACTACCTAATCAAGCAAATTATCGCGACTGATGTTTATGCGTAAGTACCTAGCAGGCTCGGATATGTCTCCTAAGCGGCGTAATCCATTACATACTATTAGCAAAATATCCATCAGCATCTTTTGCATGGGATTAATACTTTCAGTTAGGTTTTGGTTGCTGATGATGTCAAATATGGGGTCAGGTTATCTACCCAATATCTGTAATGGTTGTCTAGATATTTGGATTAGGATGACGTTGCTAATAGTGGGTATCAGTCTTTGGCTAGTGACAGTGGCAGTATCAGGGACTTGGTTGACTTTACACCTGCAACGCTTTTGTTGTCGCTGGATCAGACGAAACCAGTAGCATAGAGACTAGTAGATTAGAGACCAGACCTAACTTAGTGAATTAGATCTGAATGAAAGTGAATAAGTTATGCTGTTAGTGATTATGACCAATATGACTGTTACCAGTAGGTGATCGTCCCGATATATCGCAGACGAGTGCTTCACTATGTGAGCTGTTTTGTGGATGTGACGAGCTCTCTACTTGAATGGTCGCATGATGAATACCAAGTGTCGACAAGCTTGTCTCAAGACTAGCAATCAAGATGCTCGACTCGTGAATGCTCATTTCTCCATCGACCACGACATGGCAAGATAAAGCATTTAAGCCACTAGTAATGCTCCAGACGTGTAGATCATGTACTTTTTGTACTTGAGGATGTGCGAGTAGTTTTTGTTCGACATCGACTAGTGAGATATTGGCAGGAGTGCCCTCCATCAATATATGTACAGAGTCACGTACGACGCGGTAACCACTAACTAATATAAGGAGAGCGACGATTATGGATGCTGCGGCATCTGCCCACACCCATCCAAAACCCATCATTAGTAGCGCTGCAATAATGGCAGCGACAGAACCTAATAAATCGCTCAATACATGCAGATACGCACTTTGCATATTGAGATTGACTGGTTTTTTATGATCAGCTGGTTTTGCCTTGGTATCTGTAATTTTGGTATCTGTGGCATCTGTAATATTGGCATCATTGCTCTTGTGGCTGTGCCCATGTGACGCTTCACCATGGCTACCGCGATGCATCAGCCATGCAACTAAAATATTAATCAACATCCCTATGGTAGCTATGATCAGCATGCCTTGGGTTGCAATTTCTGGCGGTGAGTTAAAGCGTTTGATTGCCTCGTAAAAAATCATCAAGGCAATAACAACTAGGGTGGCGCCATTAAAGGTAGCGACCAATATCTCAAAACGTTTATAGCCAAAAGTTTTTTGATGGGTGGCTGCTTTTTCACCGATTTTGAATGCTATAAGAGTCGCGCCAAGTGCTATCGCGTCACTCAGCATATGACCTGCATCAGATAGTAGCGCCAAGCTCCCAGTGAGCCAGCCACCAATAGCTTCGATGAACATATAGCCAGTAATGATAACAAAGCTAAACAGTAAGGTGCGTTGATAGCCCTTGGTATCTCGCGGTGTTGGTTTTTGCTCTAAGCGGGCATCATGGTCGTGACGGTGTTGATGGTTGTCATTATTGTCGTGATTTTCATCGTCATTGTGATTATGCACTTCAGGACTATTCTGACTCATAGCAACACTCAAATTAACTAGTATTTAGGTTAAATGAACAGTATCAACTGTAGATCAAGCAGGTGTGGGGTTTCTATCGCAGACCGTCTAATAACTATCATAAATTTAACATAGCTATGTATTGGAATCTGTTACGACGACGTAAACACAGTGGAAAAGGCAGAAAAACAATGTAGATAGAGGGAGGCTCCACGATGCTGCCTGATAGACCGACAACATCCTAATACTTGGGATTACCAGCCGACAGGATCGATATCCAACGTTAATTTAAGGTATTTCACACTCGGTAGCGTCAGTACAGGCTGCCACCACTGGTTCAATACGTGATGCAGCTGCTGTCGGTCCTTGGCCAAGAGCAATAGCTGTGCATGATAGCGACTGTTTTTTTTACTCATTGGCGCATCAATGGGACCAAGAACAACAAGATTATGTGCACTGGGCAGATGCGCAATGGCATCTTTGAGGGCTTGAGTAGTAGCTGCCAGAGTTTTGCCTTCACAGCGTATCAGTGCGGCATGACTGTGAGGAGGTAGCCCCATCATTCTGCGCTCTTGCAATAGCTCACGAGCGAATGATAGATAACCATCTTTTACCAGCTTTAACAAAAGCTCATTGTCAGGTTGCAAGGTCTGAATCAAGACGCGACCAGCTTTGTCACCACGACCAGCACGCCCTGCCACTTGTATCATGAGCTGTGCGGTATGCTCAGGCGAGCGAAAGTCTGCTGATAGAAATCCGCGATCAGCATTCGGTAAGCAAACTAGGGTGACATTGGGAAAATGATGACCTTTGGCGACCATTTGTGTCCCTACCAATATAGCAGGGTTACCTTGGTTTATTTGCTCGTAGATATTCTCCCAGCTGTCTTTGCGCCTTGTGGTATCACGGTCGATTTGGATAATCGGATAGAGCTCTTTACTGGTTTGAGGATTGGCAAAGATGGCATGTAGGTTTTCGCTCAGCCTTGTCGTACCCATACCTTTAGCATCTAGGTTTTGACTGCCGCAATCAGGGCATGTCGTTGGAATATAAGCTTGCCAATCACAGTGGTGGCACTTTAGATAAGAGCTAGCTGCATAGCTACTGTGCTGAGACTGACTATTATAATGGACGGTTAGGTGCGCATCGCAGCGAGGGCAGTCTGCCTGCCAACCACAAGCCTCACATAACAACACAGGAGCATAGCCGCGGCGATTCAAAAATATCAGTACCTGATCGCCCGCTTCTAGCGTTTGCTTGATAGCACCAATCATGGCGTCTGTCAGTCCTGTATCATAGCGCGCACCATCATCTTGGGCTTGCTGATGCGTGCTTTGTAGGCGTGCATCGATCAGTTGCATGGTTGCAGGCTTGGCACTACCAGGACGAGTGAGTAATTGATACTCTGTCAGCTTACCATCATCAACTAATTTCAGATGCTCAAGAGAGGGCGTCGCTGTACCGAGTATGACTGGAATTCTGTTTTGTAGGCCGCGATAGAGGGCAACATCAGCAGCATGATAGCGTAAAGTGTCTTGCTGCTTGTACGAGCCATCATGTGCTTCATCAACAACAATAAGCCCCAGCGCTGCAAATGGATATAGCACCGCTGATCGCGTACCGATAATGATTTGTGCATGACCTGTGCGGCAATCTTGCCAACCTTGGAGACGATGCGTATTGGTCATACCTGAATGTAATAAAACAATATGAGCGGCAAAGCGACTGGCAAACCGTGCACGTGTCTGCGGTGTGAGTCCAATCTCAGGCACCAAAATAAGTACTTGCTTCCCTGCTTCTAATACCGCTTGCATCGCTTGTAGGTAGACTTCAGTTTTGCCGCTACCGGTAATACCGTTCAACAAAAACCCAGTATAAGTCTCAGACTTATGGGCCACAGTAATGGCATCGACGGCAAGTTTTTGCTCGTCATTGAGATCAAGTGGCATCTTGGCTAACTTGACAGGAGAGGGGGGCTTTTTTGGTTGAATATAGCGCTCGATAAGTCCCTTGTCTTCTAGCGTCTTTAAAAATGCCCGCTGCATACCTTCCAATAGCAATACGTCTTCACTTGCCCCATGCTGACCATGTAGCTTGAGCATATCAAACTGCTGTTTTTGTTTTTTTGCATTGGCATGGAAATCATCATTAGTGATATGCGGCAAAATTCGCCAATGGGTAATCAGCAAATCTAGCGGCTTACCTTGACGCACGAGACTTGGCAAAATGACGGCTAAGACGTCACCAAGCGGATAGTGATAGTAGCGTGCAAGCCAATAGGCCAGCTTGAGCATACTAGGATCTAAAATAGACTCCGTATCCAAACACTTATTGATAGCCTTGATTTTGCTAACCGGTACACTGCTTTTGTCCTCAGAGACATGGGCAATGACGATGCCAATCAAGGTCTGACGACCAAATGATACTTCAACGCGGCTACCGATTTGCGGTATCAAACCGTCTGGTGACGCAAGCATATCTGCTGGTAGGCTGTAGTCAAACACCCGATAAAGGGGTACGGGTAGAGCAACTTGGACCAACATAAATGGCTTCGCAATATCGTCAGGTTAATGGGGGATAAAAGGCAGAGACTAATAAGCTTAGCATGATGCTAAGCTTATTATGGAGCGATTTATAGCGTGCTAATTAAATAGAGTCTATATCAGCACTGTTTAATATTGAGTACTGTTTGATATCCAGTATTAGTCAATATATAGGATAGACTCGATTTCGACCACACCACCTTTTGGTAGGGCAGCGACCTGTACAGCAGCGCGGGCAGGGTAAGGCTCGCTTAAGTTGGCAACAAATACGTCATTCAAAACCGCAAAATCACTTAAGTCAGTCAAAGAGACGTTGAATTTAACCACGTCATTTAAACTACCGCCAGCCGCTTCACAGATCGCTTTGATGTTCTCAAATACTTGCTCCGCCTGTGCCTTAAAGCCTTCTCTCAATTCCATAGTTTCAGGGTCAAAACCAAGCTGACCTGAGATATAAACGGTGTTACCGACTTTGACCGCTTGTGAATAAGTACCTACCGCTGCAGGTGCGTTGTCTGTTTGGATGGTTTGACGAGTCATATGATGTCCTTTGAATATTTTATGGGTTCGCTGCTAAAAGCTCAGTAGCATTACGTATGATTATTTTAGAAAATGCTAAAGTCTCAATGTTAGGTTTTTACATCTATCTAAAGAGTATCTAATAAATGGTATCGATAGATAGACATGACTATTATAATTGATATAGGCGCATGATGTTAGGGAAGCCGAGCAATGAGCGCAACTCGCGAATGCCTTGAGCCAAGTGGTTGCGACTGCGTACAATGATATGGACAATGGTATCGCTATTACGTACGTCAACGGTTTCAACACCCATATTCAATTGACGTAAATGATAAATGACTTCACTGATTTGCTCATCACTAAGCGCGATAGAGAGTTTTAGGTAAGCAGGAAAACGGATTTTGCCGCTATTTTGTATATCGTTATCATCCGTATCACCCTGCGTTATAGTGGTGTCATTGCGCCACCGTAGCTGGATAACCTGATAGGGGTTGTCTTTACGAATGTCATCAAGTGAAAAGCACTTGTGTCTATGAACCACCAAACCGTGGCGTGATAAATGCCCAACGATCGGGTCACCATAAATCGGATGGCAGCAGTTAGCAAAATCAAGTTCAACCCCAGATGCATTGGCAATCAACTGCTGTGGCTGAGTCATATCATCGTTGTGCGCTTGAGCTTGCAGGCTGCTCACTTCGTCGCTAAACAGACGAGTAACGACCAGTTGCGGCAGTAGTGTGCCAGAGCTGATTTGTTCAAATAGAGCGTTCTTTTCGGCTAGTCCGCGCCATTCCGTCAAATCTTTCCAGTCATTGTCTGTCAAATCATCGAGTGTTTTTTGATAGGTCTTGAGGGCACGATCTAACGCTTGACGACCGTGGTGCTGTTTGTCAGCGGCAGACAAGTCCTTGAACCAACGTAAAATCTCTTCGCGTGCTTTATTGGTGACCACAAACCCTAGCCACTCTGCTTTTGGTTCAGAATGGCTGTTGACTTCGATTTCAACCGCTTGTCCGTTTTTTACCACCGTACCGAGTTTTGCAGGTTTACCGTCGATGTTTGCACCAACAGCGACGTTACCGATCATAGGCCCGACGGCATAAGCAAAATCAAGTGCGGTTGCACCTTGTGATAGCTCGTAAGCTCGGCCTTTTGGACTATAACAAATGATCTTACTAGAATGTAGATAGTCCATTAAGTCATTGATAGTGGAGACTGCTGCTGAGAAATTGGGACTGTTTTCGTTCAAGCTGTCTTCATCGACCAAGTCTTTCATATTACGTAAAGAAGCTTGGATAACTGACTGGCTGACGTCGGAGGCGTGCTCTGCACCAATAACACCAAGCCTTGCTGCGCTTTGCATTTGCTTGGTCAAGATAGTGACTTTGACGACATCGTTATCGCGCTCATAGATAAGCGTAAGCGATTGATTACCACCCGGTAGCGGCCTACGAATATTATCAGCAATGTGCGTATCATCGATTTGATACTTTTTAATCAAATAATAAGCCAGCTTGTCACAGGCTTCGATATTGTCGAGGACAATCTCAAACGCATAGTGACGCAGTAGGGTATTGATCTCACCGCGGTTGCGGAAAAACTGACGATATATCACCACACGATTGTCCAAAACTTTGACCAGCCCGTTAAGGTCTAAGTTGTTGAGGACGATACTTAAATAGCGGTGAATGGCTTCTCTTTGAAAATTGCGTCCAAGTCCATGCTGTAAGAGCTTATCAGACAGTTTGTTATACATACCAGAATCAAGGTTACGGTAGCACAGCACCTCGATATAGTCGGCAATATCATTAAGACCCATCAATCGTGCAAATGGGACATAAAAGTCCAAGGTTTCTTGTGCGGTTGTGCGCTGCTTTTCAGGGCGTACCGCATCAAGTGTAGACATATTATGTAAGCGATCAGCAAGCTTGATAATCAGTACACGTGGGTCAGCAAGCGTCGCGGTCAAGATTTTGTGAAAAGTGGCCGCTTTATTTTGTTGCTTGTTGTGAGAGGACGATTTGAGCTTGGTCACGCCATCGACCAGTCTCGCTACTATCTTGCCGTAGCGCTGCTCGATTTGTTCGTCACTCACGTCAGTATCTTCGACCGTGTCATGCAAGATCGCGGCGATGATGGTGTCTCTATCTAAGCGAAAGCCTGCCAATATCTCAGCCACTGCGATGGGGTGAGTGATATAAGGTTCCCCTGATTTACGCTTGTCTTTGATATGCGCAATATCACCGAACTCACAGGCATCAACAATGTCACGGCGCTCAGCGGCAGTGAGATAACCTACTGAACGTAGCAGGTTATATTGAGCATCATCAACGAGATGATGACTGAGTTTGGGTAGGGTTTGACTCATAAAATAACAATCCTATTTTCCATTACCTACTTATTTGACCATTTCTCGAAGCAAATGATGATGAAATATCGACCTACCGTATGAATCGTAAATAAAAGTAGGCCATTCTCTAATTAATCGCAAATTGCATTCAATGTCAACTGATAAGCGAGTAGGCAAGATAAAAATCCAAAATTTTTCACTTAGTGGTCTATTCTAGAAGATAAATGGTTATCAAAATCGCGAATACAATAGAGTCACAACCAAAAAACCACAGCCTATGCTGTGGTCTCTATTGCTGATCAAGATATATAGCTGTCTTATTTAGAAGCTACAATCCTAAAAGCTATGATCGCCTGACAACGCTAAATCTAATGAGCTAGTAGCAAAGTTATGCTCTGGCTGATTTAGAATATCACGGGTGATTTTGCCAGCGGCAATTTCACGTAGCGCCAATACGGTAGGCTTGTCATTGTCAACATCTACCAATGGCTCAGAAATACCCTTCGCCAATTGACGGGCACGCTTGCTTGCGACCAAAATTAGCTCAAAGCGATTATCAACATTATCCAAACAATCTTCAATCGTTACTCGTGCCATAAATAGCTACCTCGGTTGTTTTTATCAGTCACGGACTTTGACCGCCACTCAATAAAAATAATATCAAATACATAAAGGGGGATAGCTACATATTATAGCATTTTTTGCTAAGCTGCGTAGTTGCTTTTTATATGATCTTATCGGACAAGCAGCTTTAGTCGCTGATGCTAAGTTTACTCCGCTGCTGACTTGTTTAGCAAATTGCTAATCGTACGATGATAGCGCTGCTGCTGACGAGCAAGCGTTTGCCTATCAGCGATAATAAGTGCTTTTAGCTCAGCCAAAGCCACTTCAAAATTATCATTAATAATCACAAAGTCAGAATTGACGTACTGTGCCATTTCATGAACAGCACCAGCCAGACGTCGTTCTATAACTTCGCTGGTATCTTGTGCGCGAGTTGATAGGCGCTGACGCAAGGTATCAATACTAGGCGGCAAAATAAAAACGGTCGTCGCATCAGGGAATATTTTTTTGACTTGGGTGGCGCCTTGCCAGTCAATCTCCAAAACCACATCGATACCTGCCGCAAGCTGGGAGCGTACGCTCTGCTCTGAGGTGCCATAGTAGTTTCCGAATACTTCTGCATGCTCTAAAAATTTATTTTCGCCAATAGCTTTTACGAAGCTATCCACATCTGTGAAGTGATAGTGATGTCCATCAATCTCGCCTGGGCGCGGGCTGCGAGTCGTGTGCGAGATACTGACGGTTAAGTCGTTAGTGGTTGCCAGTAGTTGCTTCACCAGTGAGGTTTTGCCTGTACCCGAAGCGGCAGTAATAATAAATAATGAACCTGTCATACAATTTGTCCCAATAAAATATGTGCTAACAAATGGAATGTGTTAATAAAATAAAAAAGTGTGCTAATCACAGACTAAAAATATTCCAGTCAGCAGAAAAGGCTGGAAAAAAGAAAAACCGCCATCATGTATGGCGATATAAATCATAATAGTTGTCTTATTATAAACGGCTTTTGTGTGAGTGAAAGCGAGTTTTGCAATATGCAATCAGTATGTCGATATTTATAACTAAAATATTGCAATGAGTGTACTGCTATTTTTGAGGGCAATAAAAGCAAATTATGCTAAAGTAGAGCATTGAAATTGCCCCAACTTTTGAATGAAAGCTTTGATGCATAAGCTTTACATATAAATTATCCAATGATAGGCCTTCTTATGCAAATTTATCTTGCCAATCCTCGTGGGTTTTGTGCTGGTGTAGACCGTGCGATCGCGATTGTTAACGAAGCGTTGACCCGTTTTGAGCCGCCCATCTATGTCCGTCATGAAGTCGTACATAATAAATTTGTCGTATCAGATTTAGCCAATCGGGGCGCAGTATTCGTCGAAGAGCTTCACGAAGTGCCAGATGGTTCGGTGGTTATTTTCTCTGCACATGGGGTCTCTAAAGCGGTGGAAGATGAAGCAGGTCGCCGTGATATCACTGTATTTGACGCGACTTGTCCTTTGGTGACAAAGGTACATATTGAAGTGGCCAAGTTTGCCCAAGATGGCATGGACGCGGTTTTGATAGGACACGCTGGACACCCAGAAGTAGAAGGCACTATGGGTAGGTTTAATGCGAAAAACGGTGGGCAGATTCATCTTGTCGAAGATGAAAGCGACGTTGCGGCTTTAACCGTACAAGATGCCAAACGCTTGGCATTTGTAACTCAAACGACGCTATCGATGGATGACACTGCTCGCGTTATTGATGCGCTGCGTGACAAGTTCCCGAGTATCCAAGGACCCCGAAAAGACGATATATGTTATGCCACTCAAAACCGCCAAGATGCGGTAAAAGATCTTGCCAGTCGCTGCGAAGTGGTCTTGGTTGTGGGTTCGCCAAACTCTTCAAATTCCAATCGTTTACGTGAGCTGGCTGAGCGTATGAATTGCCGTGCTTATTTAATCGATAATGCCAGCGAGATGAATCGCAGTTGGTTAGATGGTGTGCAGAGTATCGGTGTTACTGCTGGTGCGTCAGCGCCAGAGGTGCTCATTCAAGAAGTGCTGCAGCAGCTGCAAGACTGGGGTGGCGATCTTCCTAGTGAGCTATCCGGTATCGAGGAAAACGTAACGTTTAGTTTGCCAAAAGCCTTGCGCATTCCTGTTACCCAAGTTGGTAAATAGTCAGTCGTTAAACAACAAGTATTTGCGTGAAATATTATTGATATGGATAAGGCCGCATGAAAGAACCCAAAGGCAAATTTGTATTGGCAGAAGCCACGCTCGCTGACGTCAATAAGCAATTAAAGCTCAACATGCTCGTGACGGTCGCGGTGGTGTTTGTACTATTCATGAATATTATAAAATTCATGGCAGAAAAGAGCTTTTTTTATGCGGCACTCGCAGTCGTTATGATCTGTTTATTGTTCTTTATACAAAAAGCTCGCGGTATTCTTGTGTTAAGAAAACAAGAGCTTACCCATAAATAAAAGTTTTACAAGAAAGTGTTAAATATAGGATAGCTATGACTGCTTATTACAAATTTATCAAACGTGAACAACAAGAAAATGGTACCAGTGTAGCGCACTATCAGCCAACCGAGCATGCACAAGGTGCCTGGAATGAGCATGAGCAGCACATGGCGCCAGCGACAGGTCTCCTGACTGCTGAGCTTAAAGGTTTTGCACCGCAGCCCAATACTCGCATAGCTCGCGTAAGTCTGGATATATTGGGCTTGATACCGCTTGATGACTTTACCATTACCACTCGCTGTATTCGACCAGGCAAAACCATTGAGCTGATAGAGGCGGTAATGAGCAGTCGTGGTCGTGATGCTATCATCGCACGAGCATGGCGACTCCTGACTCAAGACACCAGTGAGATAGCAGGACTAGAGGATCAAGCTTCAGTGCATCAGCCTGAAGATTTGCCCGTTTGGGACGAGATGAAAGGCTGGCCAGGAGGCTTTATCGAAAGCGTACGCCTAGTAACCACAGAAGATCGTCGTCCCGGACGCGGTATGGTATGGATCACCAATGACGTGCAGATGGTAGAAGATACGCCAACCGATGATGTGGTCCATCTATTGGGTATGGTGGATACTGCGAATGGTGTTGTCCCTAGATTGGGACTGGGGCTGTCCAAACTAGAATGGATGTTCCCCAATACTGACTTGCAAATACACATGCATCGCGAACCCAAAGGACGCTGGTTGGGTATCGAAGCAGTACAGCAGTACGGTGATGATGGTATTGGTCTTACCAGTGCAGTATTACACGACGTGTATGGGCCTTTTGGTCGCAGTGAGCAAATACTCACTATCCGTCCGATACCGCGCTAACCGTTAGATAGTTTTTTAGATAACTGTGTAGTCGGTCTATAAATAAAAACACCAGTACAAGCTCAGCTTTTGTCAAAGATATGGATTATATAATTTGTAAAATGAAACGATAATATACAATCAATTAATTATACAAATAATTGAAAACCCGTTTTAATAGTATCCAAGAAAACGATATTAATCGACAAGGAGGGTGCTATGAACACGCATATTCAGTTTTCAAAAAAACTAACGACGATTTGGGACTTATTGATAGAAGCTTATTCAGAATAGTGACTTGTATCTACACGACCTGTGTCTACATATGGGCACTTGTGTGAGCAGATAGTTCTTAGAAAGCGTTTTGATAAATAAGCAGAACACCGCCTTGATAGATATGGGCGGTGTTTTTTATTGAATAAGACTGTTACGCTTGAATTTTTTTTTGCTGCCCTTATTAGTATAGACAGTCTAACGGTAATGCACACGGTAAGCTGTGAGCATTGTTAGAACAGCTATAGTCAGTTATTTGATAATAGGTCTTTCATAGAATTTAAAGGAGTTTTTATGAGTGAAGCAACCCAAGCTGAAGGTCTGAATCCAGAATTAAAAAAACATACGTTTGAAGCAGAAGTGGCGCAACTACTGCACTTGGTAACGCATTCATTATATTCTAATGCAGATATTTTTGTCCGTGAGCTCGTCTCTAACGCATCGGACGCTTGTGATAAATTGCGTTTTGAAGCGACCAATGATGACAGCCTTTATGAAGATGATGGCGAGCTAAAAATCCGCATTGCTGTTGACGAAGCCGCGAAAACCATTACCTTTACCGATAATGGTATTGGTATGAACGAAACGGATGCTATTGAAAATTTAGGTACGATTGCCAAATCAGGCACCAAGGCATTTTTGGACAAATTGTCTGAATCGCAAAAACAAGACGGTCAACTGATTGGTCAGTTCGGTGTCGGTTTTTATTCAGGGTTTATCGTCGCTGACACTATCAGTGTCGAATCACGCAAAGCAGGCGAGCCTGCGGATAAAGGCGTACGCTGGGTATCTGACGGTACCGGTAGCTTCACTGTTGAGCCTATTACTAAAGATACGCGCGGTACAGCGATTACCTTGCACCTAAAAGAAGAATATAGCGAGGGCGAAGACAACTACCTAGACCGCAGCAAGATTAAGCGTTTGGTCAACAAGTACTCTGACCATATCAGTCTACCGATTCAGATGCGTAAAGAAATCTGGCAAGAAGACGTAAAAGAAGACGAAAACGACAGCTCTGATGATCAGGTACCTGCCGGCGGCGAGATGGTACTTACTGACGAGTGGGAAACCATCAACAAGGCCAGCGCATTATGGACGCGCTCAAGCTCTGAGATCGAAGACGATGAGTATGTCGACTTCTATAAGAACATCTCTTATGACATGACTGATCCACTTGCTTGGACGCATAACCGTGTAGAGGGCCGAGTACAGTATACGCAGCTACTGTATATCCCTGAAAAAGCGCCAGCAGATTTATATACTCGTGAGCAGCAGCATGGTCTCAAGCTCTATGTGAAGCGTGTCTTTATCATGGATGAAGCTGAGCAACTGCTACCAATGTACTTGCGTTTTGTGAAGGGGGTTATCGATTCAGCAGACCTGCCTTTAAATGTGAGCCGTGAGCTACTTCAAGAGTCACGTGATGTGAAATCTATCCGTGATGGTAACGCACGTCGTATCTTGACCTTGCTCGCAAGCCTTGCCAATAGCGAAGACAGTGATAAGCAAGAGAAATTTGCTAAGTTCTATGCAGAGTTCGGTGATGTCATCAAAGAAGGTTTGGGTGAGGACGCAGGTAACCAAGAACGTATCGCCAAGCTATTGCGTTATGCAACCAGCACGCAAGATGGACTCGAGACCAGTTTTGAAGATTACAAAGCTCGCATGAAAGATGGGCAAAAAGCCATCTACTACCTCACCGCTGATAATTTAGCAGCAGCAAAAAACAGCCCGCAACTTGAGCTGTTTAAGAAAAAAGGCATCGAAGTTATCTTGATGACCGGCCGTGTCGACGAATGGGCGATGAACTTCTTGACGTCATTTGACGAGACACCGCTACAAAACATCGCCAAAGGTGCAGTAGATTTGGGTGACTTGCAGGACGAAGCCGAAAAAGCTGAAGCAGAGAAAGCAGAAGAAACGTTAAAGCCTGTTGTTGATAAGCTTAAAACTGCGCTAGGTGAGCGTGCTAAAGACGTCAAAGTATCAACGCGTTTGGTTGATAGCCCAGCATGCTTAGTCGTTGGAGAAGGTGAGCTGTCACCACAAATGATTCAGATGCTACAGCAAATGGGTCAAGACGTACCAGCGAGCAAGCCAACCCTTGAGGTCAACCCCGATCATCCGCTCATTAAGAAGTTAGAGGGCAGCGAGCAGTTTGATGATTTGGCGCAAGTGATCTTTGATCAAGCCTTGTTAGCAGATGGGGGTCAGTTAGAAGATCCAGCTGCTTATCTAAAGCGCGTCAACGAGCTGTTGATGAGATAGTATCTGGTCGTTAATATGAAGGGAGGCCTTGTTAGCAAGGCCTCCTTTTTTTATTAGTATTCATGGTAATGTTTCGGTGATGTCTAAATTTAGGCGAGTTTTACAAATCATGCTTATCGTCTTGACCGACAATCCGTTACAATCGCGATAGATTAGCGAGCTAGACTATTAGGAAGTGCTAGTCGTCTTCTATAAATATTCCATCGTGAATTCAATATAAATCGATGTCTAGAGCCGTAACAGAATCGTAATACGATTGCGTAAGACGGCAGCTACACTAGAATAGTTATCATTGGGTCATTTTATTTTTCTCGGCTGGCTAGAGGTCTACGTCTTTGTCACTTACGTCGTTAAAAACCGTATCGCTCCAGCGTTTTTCGCTCAACTTTGCTGCCAATATTATTGCAACCTTGTGGATGCTAGTGGGCTCGACACGAGCATTTTCTTGGGTCAAGCCTACGTTTATACAGTTTGCTGTATTCGCTATATTGGCACTCAGCAGTAATGTTTTGTTTTCGTGGTTGGCTGCTGAAAGTGGTAGCCTATTTAATGAGCAAGGATTGGTCAGTTATTTGATTTGGCCAATGATTATTTTGCTCAGCGGTATTATTTTAGCAAGGCGCGCGAGCAACCAATCGCTGGTATTTGTACCAGTCGTACTATGGTTGGTTGCTGATACGCTATCCGCTTTATTACAAAGCTTAGTACAGTTTTCTGGTAGCTATGGTTGGTTGCCTGAGTGGAGTTATTCATTTTTACCTGTACTATTTTTGGTATTATTCCTATGGCAGACACTTGCTTTATTATGGATTTTTTCCCGCCGTTTGCGCATACCGTGGTGGGAGCGCATTATCATACTGGTAGGTGCGGTAGCGTTACTGACTATCTGGCAACGTAATGTCGCTGACCAGCCCATTTTTAAGCAGATTCCAGTAGAGCCTGTATTAGAAGAGGCGGCGTTATATGAGCAGCCGCGTCTATTGCAGCAGGCGCTAAACAGTATCGACCCGAGTATCGATGGCAAAACGGACTGGTACTTTATGGGTGTGGCTGGGTTCTCTGGTCAGAACGTCTTTCGTTCTGAAATTAATAAAGTGCGTGAGCTGTTCGATGTGCGTTTTGGTACCAGTGGGCACTCACTGGCCTTGATTAACAATACTTACAGTTGGCTGGACGAGCCAATTGCTACCAGAACCAGTATTGCACGTGGATTAAAGAAAATTGGTCAGCAAATGAACGCTGATGAAGATGTGTTGTTCTTGACACTGTCGTCACATGGCAACGAAGATATTGTTCAATTAGAAAATCCGCCACTCGCGATGGACAATTTAGATGCCACATGGTTACGCGAGACACTGGATGCATCAGGTATTCGCTGGCGAGTGATTGTGATATCTGCGTGCTATTCGGGGTCGTTCATTGACGAGTTGGCATCGCCGACTACCGTAGTGATTACGGCCTCAGCCACTGACAAGGCATCGTTTGGCTGTACCAATACAGCTGAAATGACTTATTTTGGTCAAGCTTTTTTTGCTGAGAGTCTACGTGAAAACAGCAGCTTTGAATCTGCTTTTAAGGATGCAGCATACCGTGTACAAGAGCGTGAGCTTTATATGGGATTTGAGCCATCAGAACCACAAATGGTGATTGGTAGTTTGATGGAGACGGCACTACCGGCGTTTGAGCAAGTATTGTTTGATAAAGCACGTCCATCAGTTGCTAGTATAACGAGTAACGCGGCTTCTGTTACTATTGATACTGTACCTGATAGCGTGCCAACCAGTCCGTAAATGAAGTTAATAGAGCGATTAAATACAGATACAGCGCAACTCAAAATCTTGTGGATATAATATCAAATCACGAGCGTTTATTATTTATCATCGCTATCTATCACCGTTGGTTTTATTTTGAATAAAAAGGATATCACTCATGCACAATGCTTATAGTCGTAGTTTGTCCAACAACAAGCAGATGACCCAAAAAAGTGTGAATCGTTGCTTTAACGGTGAGCAGCATTATTATAGCCACGAGTCGACATCGACCAAAACGGCGATGACGTTTAGTATTTATCTACCTGATGAAGCATTGGCTGGGCGACGTTGCCCTGCCATACTGTACTTATCAGGACTGACGTGCAATGCTGATAACGTCACTCACAAAGCGCACTTTCAGCAGAAATGCAGTGAGCTTGGTATGATACTGATTGCACCCGACACCTCACCTCGCAGTAGTGATGATATTGAGGTGCCAAACGACGAGCGCTATTTTGTCGGGCAGGGCGCAAGCTACTATGTTGATGCGACCCAAGCGCCGTGGTCAGACAACTTTAATATGCAAAGCTATATCGTTGATGAGCTATATGACTTATTACGCTCAGAGTTCCCAATAGACAGCATTGGTGTCACAGGGCACTCTATGGGTGGTCATGGCGCGCTGCTATTGGGATTTAAGTATCCGAGCAAGTTTGTCAGTGTATCCGCCTTATCGCCAGTATGTGCCGCTAGCGAGTCTGCTTGGGGGCAGGCGGCTTATACAGAGTATTTCGGTGATAATAAGGCTCTATGGTCTCAAGCAGATGCGGCACAGATGATTGAAAAGGTCGGTCAGCAGTATGCAAGTATCTTGGTTGACCAAGGCGCGGCTGATAATTTTTTAGACGAAGGACAACTACAAACTTCCAAACTACAAGAGGCTTGTGCAAAAGCCAAACAGCCCTTAACATTGCGTTATCAGGCGGGGCATGACCACAGCTATTATTTTATTCAGACAGTGATCAATGAACATATCGAACATCACTGGCATATGGCGCAATTGAGCTAAGGTGCCATATCAGCTAACGTGATACGTTTTTTGCTCTCTCATTCATGCCCAAAAGGTGATTTTTATGGCAAGTTATCAAGATTTGACAGCTTCCAATGGACAAGAAAAGTCAGTAGATACTGACGCTACAAAGGCAATAATGCAGGCCGACATGGATGCCGCCCTAAAACATAAACAGCGCAGTAACGATGATCAAGTGACTCAAGATAAGTCAGACGAGCTGATCGCAAAAACGCTCAATGATGCAGGCGATAGAGTACTTGATGAGACACAAATATCGCGTGTAATAGAAATGGCGTGGGAAGATAGAACACCATTCGGTGCGATAGAGCATAGCTACGGTCTCGATGAAACAGGCGTTATCAAGCTCATGCGTCAAGAGCTCAAGCCATCGTCTTTTCGCTTATGGCGTGAGCGAGTAAGCAACCGTGCTACCAAGCATGAGGCAAAGCGTTCTTTTGACGTGGGCCGTGCCTATTGCAAGACACAATACAAGCCGCGCTGATTAACTGAGTATGCGAAAGGTATAGAGTAACAACAAGCCCATTAATACGATTTTTTAATTGATTTACATTTGATATAAACACAAATTAGGTAGCCCTACTATGATCAGTCCTGCTAAACCTTATCTTATTGCCCCATCGATACTCTCAGCTGACTTTGCACGTTTGGGTGAAGAGGTCGAGCGCGTATTGGAGTCGGGTGCCGATGTGATTCATTTTGATGTGATGGACAATCATTACGTACCCAACTTGACGTTTGGCAGCATGATTTGTAAAGCGCTACGAGACTATGGTGTGGAAGCGCCAATTGATGTACATCTGATGGTCTCGCCTGTTGATAGCATGATTGAGCAATTTTTGGAGGCAGGTGCTAGTATCATCACCTTTCATCCAGAAGCCAGCGCTCATATCGATCGATCGCTGCAACTGATCAAAGATGGCGGTGCTGAGTGTGGTCTGGTATTGAACCCAGCAACACCACTACATTATCTTGATTATGTCATGGATAAAGTAGATCAGATTTTATTGATGAGCGTGAATCCTGGATATGGTGGACAGTCATTTATCGATAGTACCCTAGATAAGGTACGTCAGGTACGTCAACGTATCATCACCAGTGGTCGCGATATCCGACTAGAGGTGGACGGCGGTATCAAAGCCAACAACATCCGTGCGGTTGCTGAAGCAGGTGCAGACATGTTTGTCGCAGGTTCTGCGATATTTAATCAGCCAGATTATAAAGAAGCGATTGATGCCATGCGCGCAGAGCTAGCACTGGCCAACGGCAACGAATAAAGTCAGTTAAGTAGCCTAAGGTAGGCTGTATAATGGTAACGACAAACCATGCAAAGGTGAGATATGGACACGCAAAGACCCGTTAAGTCATCAACATCGCCTAATCCAGCAACAGGCAGTGAGCTGCCAGTTCAAAACGATCTTCCGAGACGTAGCTTAGTGCCAAAAGGCATTACCATTGGCTTGGCTACGTTTGCACTTGTCTTGAGTCTGGCAGGTTATGGTTTTCGTCTGATGATTGGTGATGATGTAGGTACAGTACTACGTCATGCTGCTGTGATTGTACCTGCCTTTGTACTGGGCATACCGTTGTTTTTTTGGGTTGGCTCGCGGGTATTGAACAAAGTCAAAGGTATGCATATTGAGACCAGAAACGCATTAACACTTGGCTGGTTGACGGCTTGTGTATCGATGCTATGGTTGATGGGTACTTATAGCTGAACAGGCTACAGTGGCGATTGCCTCTAGATATTGCGTTGCAAAACCCTTATAAGCTGTCTTTTATACTTTTTTAATCATTAAGCCATATTCTATAAGTGTGGCTGGAATTTTATATGCGAATCGTACCAGCCAGTATTGCTAATATTATCTATCCTAAAGACTTACCAAATGGCTTGTTTACCAGTTTAATTATAGCTTGCCTCTTAATGGGGCTAGCGTCATTGCGTAATGGAACAGATCTACAGGGCTGGCTAAATGTTATTGAAAACTGGCTACTTATGCTACTGATACTGCCCACCGCGACGGCCACCGTTGCACTACCTTTCAAATATCGTGATCCCACGCTTGAGCTCAAGCTCGTCTACTACTTAGGTATGTTTGTGGCTTTCTTATTTACGCTAGCAAAGCTGCGCTACTGGCGTTAACTGGAGGCAAGCTCTGTCATACCAAAACGGTACTGATGTCAAAGACTTGTATGACAACCCTTGAATTTAACTATCAAAGCGTCCATTGTATAAGTAAGACAGATTTACCCGCGTTACTGTAAGAAAATAGATTTGCCGAGTACCATTTCTCAAGTGCCATGTCTGTAGTGAGTAGCTTGTTTGCAATGAATAATTCGTTTGCAAGTTTTAATTTTTGCAAATCATAAGCGGGATAATAAGGAAGCAGTTAATGACATATGATATCGATAATGATATAGAAGTAGACAACGATGGTAGCGATCAATTTACAGGGTTTGCTAAGGAGACCACATTAGAGCTGGTGGAATCTGAAGATGGTAGATTGTTGTTACGTGATGCAGAACAAGACGAAGAACCCTTAATGACTATTGATTTTTCTGATAAGCTCAAAGAGTTATTGGGTAGCGATACTCAGGCTGTTGGTCAGCATATGATTCATGCAGCGATTCAGGTCATTATGCAAAAGCAGATGAGTAAGTGGCATGCTCACGTGTATGATAAAGAACCAACACACTATAGCTGATCTTTAGTTATCTCTCGATACTGATTGAGGCTTTCAGGTATTATCAAGTGATACACCAAGCTGCAGCCATAAAAAAAGGGTTTATCAATTGATAAACCCTTTTTTTTCAAATATTACCATTTACAAAATGGAGATTATTTGATTTTAGCTTCTTTAAAGATCACATGCTGGCGTACTTTTGGATCAAACTTTTTGATTTCCATTTTACCAGGCATAGTGCGCTTGTTTTTGGTAGTGGTGTAGTAATAGCCAGTACCAGCTGTTGATACTAATTTAATTTTATCTCTCATGATAGCTTTCCTGTAAATGAGGGGTCTTCAAACGATAGGTACGTGTCGAAAAGGCAAGTCGCTAACTATAATGTAGCAAAACGGCAGTCAAGTAATGAGAGTCATCACTTGACTGCTATTTTTAACTTAAACTTTTTGACCTTGTGCGCGTAGATCCGCTAACACTTTATCGATACCAAGTTTGTCAATGATGCGCATACCTTTGGTAGACACACGTAGACGTACAAAGCGGTTTTCAGACTCTACCCAAAAACGATGGTTGTGAAGGTTTGGTAGAAAGCGACGACGGGTTTTGTTGTTTGCATGCGAAACATTATTACCCACCATAGGGCGCTTTCCAGTCACTTGGCAAACTCGAGACATGGCGAACTCCTAATCTATGAGGTATGAGTTTTTCTCATACCAGTCTGGGCAAGTTGCACGTTTTTGCGGCATGGACACAGCAAGCGGCAGCTTTGCACCAAACAAAACTATATGAAGGTTGAGCTGGTTTTGCTGTTATCTAAAGGCAAATAACAGGCTGACCAATTCAGAAAATTTTAAAGCCGACATTTATACCATAAAATAGATGAATACTCAAATATTTTTATGATAAACGTTGGTTTAAAGGATGGCTATTATACCCTGAAATGAGCGCGCTATGTTGTTGATTATCTAATAGCAAAGATTAATTTTTAGTTGTAAGTTATAACAAAAGTCAGTAAAGTTGCTGTTATATATTTAATACAATCTGTTAATACACTGGCATTACTGTAAAACCATGTATCATCAACAGTCTCTCTTGATTCTGTGTAATGATTATTGCCTCTTTGTTTGATAAATCACTGCTCATGCGGAGTTAAAACCATGTCATACCACTCGCTACCTACTTCTAAGCTATTTCAACTGACAGCGCTCACATTATCATTAGCCCTGGCAGGTTGTGGCGGCGGTGATGGCACTGATACGATTGCACCGGCGCCTGATTTGGGTGTAGAACAGCCTGATGGAGATAATGGAGATGACGGTGGTACTGAAGAGCCAATAGGTGCTTTAAATATCAGTAGCAGTCAATTAGTCGATGTAGACGATAATACGATAACCTCTATTGGGCTAGAAGGTGCTTACTATGAAGTGGTAGTCACTGATGACAATGGTCAACCTCTTGCCAATACAAAAGTAACCTTCTCAATTGATGCACCAGGCGTTGATTTATCACAGACGACATCGGGTGCTACTTTGACCAACAGCGATGGCGAAGCCCGTATATTTTTGAAGCCTAATGCACCTGATGTATCTGGCGCTTACGTCATTACTGCAAATGCTAGTAATGATGACAATACCGCTATTAGCAATTTAACTTTTTTGGTACAAGCTACCAATGTTAATCTAAGTGCATTACAGATTACTGACTTACAGCTGACGGCAGGTGGACAGACGGCGGTATCTTTGAAAACCACTGATACAAGTGGTAATGCCATTAGTGGTGTACTGGTCAACCTAAATGCTGCTTGCGGTCAGCTACCTGAGCAAGTTACTTCCGATGAAAATGGTATGATTGATTTTGTGTACAAAGCCATTAACGTCGATAATACTTTATGTAGTGGTGCTGTGCGAATATCAGCCAGTACTGGTAGCGTCACTCAATCGGCTAGTGTTTCTATACAGGCTCCTGAAGCAACCTCTATTGTCTATACGGCCAATGATCTAACACTAGGCATTCAAGGTAGTGGGTCTTCGGCAACAGGCGCAGTTGAGTTCACAGTATTTTCAAATACGACACCACTGGCTAATTCAGAAGTTATCTTATCGCTAGAAAAATCACCGTTAGGCTTAACGTTTGGTGTGTTAGGTAATAATCAACAGTTTACAGCTAGAACTGATGAGAACGGTCAAGTCTCAGTCAACATCTACCCGGGTACAACACCTGGACCCGTAGAGATCAAGGCCACCTTAGCCAGTGATACTCGTATCAATGCGTTATCAAAGGGTATCTCTATTGCCAGCTCTAGAGTGACTCAAGATGGTATTAGTTTATCGTTTGGCAAGAACGTATTAGATTGGAGCTTAGACGGTGACAGTACGCCAGTAGTAGCAAGACTGGTTGACCGCAACGGTAATGCCGTGCCAGATGGTACCGTAGTGAATTTCACCGCTGAGGGTGGCAAAGTGTCACCTGCGAGCTGTAACACTGCTGACGGAGAGTGTGAGGTCACATTTTCAACACAGAATCCGCGTCCTGGCGATGGTCGTGTGAGTCTATTAGCGGTAGCTGAAGGAGAGAAAGCTTACATCGATCAAAATGAAAATAATGCATGGGATGAAGGTGATATTTTTGTGCATAATATCGGTGATACCTTCCGTGATGATAACGAGAATGGTACTTTTGAAATCGGTGAGTTTACTTATCCGTTAACGACACAAGCCGATCAAACCTGTGAAAACAATGTTGGTCAGTTCATACAGTTGAAATTCCCGTCTTCTAGTGAACAAATAAAAGAAGCGTTCGAAAACAACTTTATTGATAACTTTGTGTCTCCAAACAAACCAATGACTTGTAATACAGAGCTTGATGCTATCATTCGCTATGAGCGTATTCAGTTATTATCAAGCGGCAATAACCCTACTTTTACTTTATTGAACAACATAGGTATTCCTCTACAATCTCAGATCATTACTGAAGGAGATACTCGAGTTAATATTCGTATCAATAGTGGTGGTTTTTATGAATTGAATCCAATGCCATCTGGCACAACGATTTCTGGCTCTGTGGTTGATAAAACCGACGGAGAGGATAGCGGGAGTTGTGAAGTAGAGATGATTGGAGGACCTGAAGAAGTACCAGCAATAGTATCCCCTGGTAGTCCTGGAGATAATACAGGGACGATTAATACTTATGCCTTAGATCAATGTGAGGCTGGGGATTTCTTTAGAGTGTCTGTCACTAGTCCTAACAATGTTACTACTGCAGTGACCTATACTATAGTCAACTAGAGGCAGTAAAGTAACAAACTAAAAACCCCCAACCCTACGTTGGGGGTTTTTGCATTGTATTCTAAATAGCTAAATCATCCTAAATAACCAAAAACAACTAACTCGCTCAGCAAAATATCACAAAAAAGATTAAAATAACCGGTTTACTACGCTGACAGCCATTCTCAGCGATCAGTCATCATTTTTTATATTGGGCGTATTATGTCAGACAACACCAAAACAGTTTCACCATCAAACATCGCTTCTCAGAGTAAGCAGATTCCTAGTGCTATCGATACAGCAACGCTACTCATCAAATGCAAAGATCAGGCGGGTATCGTCCAAGCAGTATCAGAATTTATTCATCGTTATGGTGCCAACATCATCACATTAGATCAGTACTCAACGGCACATGAAGGTGGTCAGTACTTTATGCGTTTGGAGTTCGCTTTAGCAGGCTTGAGCGATATCATCGATAATTTTGAAGCCAGTTTTGCCCATACTGTTGCCAAGCGCCACGATATGGATTGGCGCTTACATAACAATGCCACTAAAACCAAAGTCGGTATCTTGGTCTCAAAGTTCGATCATGCGTTGTTAGATTTACTATGGCGCCATCAGCGCGGCTTGCTGGACTGCGAGATCACTTGCGTGGTCAGCAATCACCCTGATTTACAGCAAGCGGTCGAAAACTTTGGTATTAGTTTTCATCATGTACCAGTGACCAAAGACAATAAGGTAGATGCAGAAGAGCAAATCCATAAGCTGATGGCAGGTAATGACTTATTAGTGCTGGCGCGTTATATGCAGATATTATCGTCAGATTTTGTCAAACGCTGGCCAATGCAAGTGATTAATATTCATCATTCGTTCTTACCTGCGTTTGTGGGGGCAGATCCTTACCGCCAAGCTTACGATAAAGGCGTCAAACTCATCGGTGCAACGGCGCATTATGTCACCGCAGAACTGGATCAAGGGCCGATCATTGAGCAAGACGTACACCGCGTGACGCATCGCCAAGGTGTGGTAGAGCTACGCGCTATTGGACGTGACATAGAGCGCAACGTATTGGCTCGCGCTGTCAATTGGCATGTGCAGAATCGTGTGATCGTGGCGGGCAACAAGACAGTGGTTTTTAACTAAAAAATATCTAAATTAGTGATTAAAAAAGGCGGCCAGTCGCAACAATGACTGACCGCCTTTTTTATAACATGACATTTTATGTCAGTGTTATATCAGCATCTCCAAAACAAACTTACTACCCACAAAGCCAATCGCTAACAGAATAAAAGCGTAAATGGTGATGTTAGCGGCACGTTTGCCTCGCCATCCTGCGCGCCAATTGCCAAATAGCAATGTACCAAATAATAACCATGACAGCAGACTAAAGACAGTCTTGTGTACGATGTGTTGTGCCATCAAATCTTCTACGTATATAAATCCAATGCCTAGCGCGATACTGAGCAAGACAAACCCGACCAAAAGCATATCGAATAATAAACTCTCCATGCTCTGCAGTGAGGGCAGTTTATTGACCCAAAAGCGGTGAATGGTATGATGCTTGAGCTCGCGTATTTGCAGACGCAAAAATAGCGCTTGAACCGCAGCCATCAACAGCACACAATAGGCCGCTAATGACAACAGAATATGAATCTCAAGTCCGATGCTGACATCAGTTAATGGTTGGTAAGGCGCGCGGCCAACATAGCCGACAGTCATGCCTACGAGTGCTGTGGGTGCAGCCAAGATACCAAGACTAAGGATAGGTCGGTACAAACAGAACAGCAGATAAAAGAATAAAAAGAACAAACTGGTCAGGCTGATAATATTAAATAAATTAAAATTCAGACCATACAGGGTCACGACGTACGGATAGAGCAATATTGCGTGTGCAGCCATGCCGACCAGTAATAGACTCAAACTGACGCTTTTATGGATAGGTTTATCCTGAGTCAGCGCCCAACCAATGTGAAGGCTGACTAAGACATAAGCCATGCTAGCAAGTAAAAATGCAAGGTGCACAGATAAAAAGCCTCGTCTTGAACTGAGCGTAAACTGACTGCTCAATGTATTGCTAAAGTGGTATTATCAGAATGATTAGAATAATCGTCCAATTTATCATAAAATGGGTGCCAGTTGAGCGCCATATTTCTTATTCCTGATACATCATCATATAAGACACCCTAAGCAAAGTATAGTCAATCCCCTATAAATCGGATACGGTGTCAGGCTCGCTTAGTCTACGACTTGTAGTACTTTCACTTGCCTTCCTTGTATCCAAATTATACTGAACTGACTATATAAACCAGTTACCTAAAACTAATAAGAGTCGAGCCTTTTGCGAAACGACTATAATTTTTGCATCGTGTTGATGCTATAGTACTGATAATATGATTTTTATCTGATTTGTTATGACAGAGTGTCCCAGTATTTTATAATCTATCCTAATAGTATTTACGAACCATTTGATTGGTTTGATTTAGCATTATTTTAATGACGTTTTATTTAATTGAAAACTATTTTAATTGAGAGTTATTTATGTTTGATACCTTAACAGAACGCTTGTCGTCGAGTCTACGCAATATCGTAGGCACGGGACAATTGACCGAAGACAATATAAAAGACACCCTACGTGAAGTACGCATGGCGCTGTTAGAAGCTGACGTGGCACTGCCTGTCACTCGTGACTTTGTAAAACGCGTCAAAGAGCAAGCACTAGGTGCTGAAGTGCTCAAAGAGCTAGCACCCGGTCAAGCGTTTGTCAAAATCGTCCACGACGAGCTGACCGAAATGATGGGCAGTGCCAACCAGCAGCTAGAGATGACAGGCAAACCGCCTGTTGTTTATTTACTAGCAGGTTTGCAAGGTGCGGGTAAAACAACCACAGCTGGTAAATTGGCCAAGTATCTACAAGAACGCCAAAAGAAAAAAGTCATGCTGGTCTCTGCCGACGTTTATCGTCCAGCGGCGATCAAACAGCTTGAGCAAGTCGCCGGTCAAGTAAATGCTAAATTTGTGAACTCAAGCACGGATGAGAATCCAATCGATATCGCAAAGCGTGCGATTGAAGAAGCCAAGATCCAGTATCAAGATATCCTTATCATCGATACCGCAGGTCGTCTACATATCGACGATACTATGATGGATGAGATTAAGGCGCTAACTGCTGCGGTCAACCCATCTGAAACACTATTTGTCGTTGATGCAATGACGGGTCAAGATGCTGCCAATACTGCAAAAGCCTTCAACGACGCGTTGCCACTGACGGGTGTTATCTTAACCAAGACTGACGGCGATGCTCGCGGCGGTGCAGCGCTATCTGTACGTGCTATCACAGGTAAACCAATTAAGTTCTTGGGTCGCGGCGAGAAACTAGACGAGCTAGAGCTGTTCCATCCTGAGCGTATTGCGCAGCGTATCCTTGGTATGGGTGATGTACTGAGCTTGGTCGAAGAAGTTGAGCAAAAAATTGACCGTGATAAAGCCGAAAAAATGGCGAAAAAGATGCAAAAGGGCGGTGATTTTGACCTTGAGGATCTATTGACCCAGTTCCAGCAAATGAAAAGCATGGGCGGCATGGCAGGCTTTTTAGATAAGATGCCTGGTATGGGCGGCTCGGATATGCAAAAAGCCGTCGAAGACGCCAAGCCAGAAGAAAAAGTGCGCGAGATGGAAGCATTGATCAATTCAATGACGCCATTTGAGCGCAAAAACCCTGACAAAATTAACCCAAGTCGTAAGCGTCGTATTGCTGCAGGTTCAGGTCGTGAAATCCAAGACGTCAACCGTTTGCTCAAGCAGCATAAGCAAATGGCAAAAATGATGAAAATGATCTCAAAGCCTGAGGGCATTAGTAAAATGATGAAGTCTATGCAAGGGCTCATGGGTGGCGGCAGCGCTGGCGGTGGTGGCGGTCCTTTGTTTGGCGGCGGTCAGCAAGGCGGCGCTAAAGACGTGAACCCAGAGCAAATGGCAAAACAGATGGGACTTGATCCAAATAACATGCCAAGCACTGAAGAGATGCAAAAGCAAATGCAAGACATGCAAAACCAAGCGCCAAAAAAGTTCAAAACACGTTTTTAAATTAGTACTTTTTATTTTTAAGTCACTTGTTCAAAAATCCAAAGCCTCAAAGCCAATTAAGCTTTGGGGTTTTTTCATTGCTAGCCTTAAATTACGACCAACGAATAATAACCGATGAATAAAATGTGGAAAACGTAGAAAGTAATAAAATTTTTGTGACCTAAATGCTATGATAGGCGCTGTTTTACCCTGTCAGGATTTTTGCAGTATATCGATTAATAATGACCATTAATAATGATTGTAAATACTCATCAAAATCTGACATGCCCTAGACTGCCAAAAGTATAAGCCGAGGTTGTGATGTTTTTAGCAATGGATACCGTGTTCGATCAGTGTTCGATCGCGATTTTAGATTCGAGTGGGCAGGTGCTGTCGAGCCATACCGAAACAGGTAAACGCCAGCAGACTCAGCAGATTTTACCGATGATTGATGCTGCACTATCTGAGGCGCAGCTAGGTCTTGCTGATATACAAGCATTGATATTCAATCGCGGTCCAGGGGCGTTCAGTGGTATCCGTATCAACACGGCAGTTGTGCAGGCACTATCGGTCGCACATGACTTGCCTTGTGTGGGCGTCTCTAGTCTACAAGCGATTGCACAATGTGCGTATCAGAAATACGGTCTAACACATATATACAGCGCCCTTGATGCGCGTATGCAGCAAGTCTATTTTGGACAGTATGAAGTAGCTGTAGATGATCAGTCAGATCACGGTATCATGCAGCCAGTATTGGATGATAGTAGCGACAGTACAGAACAGCTATTAGATTATGATCGCCAAACCGCACTAAACCTACCTATTGCGGGTAATGGTGCGACGCTATTAGCGCTACATGACCAGCAAGCTTACCATGAAGATGTCTGGCCAGATGCGGTCATTATCGGACAGCTTGGTATAGCCCAGTTTGCAAAGTCTGGTGGTACTGAGGCTGCACAGGCTCTACCAAAATATCTACGTAATCAAGCTTGGAAAACACTAAAAGAGCAAGGTAAAGCATAGATCTTACTGTGGAAAAATACCAATTACTATAAGACCAACGTCAACATAGGACAGCCAATCGGTCTGTTCTTAGCTCAGCCTGTTTTTGGGCCCCTCTATTTTTAGGAAAGTCACCGTGGATATCATTTTATTAATTCAAGCTGTCATCATGGGTATCGTTGAGGGTATCACTGAGTTTTTACCCATCTCTAGCACGGGCTACTTGATTTTATCAGCAGATGTCATGGGGTTTTGGACCAAAGAAAAAGTTGATCTGTTTGTGGTCGTCGTACAGCTTGGCGCTATTTTGGCGGTGATATATGACTATTGGGGTAGACTGTGGCAAGCGCTAATGGGCCTCATAACAGGTAAAGCAGACGGCATGACCAATCCAAGGCAGCTGGGACTGAGCCTAATTGTCGCGACCATCCCTGTCATGATCGTTGGCTTTACCTTTGCCGATGAAATCAAAGCGTATCTATTCAACCCTATTGTTGTAGCCATCATGCTTATCATCGGTGGTCTATTGATATTTTATGTTGAAAAACGTCCTAAGACAGTCATCGCGGCAGAGGCAGAAGATGTCAGTATGAAAACGGCACTCATGATTGGACTATTTCAGTGTCTGGCATTGATACCAGGGACGTCGCGCTCAGGCGCTACGATTATTGGCGCGTTATGGCTTGGGGTTTCGCGCAAGGCTTCTGCAGAGTTTTCCTTCTTTTTGGGTATCCCTGTCATCGTCGGCGCAGCATTATTAGATTTGCTCAAGCATGGAGATGTCCTGAGTAATAGTGAAGACTGGTTGGTACTGGGTATCGGAACTATCGTATCATTCGTGGTGGCATTACTCTGTATTCGCTTACTGGTAGCATGGGTGAGCCGTCGTGATTTTACTATCTTTGCTTGGTTGCGCATCATCACAGGTGTCATCGTATTGGTAGCGGCTTGGGGTTTTGGCTATCAAATGGCAGGCTAGAGGTGCATGATGGTGTCAGGCAGTACCGATAAAATCAGTAGCAAAAGGATGATGGTTATGACAGCTCTGCCTCAAACACACAGTAAAACGTATGCTGTAGTACATTGTCAACTGTTCTATGTCAATGATAGTCAGCACGCACAAATTGAGCATCTGCTGTCATTGATAGACGAGCACGAACTGCCAATTGTCTTGGACACTCAACTCTCCACAGAGAAACTCACGCAAAAGCGTCGGCAGCAATTGAGCGAAACAACCTCTAAGCCTATATTATGGCTCGATGAGAAAAACAAGCTGTCATGGCTCAGTGATGGGCTCAGTGTGGCACCTGAATGGGACAAGTTGCAGCGCCGCGTAGTCAGTGCTGGCCGGAAGTCTGAACTGCTATTACAAGCAGCAAAAATCACAGCAGACAGTCAGGTTATCGATGCAACGGCTGGCTTTGGTCATGATAGTTTGATATTGGGTAGTACGGGTGCACGCGTGACGATGCTCGAGCAGCAACCTTTGATGGCGCTACTTTTACTTGCAGAGCAGCAGCGTATGAGTGCGTACCCCAATTGGCAGAAGCTTATGGGGCGTCTACAAATTATTAATACCGATGCACTCAGTTATTTTGTCAGACTGGATACTGAGTTGGCAGTAGATGATACGACTGCAATTGATGTGGTATACCTAGACCCTATGTTTCCAGAGGATAGCTATCAAGATACCAAAACAGGCAAAGGTGCAAAAGTAGGTAAGCACATGCAAGCGCTGCACCAGTTGGCTCATCCACCAACGCCAGATGAAGAGCGACAACTGTTAAATGGTGCGCAGACAGTGGTGAGTCGAAACTTGTCAGGGCAGGGTCGCGTGGTCGTAAAGCGTCCTCAATTTGCACCATTGCTTGCTGAACAGCCTGCTAGTGAAAGCTGGCATAATGAAGCCGTACGCTTTGATGGGTATTTCGTTTAACCAAGACTTTGTTCAAATAGGCAATTTGCTGAATGGCTTAACATTACCGCCTTTAATGTTACAGGGTTTAATATTAAAGCAGCAGCCATCAAAGTACTTAGCATTCAAGTGCTTAAAATTAGAATACTTAGGATTACAGTACCTAAAAACACTTAACATGAACATCAAAGCATTCGAAATAAAAATATCGTATCAATGAAGCATTCTTACCATTCAAGCTTTAGTCGACGTAGACCAATCAAAGCGACAAGCATAGAGACCATCATACTATGACACAAACCAGCTCTTCCATGACGCTCAAGGACAAGCTTTACGCTTATATGCAGCTGACACGCTTTGATAAGCCAGTGGGTATTGAGCTATTGCTGTGGCCAACGTTATGGGGCGTGATGTTAGCAGCGATGGGGCAGGCGCAGCAGCAAGGAATGACAGCAGGCTTGCCAAGCCTCAAGATATTTGTGATATTTGCGCTTGGGGCGATTTTTATGCGCGCCGCTGGCTGTGCGATTAATGATTTTGCTGATCGCAAAGTAGATGGACATGTGACTCGAACTAAAGGTCGTCCATTAGCAGATGGACGTTTATCTGGTAAAGAAGCCATTGCTGCGTTTTTGGTATTAGTGTTGCTAAGCGCCAGTTTGCTATTTTCCTTACCGATTGCTGTATTTTATTGGTCGCTTGGCGCAGTCATATTGGCGTTCATTTATCCATTTATGAAGCGCTATACGTATTTGCCGCAAGTATTTTTGGCAGCGGCTTTTGGATGGGCAATACCAATGGCTTATGTGGCGGTGCAAGGTGCTCCTGATATATGGTGTTGGTTGTTATTTTTAGCATATATGTGCTGGACAGTAGCGTATGACACGCAGTACGCCATGGCAGATCGCGAAGATGATCTTAAGATAGGGGTCAAGTCAACAGCAATATTATTCGGTCGCTATGATGTGATTATCATCTCAATACTTCAAATGCTATTTTTGCTCATTATGGGCACGGTGATGTGGCACTATTTTGCGCCAACCACGCTAGGTATTACGCCAATATTCGGATTGGCATTGGTGGCGATGATGTTTGCCAAACAGAATAGTGCGTGTGCCAGTCGTCATGCACAGGCTTGTTTTCAGGCATTCTTAGCCAATATTTGGGTAGGGCGTTATGTTTTTGCGCTTGTAGCAGTGACGTGTATATGGACGACGCTAAATGGATAAGTTCAATAAATTGCCGAGATTTAAAGCAAAAAAAACATCTGGGGCGAACAAGTCAGTCATAGATTATCAGGAAAAACTTGCTGAGCATGGACTGACGCGCGAGCAAGCGATCGCCACTGAGCGTAAATTAGCAAAGTTTGCCAATACGATGGATTCGCTAGTACGAGTGCCTTTTACCAAACAGGGCATGGGTGCCGATGCGGCGCTCTCAACCATTCCTCTCGCAGGTGATTTGGCGGGGCTGGCATTGACCAGCTATGCTTTTATATTAGGTCGTCAGTTGGGTGTGCCTGCCCATAAAATGACGCCCGCTGTGAGATTGGCACTGATTGATATGGTCGTGGGTATCGTGCCAGGTATCGGTACGCTGCTAGATGTTTTTATTCGTCCTAGTCGCAAGACGCTGGGTATCGTGCACGAGCATTTACACCATGAGTATGGTATTACTGAAACCATGCATATGGATCGGCCTTTTTTGCATCAGTCACTAGAGGACAAACAGCAGCATAGCCGCTTCGGCGCTTTTTGGCGCAATCCTATCGTGGCTTGGCTGTACTTGCATATCCCTGATATGCTGGGGCTAATCGTGCTTGTATTCATCGGCTGGGGTGTATGGACGATAATAAGTTGGCTGGTCGGACTCTTTAGTTAATCGGCTGGTTTTAGTTAATTGACTGTTTTTATTCAACTGACTGTTTTTACTAAACTGACTAGGCTCGGTTAACTATAATCACGTATCAAAAAACTGAGTCGTATAAATAAAGTCCAGTAAGCAGTTATGAATACACAACCATAGAAAAGGCGGCAACGATAGTAGCGTTCGCTGCCTTTTTTGGTTCAAAATAAAGGGTTGAATAAAAGAGTAAAGCCGTGAATAAAAGAGAGTATGAAGCGTTACTCAGTGATGACTTCGGCTTCAGCACTGATAGCATCAAAACTGGTCACGGTATCGTTTTGGATAAAATCAATGGTGCCACCTCCTGCATGACTCACTAGTTGGATACTGCCGTCAGTTGAGCGATAAGTGGGATTGTTCCCTTGACCTTCTGGCGCGCTGAGCGTGATTTTCGGTTGGTTAGGACGGGTGACAATCGCGTTGAGTAGTCCTGCAGCTGAGGTCTCAAAGACGACCGATAAGCTATCGCCCGCGTCATTTTTATAACGGACATCGGTGATTTGTGCACCTTTAATGGCTTGCTCTGGATTAGGTGCAGCAGCACTGTTCGTAGCAGGGGCAGTGCCTTCTAGATTTTGTTCTAGTTCAGCCAAACTCATATCGCGCTCTGAATCAGTGTCAGTCTGTACTTGGTCTTGGGGTTTGTTCACGCCGTTATCGTCAGATTCATCTACATTGATATTTGTCGTGACAGGCGCGGTTTGTGTTGATGTCTCAGCGACAGGCTCATTTGATGTATCAGGTTCTGGCGTTTCTTGGCAGGCAGTCAATAGCAGTACACTCAAAACAACAGCAGTGGTCTTGAAGTAGTCAGGTTTAGCGTTTGCAAAGCCTAGAGATCTTAATATAAAAGCTATCATAGTCGGGTTTATCCGTTAGCGCGCGATGTCAATGAGGTAATATGCAAGCATTAACCTGCTATCTACTCACCGTATATTATTACGTATTGATGGTAATAACCAGCTTGCGCTGTCCGCCATATCCAGTCATGTTCCTATGCTCACATAGATAGATCCCTTGCCACATACCCAGTCCTAACCTACCGTCGATGAGTGGGATGGTTAAACTGACGCCCAGCATCATGCTTTTGAGATGAGCTGGTAGATCATCAGAGCCCTCCAAGGTGTGACGATACTGTGGCTGATTCTCCGGTGCAATTTTATTGAGCCACTCTTCAGTGTCTAATCTGACATCTGGATCAGCATTTTCATTGATAGTGAGACTGGCTGATGTGTGCGGTAGAAATAAATGAACCAGCCCTACCTTGGCAGTGCGAGGTATCAGCTGAGTAATTGCATCTTCGATAATAGGAGTGATGATATGAATGCCACGGGCATAGGCGGGTAGCGTGATGGTCGTTTGGTGATAGCTCATAGGATAGTGTCTCATTGTTGGAACCAACGTTGAGTAAAGATACCACACGACAGTACGAACCGTGAATAGTACGGTCTTTACGTAGATATCATATTAGGTTACCTCAAACGAGCGGTGTTTGTAAGCGTGTACGATTGGGAGATAGGCGTGCGAGCATCGCCTCAGATAGCGGTGCAAATGATCCTAGCATCATATCTGCTAATGCTTCAGCGCATATAGGTGCTAATGCATAGCCTTTTGCGCCCATCGCGCTCATGGTCCAAATTCGCTGACTGTGTGCCAGCTGCCCTACGATTGGATGATAGTCAGGCGTCTGAGTGCGAATACCAGCACGTCCTTGCCACTTACTAGTATCTACTGGGACAATAGACGCCATCTCGGGAATAGCAGTGATCAGCTTGTCTCGGCTAATCTGATGCTCTTCATCTCTTACATTAGTATCCGTATCGTTACGTATAAAGCTTGCACCTAGTAATAGATAGGGCTCGCCAGCGATGACAGTGTTCAGCTCACTATCGCCTGTTTGTGCGTTAAATAGCGCACAGTAACCGTTATATTTCAGCGGTATTTTGGGCAGGTTTGCCATCTGCTCTACGGTAGGTATAAACCAAGACAGTTGCCCACGAATCTTACGGCAATCAAATATCCGCTCATCCAATTGATGACTCTCAAACGCCGCGCAAATGACGATATTATCAGCAGTGATAGTGTCATGATTTTTATCAATGCCTTCGATACGAACTTGCTGCTCAGTTTCGGTAATTTTATTCACTTCTAACTGCTGAAAGCGGATGAGTGGATGCGTCAGTATGATGTTCTTTAACGCTTGCGGGTTGACCAACCCAGATTCAGGCAAATATAGATTATCTAATAAGTTCTGATTTTTTAGCGTAGTAAGATCCTGCGCCTGTTTAGCGGGCAGGGTAGTTGCCATCTCATTAGGATAGTCTGCAATCTGCTCGGTACCGACATTAGACTTTATCAATAAATCGAGTGCACCAGTTGGTTCCAGTACTGGCGCTGTATCAATCTGCGAGGCTTTCTGGTTGAAGTCTCGATAGAGTCTATTGCTATACAGATAACCGATAGTGTGCAGGTGTTCATCGACGTGATGAATCGGTGTCATTTTGGGCGCAAGTAATGCGCGCGGATTGCCTGAAGCTCCTGCTAAGGGTGCTGATTTATCTAATAAGGTGACAGTAATGCCGCGATTGGCAAGAGACCAAGCCGTGAGTAGCCCTGAGACACCAGCCCCAATGACGACGGTGTGATCGAATATAGTGCGGGTCGTTTTTTGATATTTATCGTCACGATCAATATCTTGATCAATATTAACATTAACATTGTCATGACTAGCATCAAAACCGTCTGCATCTATCATCACAGCCGTGAGCATCTCACGTTTTCGTCCAAAGCCTTTTACTTTTTTAATTTGAAAACCGTGTTCTTTCAGTCCGCGTTTGACGATGCCGGCACAGCTATAAGTGGCGGCAGTAGTGCGCGGGCCTGATAGACGCTGCATTTGTGCAAAGATACTGTCAGCCCACAAGGTGCTATTGCAAGAAGGCGCAAAGCCATCCAAAAACCAAGCATCGATATGAGGCACAGACGAATACTGATGACTGACTGCCAGTTTGCTCAGGCTATCCGCGGCATCCCCAAACCACATATCGACGGTTAAATTGTCATAAGAAAAACTTAAGCGGTGACAACCTGCAATAAGTGGCGGGTATGCTGCCAAAAGTAATTCGATAAATCTTGAGAGCTCGGGGGCGCGCTGACGCCATAAAGCAAGTATATGAGTCAGATCTGCATATGGTATAGGAAATTTTTCAGTGGTAATAAAGTGGAGACGCGCATCTGCTAGGTGTGAATGAGTGTCGCGCAGCTGTCGCCATAACTGCCAGGTTGCCAGTAGGTTTAGCCCAGTACCAAATCCCAATTCCGCAATCGTAAAGCATTGTTTTGGTGCAAGGCGGGTCAAACGTTCTGACAACTGATTGTGTGCCAAAAACACATGACGTGTCTCTGCTAGACCATCCGCATGCGAAAAATACACATCCCCAAACTCATCAGATACCGGCACCATGTTGCCAGTATCATCCATCTGCCAATCAATCTTAGCAGGCGTGATAACGTTTGAGAACTTAGCATTTTGAGGGTTAGCGATAGACATGGGAGGTTCTTAGCTGCAGTAGTTGTATCGTCAGGGTATTGTTGGTGATAGAGCTGATATCTCAAAGTACAGTATGGTATAGCAGAAAAAGATAATCGAAAGCTAAAGTCATGAAAGTCACGTATAGCAACTAGCCTACCAGCGCTCACGGCGAACAAACACCAGCCACGAGATAAAAATACCGACCAACAAGCTAATCAATACCGTAAATGCACCATACAAAAACAGCTGACCTTTACTCTCGTACACTAAGACGTTCGCTTGGGTCTGTAAGTCGTTCACTTGACGCTGCAATTGCGCATTACGGCTGAGCAGCTCTTGATTGGCAGCTGACAGTGCTTTCGAGGACGGTTGCAGTTGTGCAGCCAACGTATCATTGATATCTAGCGCAGAGTTTTTGGTTGCGCCAGTGCCCGCTGCAGGTTGGGTTGTCATCGGCGTCGCTGATGGTTCGGTGACATTAGTTTCAGTCACTATTGGCGCGGCATGCGCTGAGGCAGCTGCCAATAGCAATAGGCTGGCCACGCTGTTTTTTGAGAATCGATTGTTCAAATAATGGACGCTCCAACTCACGATGCAGCTACTTTGTCAGTTGGCGCTGGCAATGCTTGGATAAAAGGTTTGATATCCACATGGCTATATACGCCATCACGTAAGTAGGGCTCATCATTTGCCCATGCCTGCGCCGATTCGATAGAGTCAAAATCAGCAATAATAAGGCTGCCTGACATGTCGTTTTTTCCATGTTCAATAGGCGTTGGACCTGCAATAACCAGACGGTCTTCACGACTCAAAGCCTGTAACCGCTCAATATGCTCTGTACGAGTAATCAGACGTTGCGCGCTGCTGTTGGCCACATCATGGCCAATAATGACAAATAAAGACATGAGACTTCCTTAGTGAGTAATAGAGCATGATAATTGATGCAAAAGACATTTTACAACGCTAAAGGTTTGTTACTATTGATATTTAGCGGTAGCTTGATTGTCATCATAAGACAACCTGTGTTATTTGGTGGCTTTATCTGTCAATGCAGGATTTAGGTGTTTTTTCAGTACAGCAAACTGAGCCACGACGAACACCAGCATGATTGGAATCCAGCCATAAGTTTTGAAGTTAATCCACGCTTCATCTGACATTGTGAACGCTGTGATATAATGTAATACAGCCATAAGCGCAAAAAACAATGCCCAAGCGACGGTCAGCTTTTTCCAACCGCTGATTGTCAGGGTAAATACCTCTTTCATTGCAAGCTGCATCAAGGGCTTATTAATAGCAGCACTAACAAATAGCGTTAACGCAAAGATACCGTTGATAATGGGCGACTTCCAGCGCAGATAGATGTCGTCACGCAGCAGCAACGTACCACCGCAAAATAAAATGGTTAATAATAGGACGACCCATTGCTGCTTATCAAATTTGCCTTTTTGGCGAATAAAGTGAATGGCATAAACGATGATAGTGGCGATGAGCAAAGCCCCTGCCGCTGCCAGGATACCACTGTAACGAGCAGCGATAAAAAAGGCAATCAAGGGGATAAAGTCTAATAATGCTTTCATAGCAAAGATGGTGTCCAACAAAAACGTATGGGGTAGTTTACACGTCTACCGCACCAAAAAAAAGCAATCAGCATGATAATACTTCGATATAAGCAACCTATCGAGTACCCCTTTCTTACGGTGGCTAATGACTTTTGACCAGTACTTGCAGCTAGGAAATAAGCGACTGGGCAAATATAACGTCATAAGTTAGACATAACGATTAAATACGGCAATGATAACTCTCACGTTTAGCAGCTGTCCGAGGCGTTATTTGTAACAATAATAACAATAGTAATTAGTGATAGCAGCATTGACGTTTGCCACTGAACTTACCTTGCACTTTATAGCATTCAAAAAAATATAATATTCAAACAAATCATAGTACTTAGAAAAACCATAGTACTCAGAAAAATTAAGGCTAAACTTATGAAATACGATTTACATTGCCACAGTACCTGCTCGGATGGGACTTATGCGCCAACTGAAGTGGTCAGTCGCGCTCACGCCGCGGGTGTCAATATTCTGGCATTAACTGACCATGACACGCTGGCAGGAATTGACGAAGCAAGAGCCGCTGCTACTGCCTATGATATGCAACTGATCAATGGGGTTGAAATCAGCTGTGAACATACACTGAGCGGCGGCTACGGGAAGAACAAATCTACCAACAAGATCATTCATGTGCTTGGGCTAGATTTCGCTGATCGCGACAAAATGCACGCGACTTTGCAGCAATTACAAGACAGTCGGGCGACACGTGGTCAGCGTATTACCGAAAAGCTCAGCGAGCTGTTGGATATTGACTTCGATGAGCTATGGCAAGCGATTCTCAATAAGGCAGGTGGTAATCCGCAAGCTGTTGGACGGGCTCATATTGGGCAAGTGCTATTTGAGCGAGGCGAGGTCAAAACCGTCCAAAAAGCCTTTGATAAGTATTTGGCAGATAACAAGCCTGCCTATGTGGCAATCGAGGCATTGACGATGCAGCATGGTATTGATCTGATCCATGCTTGTGGGGGTAAAGCAGTACTTGCCCATCCCACGCGTTATCAGCTATCAGCCACACGAGTCCGTAAGCTGATACAGGAGTTTGCACAGCTTGGCGGTGATGCTTGTGAGCTACCAGCGACCAGTGAGCCGGTAAGTACGCGTAGAATGGTTGATCGTAGTATTGCTGAGCACAATCTTGTCACCTCAATCGGTAGTGACTTTCATGGCAGCAATATGCCATGGCGACGCTTGGGAGATGTGCCTGTATTAAATGCAGATCAGCAAGGCGTTTGGGAGTCATTTAAAACGCTGTCTTGATCCAAAAAATATTCTATTTTTATCGTCTTGTTAGAACAATGTCAGATACTGGTGCTGGCTATTTAGGTGACTGATTAAGCAGCTGGCAAGACTCAATACTTATAATTAGGCATTATTACAACCATAAAACAATTATTGATAAATAAATGCATAAAACAGATTGATAATGCAGACAGAACTTGTAACACTTGAAGCGTTAGTTATAGAGTTTATCAAGGATATTACAACTTTTAGTTTGGTCTCAACGCCTATAAATTCAGGGCGTTTAATTTTTCTGTGGTAGCCCGTTTATGGCTGTATCGATCTCTCATCTTGGATACAAAAAGCTCTCTCAAATGATTTTTGAGTGGCAAGCGGTTGATCGAACGTCATTGTTGGCGCTATTTATTGTCATGGAAGTGTCACTACATTGGCTATGGTGTTTGTTGGTTTGGTTGCAACAAGATGCCGTTGAGAGCTATGTCAATATACATTATCTGTATCCGTTGTGGTTTGGCATCAGTTTGACGGGCTTGTTTTTTTTGTGCATGTACAAATATCTGCCGCATACGGAGAATAAAAACGACGCTCTGGATGAGTGGCAGATTGCTTTAGTTTTGATCTATACCTTCTATATTGCCACTGTCATCGTCGTCATAGGCTATAGCAGCTTGTTTGCAGGTGTCTCAGTGGTCGGCGGTGCGATGCTAGGGATGATGCTGATCAAGCGTCGCTATGCTTGGCGGATGTTTTGGCTACAAATAAGCCTAATGCTAATAGCTATTATCGTACCTTATTTTGGTGTTAGTTTACCCAATTTGCGCCAGTTGACAGTTATCCATCCTCTGATAGATACACATAACTACCTGACTTACAACGAGCTCATGGCGATTGAAAATGCCATCGCTGCTTCGGCTTTTGAAAACAATATATTAGAGTGGGAAAGCATCAGTGAGGTGCAGCGCTCATCAGCTTTCTTCTGGCGTTCAACGCATTTGTATCTGGCGCTACCCAAAGCAATTTTTATTGTATATATGTTTCGCTCTTTGCTATTGGTGTTAGATGATAGCCGACAAGAAACCTTGCAACATGCCAATCAAGACGGACTTACCCAGCTAAAAAACCGCCGCTATGGTCTAAAAAAGATGAAGTATACCTTGGCAACAGTACAAGATCATCAAGATTTGAGCGTTATGCTGTTGGATTTGGATTGGTTCAAACGGATCAATGACAACTATGGTCATGATGTGGGCGATCAGGTTTTGATTGAAGTATCTCAGACGCTATCCCAGTCGTTATCGGATGAAGCAATCATTAGCCGATATGGTGGTGAAGAGTTCTTGATTGTACTACCAAACACACAGCATGATAGCGCTATGGTGATTGCTGAGCAGTTGCGATTGAGCATCGCTGACAAGGCGATTAGTCTCAATAACATGTTTGAATTTAATGTCACAGCAAGCTTTGGTTTGTATACCTTAACTCATGAAGAAAGAGCGTGTATCGCCAAAACATACAAATCCATTTTGCAGAAAAGAATATTGCCTCAATCAGAGACAGTGCCGCTCATTAAACCAATTGCCACCCAACGAGCTGAAAATATGGCATCCATGCAAAAACTGCCAAGCGACATCTGTCAGCGGCTTATCAGTGCTGCGGATAAAGCCCTATATGAAGCCAAGCATCGTGGTCGCAACCAAGTCGTGAGCGCCAATAAAATGCTCAACGACACAACTGGCGGGACGCACACGCTCTATAAAAAACGCTAGTGGTTACGTTATGGCTAGTAGCTACTATAAAAAAGCAACTATATAAAAATAGCCGTTACGTAAAAGTAGCCGCTATGTGAATCCTGCTATATATCAGTCAATCACGCAATCATGACTCAAGCTGCTGTACCACGCTTGCTAATACACTTGTCGCAAAGCTACCTGTGGTCAATGTGAAATTCAATACCAGCGTCTGATCATCAGACCACTGCCATTTTAGCTGCTCAATAGGTAGTCTCAGCGCGCGTCGTTGTGCTTTTATATCACGCTGCTCTAATCCCGTTGCTAGCTGTTTGAGTAATGCGCTGTGCTGAATTACTTTCTTTTCTTGCTCAGCGGCACTACTACTGACTTTATCATTGTCGGTGCCCCACATGGCAGCAGTGGGATGTATATCGCCACTATCAAGGCGTGCACGCAATGTCTCATCCAAGGTCTCACTGGTAAATATAGACCCTGAACCGTCCAGATTAAACACTTCACCTGCTAGCCCTTTATTCCAGCTCTCATCACGTACGCGCGCTGCCAGTATCTCATTAAATATCAAGCTGCGTGCTGCAGATAGCTCCATAGTGTTTTGTTCTCTCGGCGCACGCTTACTCTTTTTTGGTTGCGGACGATGCTCGCGCGGTGGGCGGGCAAACAGAGACAACGCTTCTTTGATGTTATTGCCTTGCCAACCAAAACGCTGCGGACCAAAGTAATTGGGCACACCGCTGTCACTGATGCACTGCAAATACTGCTCGACACGCTGCTTAGCAGACTGTAATTGCTCAGGCGCTGCTGTATCGTCCTCATTAGACTTTGCGAGGTGAATATCACGCAAGGTAATAATAAAGTGGTTGGCACGGTGGGTACCACGATTAAGCTTTTTATTATGCCAGTGCTGGGCAAGGATAGTGACGGATTCGTGCTCGCCAACGTCTATCGGTGCAAACTCGGTAGGCGGTAATTGTTTTTTGGGTATGCGCAGACTAAACCACTGGGTCGTCAACGCATGACGGTCTTTCAGTCCTGAGTAACCCACATCGCGCAGAGGGATGTCTGCCCACTCTGATAGTAGTTTTGCCAGATATGCGGTGTTCATACCTGACTTCTCTACATGCAGCCACAAGTGTTCGCCTTCGCCCGTAAACTCTAGCGGCAGTATCTCATTGACCACAAAATCTGCAGGACTTGCTTTATAGGTGGCTTGTTGTATCGGCGGGCGATTAGGCTGCGGCAGTCTCGCAGTGTCAGTAATCGCTGCAATATCGATAAGCGTGAGATCCAAACGGTCGATTGAATCGCTAACTGTAGCAGATTGAGTGGCAGAGGTAGGGGTATTGTTGATATCAGTAGAGGTGTCTTGAGAAGTCATAATCTGGTCTTTTATTTTGTGGTGATAAGCAAGAGGGATAACATAAGCAATCGGGTGAGCAATTACGTTTTGCAACGCAGGTAACATACAAAAAAACATCGTGTGTGATGCGGTCTTGCTACTATCAGTACATAGCATACTTAGACAATAGAGTAAGTTGAAATTGTCAGGCTCGGTCTGGTCATTTTCAATGCGCTGTTATTAGGACATTATTATAACTGTTAAGGAAGCATTATGACCAAGGCGATGATCAACACAGTCACCATTAGTAAATCTGATATTTCAAGTGGTGGCATGAAATCTTATAAGCAAGAAGACGATAGTATCATTTTAATCACTCGTGATGACGATGAGTTCCGCGCATTTGATGGCAAGTGCCCACATGCTGGGGCTGATTTGGGCAACGGTCTGCGCTGCGGCAATCGAGTCGTCTGTCCTTGGCATCATGCGAGTTTTGATACCCGTGATGGGTCGTTATTAGAGCCGATAGCAACAGAGGGTTTGACTCAATATGAGCTCATAAGTGATGGTGACAATGTGACCGTTGATACCTCAGCTCAGATAAACAAATCGACAGATAACGATCAGCTCACAGATACACATACCATTATCGTGGGCGGCGGCGGTGCAGGATTTATGACAGCCAATCAATTACGTCACGGTGGCTATGGTGGCAAGATTACATTGATTAGCAAAGAGGATACCGCACCTTATAACCGCCCTTTACTATCAAAAGCATTTTTAGCTGGCAATATGGCCGAAGATAAACTGCTATTAGGCGGCGCAGCGTGGGCCAAAGACAACGATATCGAGTTGCGACTTAATCAAACGGTCAGCGAAGTATTGCCCAATGAGGCGACCATCGTCATAGAAAATGAAAACGGCACTAGCGAGCGAGAGACTGCGGATTTCTTGGTGGTGGCGACAGGTGCATCACCTAGCATTCCGCCCATTACTGGGGCAGATATCGATGGCGTCTACACGTTGCGCAGTATGGCAGATGCCAAACTGATTAAAGCGGCCAGTCATGATCAGCGCGTGGTAATCATTGGTACAGGCTTCATCGGTATGGAGGTTGCCTCTGCATTAGCGCAGGCAGACACGACTGCTTCTATTACGGTGATTGGGCAAGACGACCGCGTGATGGGCAATATCGTATCGGAGACTGTGAGTAATGCGCTGATCAAATTGCATGAAGAAAAAGGCATTAACTTTGTATTTGATGCCACCGTCAATGAAATTACCAAGATTGACCGTCAAGCTGACCAAGACGAAGATAACGAAGCCTTTTCACATGTGGGCGGTGTCACGCTGGCAAGTGGTGAGCACATTGATGCCGATATCGTGGTCTTAGGTACTGGCGTCTCACCGCGCACAGAGATACTGAACGAGGTTAATGACCCAGATGGCGTACAGGTCGATGACCATCTACAGCTGCGCGATGGGGTATATGCGCTAGGCGACATCGCCAAAGCTAGCAATCAGATGGGCCGTATGCGCATCGAACATTGGCGTGTGGCATTGCAGCACGGCATGGTCACGGCAGCTGCTATATTAGGTGATGACAATGTCGACTCATTGGAGGCGCGCATTCCATTCTTCTGGACCATGCAGTATGGCAAGAGCCTACGCTATAGCGGTCATGCCGAGACCCCAGAGCACAATATCCTATTTGGCACGCCAGATACGCTCGACTATATCGAATATTACTTCGATGACGACAGCGAGAACACACGAGCTAGCGCAGCGAGTACGCTCGGACGTGACAAAGAATTGGTCGCGTTCTCTGAGCTATTGCGCCGTGGTCATGCGCCAACGCGCGCGCAGCTCAATGCAGGGTTTGATATTATTGAGCAAGCGCAGGTATTATCGCGCTAGTACTACAAAGCAATACGTATTAATATTTAGACTGGCTTAGGGAACTAAGCCAGTTTTTTTATATGAGTAAAAAGGGAAATTATAATATGAGCGAAAATAATATAAATAACAGTAACATACATATAGACTCTTCCAATAAAGAATCCGTATTTCTACGTAAAGCCACATTGGATGATATCGCTGCACTTGAGCGCTTATTAAATCGCTGCTACCGAGAGACAGCTGGCTGGACCAATGAGGCAGATTTGATTGGTGGTATTAGAACCACGTCAGCCGAGCTTGCTGCCGTTATCAATGACCCTAACCACTATTACTTTGTTTATCCAAAAACAACAACAGGCGAGCGTGAGGCAGAAGAGACGGGCGAGCTACTTGGTTGTATCGCTGTCGATATCAAAACAGATGCTGACGCTAATAAAAAAGCCTATATCGGCATGTTTGCGGTACATCCTAAGCTACAAGGGCAGGGCATAGGGAACGTCCTCTTACAAGCGGCAGAGACTTTTGCAGATCGTCACTTGCAGTCACAGAACCAGCCCAGCCGTCTGACCATGTCTATCTTGAGTCATCGTCCTGAGCTCTTGGCATACTATCAGCGCCGCGGTTATCAGTTCAATGGCAACAAAATGCCGTTTCCAAACGATGGCAATAATGGCGAGCCCAAGCGTGAAGACTTAGAGCTGTTGGAGTTAGAAAAGATAGTGAGCTAAATGTAGGTCTAGCAACAAGTCACTTGAAACGACAATAACATCAAGGCCTCATTTAACCCCAAAAGTGTCCAAAGGTCATAAACAACCCCAAACTTAATAGTAAAAATGCCACAATGATCAAGCGCTTGAACCAGTTAAATGCTGGCAAGCGCGTGGCATTGTCATCAGACATCAGATAAGCAAACAAAAACAATAGGCTCGCTGCTAAGGTCATGATTCCGATGCCAATCGGCAATATAAATAAGTACACCTGCCACACAGTGATCTCTCAACGGTTAGTATTCATCGCATCATAGCAGTATTGGGATTGTACTGTCAGTAAGTGACTCTTTTGTATTTACTATCTGTATTTTTTGATGTTAAAAAATAGAGATATCGGCTATCAGAATATAAAAAGGATGCACAAACGGCATCCTTTTTATATTCAATAAGATTATGAGTAATAGTGCTCGATGCTTAGCGCTCAACGCATTGTCACAAATTCTTCTGAACCAGTCGGGTGAATAGCGACTGTATTGTCAAAATCAGCTTTGGTCGCGCCCATCTTGATCGCGACGGCAAAACCCTGAATCATCTCATCGACACCGAACCCAAGACCGTGTAGACCAATAACCCTCTCCTCATCACCCAAGCATACCAGTTTCATCATGCATTTTTGACGATGCTGAGTCACTGCGCTATACATAGAGGTAAATGTTGATTTGTAGCATTTGATGTTTTCTTTGCCATAATGCTCAATCGCGTCAATCTCAGACAAGCCAATCGTACCGATAGCAGGGTGGGTAAAGATCACGGTCGGTATCAACGTATAGTCCAAATGCTCATCAGGTTTATTATTGAACAAGCGCTCGGATAGACGGCGACCAGCGGCAATCGCTACTGGGGTCAGATCGATACTGTCTTCGATAATATCGCCAACGGCATAGATGTTTTCAACATTGGTATTTTGGAACTTATCGACCTTGATCTTGCCAGTCTCGGTAGTTGCAACGCCAGTCACTTGCAAATTGATATTGTCAGTCGATGGTGCGCGTCCAATCGCCCAAATCAGACAGTCTGTCGTATCTAGGCTGCCGTCTTTGCTACATAACGTCAGGCTATCATCTTCGTTTTTATGAACCTCGGTCAGCGTGGTGTTGGTATGCAAATGTATACCGTCTTGCTCCATCTCTATGAGCAGAGCCTCTACCACACTATGATCAAATGCACGCAGCGGTGAGTGCTGACGGACATACAGGTGCACTTCAGCGCCCAGACTGTTTAACACGCCTGCAATCTCGACAGCGATATATCCAGCGCCCACAATCGCTACGCGCTTTGGCAAATGCCTCAATGCAAAGAAGCCATCAGAATCGATGCCGTACTCTGCGCCTTTGATATCTGGGCGAATAGGATGACCGCCAGTCGCAATCAAGATATGATCAGCGGTAATGAGCTCACCATTGACCTCTACGGTATTGGTATCAACAAACTTAGCAAAGCCTTTGATGACTTCTACGCCGTTTTTGGCCAAGTTATTGTCATAAGAGCGGTGGATATTTTCGATATACTGTTGACGACTCTGTACCAGCTTTTGGAAGTCAAAATCTCGGACATCGACATCAAACCCATAGTCTGGCGCATATTTATGAATGGCTTCGGCAACTTGCGCGCCATACCACATGACTTTTTTGGGGACGCAGCCCAAATTCACACACGTACCGCCCAACTGGTCGGCTTCGATAATGGCGCACTTTTTGCCATAGCTTGCTGCACGGTTGATTGAGGCAATACCGCCGCTACCGCCACCAATGGCGATATAGTCATAATGTTTGGTCATAATAAGGTCTCTTTACTGAGTTGTTGTACGTATTGTTTTGGATGCCAGCATAACGGGTCATGCTATCTGTGCTATCCATCTTACAAGTTTTTTGTGCTGAAGGCATGGCAAATAGCCTACATGCGGACAGCACATAACTAGGAGTAGGCTAGGGTCTATATACTTGACCACATTTATCAAACAATGGGGCGCCGTCTATAAAACAACAGCCCCGGAATGGACAAACCTAGCACCAAAGCGGAGGTCACAAAAAGTGCTTCAAACAAATACACCATCATTTGGCTAAATAATTCGTCTGAATAACCAAAATAGCCAATCTGCACCATACTGACCATTGCCTTATAGGCGGCGATACCCGGCATCATACAGATGACGCTGGGCGAGATGAGCGCTTTGGGCGGTAGGGTATATTTCTTAGAAAAATATACACCCAAAAAGCTGGCAAGCATCGCCCCAAAAAAGCTCGCGATCACCAGATGGACATGCTGATAAACAAGCGCCGTTTTTAACCCAAATCCCAACGCTGTCATCAGCAGACACGGCAAGATATAGCGTTTGGGTACGCTAAACATCAGCGTCCACCCAAGGGTAATGATACAAGACAGCACAACGGTCTCAATAAACCACATCTAAAACCCCCAGTGCTGTATGCGTAGTAACACTAGCGCCATTACGATGCCCACACAAGCAGATAAGGTAAGCATATAGGTAAATACCGCGCGCCCAACGCCAATATTAACATAGCCTTTTAGGATATCGGATAACGAGTTAATCAGTGGAAAGCTAGGAATCAGTAGCAACACACTAGAGGCCACGGCAATATCGGCATTATTGCCAATATCAAAATAATAGGTCGTCGCGCCAATGAGCGAGGCAATAAAAGCCGTCACAATAACAGTGATAAAAGGGTTAAAGTGGTGTTTGGACAGGTAAATACGGGTAAACATCGCCACCATACCTGCGATAAAGGTCACTGCTGTAATCGACCAGCTGCCGCCATTTAGATAAGCAAACGCGGCACATGAGGCACCAACAAAGATGCTTACTAGCCATGTCGGATACACGGTCTTATCCAACTCATCAAAGGCAATCGTCGTGCGGTCAATCAAGTCGGTACTATCTATAGTGGCTTCAGTTTTATTAATGATTTGCTGAATTTGCACCAATAAATTGACATTGATGCTCTGATTGATCGTATCTCGGGTGGTGGTAATACAGCGCTCATCGCAGATGGTCGTTAGGGTGATAGCATTAAAGTTCAGCGAGCATTCGACGCTGTTCATCCCCAAGGAAAGCCCTAAGCGTTTGGATAAGTCCACCACCACGGCAGACTCAGCGCCATACTGCATAAGGAGTAAGCCGCAGCGCACGCATAGTCGAGTAATACGCTGCTGCTTGACGTAGCTGATAGAGGTCATGGGCGAGATACGCAGATTAGTTGGCGACTGATACGCTATTATAAAGGGTCTGGATGCTGACGCGCATACAATATCAGAAATACCATTAAGTGATACGATACAGTATAAGCTTTTTTGGTAAGGAGCATAAAATGCATATCGCTATTTTGACAGTGAAGTTTTCATTGCCCGGATGTGGCTCGCTAAAAGAAAAACGCCAGCGTATGGGCGGCTTGCATGCGCGCTTTGGCAATACGCCAAGCGTCGCGGTCTGTGAAAGCGGCGGCCGCGCGCGCCATGATGCCAGCGAGTGGACGTTTGTGATCGTTGGACTGTCTAAACGTGAGGTCGAGTCGCAATGTAGTCAAATTGAGGAAAAGCTAGAACGTACGGTAGATGCAAGGGTAATGAATGTTGAGAGGGAGTTTGTTTAGGTTGGGCTTTTTGGGGAGAGAATCCTGCTTCTCGCTCATATCTTGGTTGCCTGCTAGAGCGGTGACTAATAACCAGTGGCGTTCCTATTATCTTAATACCGCTCCTAGCTAAGTTATCAAAAATAGTGTCAAGCTTTCTACATATGAATGCTCTTTACATCATCAATCATTTGAATAATACCATTAGCTGTTTCAGTCACCCATTCTTCTCGACTTTCCTCATTGATAATATCGAAAAAATTATCATCAGGGTTTTTAAAGTTAATTGACCGTGGTGGGTAAACTTGCCCACCTAAATTTTGCTTCTTATTTTGATACTTCCAATTTTTAGGTAGTTTCTCAACTGCCGCTTCGAAACTTTGCATATTGCTTGGACATTCTGATAGACGTCCATCTTTGTCTACTAACGTTATGCTGTAATATAAACGATGATTTAACTCAATATAACAATAAACTCCCACATTGTTTTTTTCGGTTATTTTATAGCATAGACCATATGCCTTAGCTTTACCTTTCGTACCACCACCTGAAAAATACTGTTTTACTGCTTTTTCTTGGCTATAAGGAGACAGCTGGTTATCGCAAAAAGTAAAATTTAAATTTTTCTTATTGAAATAAGCCAACAAACTATTCCACATCTCATTCTGAATATTCTTTTGAACGGTTTCAAAATTCTGGCTTAGTTCATATACTGTCTTAAGGTTATTGTCATCTGCCAAAAAATCTACATACTCTTGCTTCATTTTCGCATTCCTTGTTTGACCTGTAATTCTAGCAACGGTATTAATGTATTGCTCGATAGTCTGCTCTATATGTGGATAATCTACTACCTTTTGCTTACATAGCGTCAAAAAGTTAAAGATGTCTTCTTTATAGCTAATTACACCATAGTCTTCGTTATTAATACTACCCTTGCCATAGTGTGATACGTCATCACCAAAACGATTTAAATATACTATATAGATATTTTTATCATCATAACCCATTTCTTGGCAAGCTCTATAATATCTTCCCAGCTGGTTTTTTTGATCTGGAGCATAAATCTTATTTTCGATAATAATGACATTTTTTTTGATCTCATTGTCTTTGCCTTCGAAAATAATATCTGCTATTCCATGATTTGAGTGATGGAATTTATATTCAACTTCACAACTGTAAACGACCTTTGAGTCTAGTTTTTCTCGATCCCACTCTTGTGTCGCTATGGCATTATTCAATACCGCTTCAATGAATAATTTTTGGAAATCTGATATTTTATGACTAGCATTAGGATTCAGTAGTTCAGCGAGAAAGCGAGAATGTAAACCAACTTCTTCACCTGTCTTACGTAGGATCGTGAATATATTAAAATCTAGTTTTGACTTATCATGTTTTTGCTGGAATTCCTGCTCCTTTTTTTGTAAAGCTAAAATATTCTGTTTGAAACTATTACTAAGCATAGTCATCTTTCCTAGTGGTTTTAAGTTAGATCCTCAAGTTAAGTCTATCAAACTAACATAGACCTTCACGCTTTCCAAAACATGACAAAGAGTTAACTACTATAAGCAGTAACTCTAAATATATAATGAGTGATATTCCTAATTACAAAGCACCTGAAGGATTTATGCTCTTCATAATAGGTCAAATAACTAAGAAGGTAGCGCAAAATATTGGTAAGGATAGGTTTGATAAAGTTTCGAATAGATATTCAAAACTAGGCATTCATGATTCGGATTTTAAAATAGTTAGTTTAGACGATTTAAAAAATATGATCGAAGTCGATAGAGATCAGTAACTTATAAGTCAAAAAGTCATAGTTTCTTAGTTGAAAAGGAGGCTAGCTTTGATTTTTACGCATCTTTCAAGAAGAAATAGCTACTATATCAGCACTGACTTTTGTAATTTTACCTTCAACCATAGATGAAATAAGTAGTTTCAAGACCAAATCCGAAAATGCTTTAAGCAATAAAGCAAGCACACTATCATATACTCCTACTTTTGCTATACCTTTTACCATATCACAAGCAAGAAGCGATTTTGTAAACAATATGAGCATAGAAAGTTATAAATTTTATGACTCTTTTATAGATTCAGTTGTAACTACAGTTTGTAGCGTTTACAAGCAGGACGACTCTATTATTGGCTATGATTTTAATGATTGAAAACATATATTCAGCGGTAACAGACTATTAAATATACTTCCAACAATTTACGCAAGAGAAGGTAACAAAGATAATTTCAAGAGTGATTATTAAGTACGAAAACTAAGTTTCGGACAATAAAAAAGCCACTCCCTAAAGAGTAGCCTTTTATCGATGATTTTCTAAAAAATACCAATTATTGACGACGACCTTGACCTTCAGGTTTCTCGTACCCTTTCGCACTCATACACGCTTCCGTTTTTTTCATGTCAGTTTTACTCGGGCGACTATCATGAGACATTTTTACATTCATGCGTTTAGCACAGTCATCCATAGCTTGTTTCATGTCTGCTGACATATTAGGTCTTTGATGGTTGCGATCGCTTGCGCCATTTGATGTGCCGCTTGACGCACAGGCGCTAACGCCAACAGTAGATGCCAAAATAACAAACATTAATTTTTTCATAAAGAGTCCTTAAAGGGTTTAGAGATTGTACAAGAGCAAATAGCATCATTTCGTACGTGCTATATCGTTCTTAATCAGATATTTCTATATCGTGTACATTTGCGCATGATGTTTAACTATTTAAATATTAATACAATCAACGTTTAAGTATCTTTAATAAAGATTAAGAAAGGTAACGCAGCAAAGCAACATGGGTGTTGGTCTAATACACATATAACGATTTAGAATTGCAGCTCAGAGCGTGTACAGTACTTTGTAGCAGCCAAAAAAAGGCCACTCTCTGAAGAGTAGCCTTTTATCAACTATTCACTAATTTGTCTTAGCTGACGTCTTTTAACCCTTGCTCAAGCATGGGCTTTAAGAACTCACCCGTATACGAGCCTTTCACTTCCGCCACTTCCTCAGGCGTACCTTCAGCGATGATTAGGCCACCACCTTTACCGCCTTCAGGGCCTAGATCAATCACCCAATCCGCCGTTTTGATGACATCCAAGTTATGCTCGATGACCACGATAGTATTGCCCTTATCGCGTAGGGTATGCAAGATGTGTAGCAGCTTGTAGATATCATGGAAATGCAAGCCTGTGGTTGGCTCATCCAAGATATAGAGCGTCTGTCCTGTATCACGTTTGGCAAGCTCACGTGCCAGTTTGACACGCTGTGCCTCACCGCCAGAGAGCGTTGGCGCAGACTGACCCAAACGAATATAGCCAAGACCGACATCCATGAGCGCTTGCAGACGACGATAGATCGCAGGTATCGCTGAGAAGAACTCAGTCGCGTCTTCGACAGTCATCTCTAACACTTCGGCGATACTTTTACCTTTATAGTGAATCTCTAGGGTTTCGCGGTTATAGCGTTTGCCTTCGCAGGTATCACACGGCACATACATATCAGGCAAGAAATGCATCTCGACTTTGATCAGACCATCGCCTTGGCACATCTCACAACGTCCGCCTTTTACATTGAAGCTAAAGCGACCTGGCTTATAACCACGAGCGCGCGCTTCTTGCGTTTGAGCAAACATCTCGCGTACAGGAGTAAACACACCAGTATACGTCGCTGGGTTTGAGCGTGGCGTACGACCGATAGGACTTTGATCGATATCGACCATCTTGTCCAAGTGCTCAAGACCACTGATGCTTTCAAACTTATCGGCAATCAGCGTTGAAGCATTGTTCAACTGCGTCGCTGCCAATGGCATAAGCGTACGGTTGATCAAGGTTGACTTGCCCGAACCTGACACGCCCGTCACACAGGTCATGATACCGACGGGGATGGTCAGATCTACGTCATGCAAGTTATTGCCTGATGCACCTTTGAGCTCGATAGTCATCGGTACTTTTTTAGCTTTAGCCTTACCTTTGACTTCCATATCCACGGTTTTGGCTTTATGACGCACGGCTGGAATCTCGATGCGCTTTTTGCCAGACATATATTGTCCAGTGAGCGATTCCTTGTTTGCCATGATGTCATCGACCGTACCCTGAGCGATGACATGACCGCCGTGTACGCCGGCACCGATACCGATATCGATCACGTGATCCGCTTGGCGAATGGCATCTTCGTCATGCTCAACGACCAGTACGGTATTGCCCAAGTCACGCAAGCGCGTCAATGTCTTTAGCAGACGATCATTGTCACGCTGATGCAGACCGATTGACGGCTCATCAAGTACGTACATGACGCCCATGAGACCTGCACCGATTTGGCTGGCAAGCCTGATACGCTGTGCTTCACCGCCTGATAATGTTTCGGCAGAGCGGGCAAGGGTCAAATAATCAAGACCAACGCTGACGAGGAAGTTTAAGCGCTCATTGATTTCTTTAAAGATTTTTTCCGCGACTTCGCCTTTATGACCGCCGATCTTTAGCGTTTTATAATATTCCGCAGAGTCGCCAATAGAGAGCTTGACGATGTCAGCAATGGTCTGGTCGTCAACACGCACATTGCGTGAGATCTCGTTCAGACGCGCGCCATCGCAGACATTACAAGTGGTATCAGCTAAGTATTTGGCCAGCTCATCACGGACGAGGTTACTTTGCGTTTTAGCATAACGGCGCTCTAGGTAAGGCAGCACGCCTTCGAATGGTACGGTCTTGTTGGTTTTGCGACCGCGCTCATCAGTAAAGTTAAAGGTGAGCTTTTCTTTGCCAGAGCCATGCATGATGATGTCTTGATGCTTTTTGGCAAGGTCCTGCCACGGCATATCCATATCGATTTTGAAATGCTTACAGACCGTGCTAAGCAAACCGAAATAGTAGGCATGACGTTTGTCCCAACCATTAATAGCGCCCTGATTGAGCGATTTTTCATGATGGGTAATGAGTTTTTCAGCGGCGAAGTACTGGCGTTTGCCCAGACCATCACAGCTTGGACACGCCCCGTATGGGTTATTGAAACTGAACATACGCGGTTCAAGCTCAGGTACCGCACGATCACAGACAGGGCAGGAATGCTTGGCTGACATGACTTGGTTATCGTCACCACCTTCTTTTGGATTGCCATCCATAAAGTGTAGCGTGACCAGCCCTTGACCTAAACGTAGCGACGTCTCTAAACTTTCAGCGACACGGTTACCTAAATCATCACGGACCTTAAAGCGATCGACCACCACTTCGATGGTATGCTTTTTCTTCTTATCTAGTGTTGGCAGCTCATCGGTATCATAGACGTCGCCATCGACGCGTACGCGCACAAAACCCTGACCAATCAGCTGCTCAAGCAACACAGTATGCTCACCTTTACGCTCGCGAATCACCGGTGCCAAGATCATGAGTTTGGTGTCTTCTGGTAACGCCATGACCTGATCGACCATTTCGGTGACCGACTGCGCAACCATCGGCTCGCCATGCTCAGGACAGTACGGCGTACCGATACGCGCATAGAGCAAGCGCAGATAGTCATAAATCTCAGTAATCGTACCGACAGTTGAGCGCGGGTTATGGTTGGTTGATTTTTGCTCAATGGCAATCGCAGGGGAGAGACCCTCGATGCTATCGACTTCAGGCTTTTCCATTTGCGAGAGGAACTGACGCGCATATGCCGATAAGCTCTCGACATAGCGACGTTGCCCCTCGGCATAGAGGGTATCGAAAGCCAATGAAGACTTACCAGAGCCAGACAATCCTGTGATTACCACGAACTTATCTCGCGGAATGTCTAAATCAATATTTTTTAAATTATGAGTACGTGCGCCGCGTATTGCGATATGGTCATGTGCCATCGTTTATGGGTTTCCTATTTGCTAAAAGGGGAGTGAAAATATGTCAAATAAAAAGCTAAATACAGATCAATACAATGTTTATTTGATAGTGGCATATTAAAGATATGCAGTGGTTGGTTGAAAATGCGAATAAGTTTTCAGTTTGTAATTGTGCTACCACTTATAATTTTACTATTAATAGTTTCGCTGCTGACTACCAGTGCTTTATATGGTTACTTACTATTTATTTCGCGAGGCAATTGATTCTGTATATCTGCCTTGTGCGTCTAAGCAAATCTAAATCAAATCCCTGTTAAGTAACAGGCATCGTTTGTTATGGTTTTGACCAAAAGTGTCATTTTTTGAAGGGGTTTGTCATTTAAATTATCGTCTGAGTCGAGTGCTAATAACGTTTGCGACGCCTTACTTTATTGTCATGGCGACAGCATTATTCAAGGTGTAATAAGGTATATGATGCAGTTAGTAACAAAATAATCTTGTAATATTAATGGCTTGAACGTGAGCCGTCTCTAAGGTCTGTTCGCTTGAATGGTAGCGTCAGCACAAAAACCCAAAAGTCTCGGCAACCAAACGGCGAATGTCTTATACTAGGGGGCTTGATTTGTAGGCTAATGCCTTGATAAACCAGTAGTGATAAATCATGGTGTAGTAAAAGTGCCAGCAGCGAAAAACCAGCAGTGATTAACCAGTGAGGCAATTATGAATAGCGTAGAGAAACGGGCAATTCTCGGGGTCGGTGGTATCTTTGCCTTGCGAATGATTGGCTTGTTTATGATTGTGCCAGTGTTCTCTGTTTATGGGAGCAATTATACGCATGCGACGCCGTTTTTGATTGGGCTGGCAGTCGGTATATATGGTTTGGGGCAAGCTATTTTTCAGATACCAATGAGCCTTGCTGCTGATAAGTTCCCGCGTAAACCCATTATATTTTTGGGATTGGTATTGTTTGCCATCGGCGGGATAATTGCGGCAAATGCAACCGACATATATGAGGTAATTATTGGACGGGCGCTAGCAGGTAGTGGTGCGGTCTCTGCGGTATTGATGGCGCTCTTAGCCGATGTGACACGTGAGGAGATGCGTACCAAAGCAATGGCGACCATGGGTCTGACTATTGCGACCTCTATCATGCTTGCCTTTGCCTTTGGTCCATTGTTAGTCGGTTCGCTCGGTATATCTGGGCTGTTTTGGCTGACATCAGGGTTTGCCGTATTGGCGATGTTATTGCTGCTTGCCGTGCCAACACCGATGCGTGTGCTCAAACACAATTTAGACAATAAAACCATCGGTCAGCAACTGGCAACTGTCCTCAAGATTGGCGATCTTAACCGCTTACATATGGCTATCTTTGCTTTGCATTTAACGATGACGGCTATATTTGTCATACTGCCGCATCAGCTGAGCGAAGTGATGGGGCTATCAGTACGTCAGCAAGGACTGGTATATTTGCCGCTGTTGTTCATTGGTTTTGCAATCGCGATACCTTTTATCATCATTGCCGAAAAGAAGCGCAAAATGCGTCAGGTGTTCTTGGCAGCGATAGCGCTAATGACCGCCGCATTGGCGCTACTTGCGCTGGGCAGTCAGGTTGGTGTCGGCATCATCTTGGGTTTGCTGCTGTACTTTATGGGCTTTAACTTACTTGAGGCCACCATTCCCTCATGGATCTCTAAGCGTGCACCGGTTGCCAATAAAGCAACGGCAATGGGACTTAACTCTTCGAGTCAGTTCTTTGGTGCGTTCGTTGGCGGTGCGATGGGTGGTATACTTCTAAACCAGCCGAACTTATTGGCATGGGGTATCTTGGCTATCATTATGGGCGCCGCGCTATTGATCATTCTTCCGATTGCGCAGCCGCCTTATTTATCAAGTACGACAGTGACGATACCCAAAAACATCAATATCCAAGAGTGGTCACGTCAAATGCTCGCGGTAGATGGCGTTGATGAGCTGGTCGTGATGGCAAAAGAGCAGGTAGCTTATTTAAAATTAGATAAGACGCAATTGACGGACGACTCGCGTCAGCAGCTGTCAAGTTTGGCACAGAGTCCACTCGATCTTTAGTACGTTATTTATAGACTCATAAATTCGTAGAAGCGAGACTATTGTAGAAACGAAGATAAATGTGCAGCGCTGAGTAGACAATACTCCTATAGATGGCCATTATGAGTAAGTAGACATTAACCCTTTATCTCTATTTACAAGGAATTGATATGAGTAAGTTTAAAAAGCTAGCGATGGGTTTTGGACTGTCAGCCACGCTATTGGCTTCTGGCTGTGCGACACAGAATATTCAAGCCTATCAGAACACGACGCCGACGCTCGATATGCATGAGTTTTTCTCAGGTCAAATTGAGGGTTGGGGAATGTTCCAAGGTCGCAATGGTGACGTCAAAAAACGTTTTTATGTCGACATCGATGCAACTCATGAAGGCGATGATGTCATCGTCTTAAATGAAAAGTTCTCATGGGCAGATGGCACAAAGTCTCAGCGCATATGGCGTCTGACTGAACAATCAGACGGTCGCTGGGTTGGTACCGCTGGAGACGTCGTAGGCGCGGCAACAGGGGAGGTGGTAGGCAATACGTTGCATTGGAACTATGTATTAGAGCTACCTGTCGAAGACAAGACTTATAAGGTCAATTTTGACGATTGGATGTATCTTATCAATGAAGATGTCATGCTCAATCGTTCAGTGATGACAAAGTTTGGCGTGGAGCTGGGCAGTGTGACGCTGAGTATGCACCGTCAAAACGCTACTGATAAATAACTACTGTCAAATAACTATTGTCAAGTAATGGTTTATAGGGCTGCGATTGGATAGCACTATAACTGGATAGCGCTGAATTTGGATAATGCGATAAATTATTAAGCACAATAAAATATGCTTAAAAGTACCCAGTATTCAGCGCATCTTGAAAACGGCAAAATACCCCTAATAGTGTAGAACTACGATAGTTTTGAGAAATTATTTAGGCGACATAGATTGACGTCTACCCTAAGTAGACTGTAGATATTTCGATAAAAATTGGTTAAAGTAAACTCATATAATTGATATTACTAAGAGTTGATAGCATCAAATGCTGCTATTAGATAACGATTAAAACAACGTATTAAATTATTCATCAATAAAAGGACGGTATCATGCGCGGAGTTAATAAAGTTATCATCATTGGTAACCTTGGAGCGGATCCTGAGGCACGCCAGTTCAATAATGGTGGCAGCGTGACCAATATTTCAGTTGCGACATCAGAGCAGTGGACGGACAAACAAAGCGGCGAAAAGAGAGAAGCGACAGAGTGGCATCGTATCTCGCTATTCAATCGTCTGGGTGAGATCGCCGCGCAGTATCTGCGTAAAGGCAGCAAGGTCTATATCGAAGGCAGTCTGCGTACGCGTAAATATCAAGACCAAAGCGGCCAAGATCGTTACATTACTGAGATTCGCGCTGAGCAAATGCAGATGCTTGATGGTCAGACTGGCGGTGGACAGGGACAAGGCAATAGCGGTGGTTTTGGTAATAACCAAGGTGGCTCAAATCAGGGTTATGACAATCAAAATGGCCAAAACAACTATGGTCAGCAAGGTAATAATCAGCCAGCACAGCAAGGCGGGTACAATAACCAAGCGAATGGTGGGCAAAACAGTTTTAGTAACCAAAACGCACCTGCGCCGCAAAATCAGTTTAATCAATCAGCACAAAAGCCAGCACAGTCTAAGCCTACAGCAATGCCAGATGGTCCTGTAGATGATGATATTCCGTTCTGATGATGATAAGACATAGAACGTAAAGATAAAAATAGATAAAGAACCTCGCCACTGGCGGGGTTTTTTAATGTGTAATCATAAATAACTAAAAACTCAGTCACTGCTAAAATTCTAATATCAGCTTTGGTCATATTACAAGTTGATTGCTAAGACATATAAAAGCATCTATCTTTAGAAATACATAAAGATAAAACTTCTGTTTGTTTTTGCCTACTTTATATTTTTAAATCATTCATTATCTTTATTTTTTTTGCCACAAGTAAATGGACAATAGCCACCTGCAAATAAAATTAATGCCATAAACTACTTTTCATGACTGTTTTTATTATCATTTTTTATATTGAAATTTATAAAAACTACCTTTCATACCTCATATAAACCGTTTGTTCTATCCAGTTTAATTGGGACTAACAGTTTATCGATGACATTGATATACTCAGCTCAAATAAAACTGCACACGACTTTAAGTATTGATGCTGCTACTAAAAAGTTATCTAGCAATAAATACGAATCAATTAAAGTTCGATCATGTGATGGTTTAAAACATAAAATTATTTGGGTTGGCATCTTACAGGCAGGGTGCTCATCTGACTGCCAGTACAGAGTATAAAGAATGAATGACGGTGATGTGTTTCGCAAAAGTGATGTGGGTAGAGAAGAGATAAAGTCTCAAAGTCTTGGTGTGTTACCAAGAGAGGCAAGAACGTTGTTGATTATGATCGACGGTAAGCGAACCTACCAAAACTACCTAGATACACTCGATAATAGCAAAATGTTTGCTGACTTTGGTGGTGTTGCACCTCTATTTGAGCTGCTTTTAGAGCTCGAGTGTATCGAAGTGGCGAATACCATAAATACGCGTGCCCGTATCAAGACAGACCCTCAAGCATCTAGCAGCACGCAAGTGCCAGAGATCTTGCGATCTCAATCAACACAAAACTCGTTTGATACCAGTACCGAGACAGAGTTCGATCGTACTTTTAATAGTAAATCACCTAGCAGCGTTATAGACGCTGGTAAAAAATCGCTAGGCGGTATTTTTAAGTCAAAAGTATCTGATAGCAATTATGGAACGATAAAATCGGACTTGGCGACTTATATTGAAAAAAACGCCCCACCTGCTGAGGCTTGGGGTTATCTGTTAAGTTTGGAGCAGTGCAATGACAGCTCACAATTGCTGCGATTGGCACAAGAGATACAAAAGAGCAGCAACGCAAATTTATCACGTGGTATGAATGAGTTTATTAAAAGAACTCAGTAGTAGAGTGGATAAAACAACTGGCTCATTATCAAAAGTAAATAAGCTGTCTTTGCTTATTGGGCTATCAAATATGTACACACTATTAAATATCTACAAGCTATTAAATATTTACAAGCCTAACAAACTAATTGGAAAAACCTATGGAATCAGTCGATCTTTCAGAGTCAAATCGTCAAAAAATGCAACATGGAGAGCATCTCATTGTACGTTTGACTTATATTAGCCGTTATAACAATGATAATCTCAACGGTGAGGTGACTCGTATTCTTGAACAAGCGCAGCAAAACAATGAGCGCAATGGTATTACTGGTGCTCTAGTATTTAACCACAACTACTTTTTGCAGAGTATTGAAGGGGCAAGACCAGTGATCAATGCACTGCTTAGAAAACTTGTCCAAGACGATCGCCACCACTCTTTACAGATCGTTGAGTGCCGCGAAGTTGATCAGCGTCACTGGAACAAATGGTCAATGAAATACTTGATTCCAAGCGATGAGAACAAAGGGATTGCTCTAAAGTTTTCGACAGGTAATGAGTTCAACCCTTACCTGATGAGTACCAACCAAATTATGATGTTGATTGATACGTTATCGGAGCTTCAAGAGCAAGAAGGACAGCGTACTTCTCAAAAGAAAAAACCTTGGTATGCTTTTGGCTAATTGGTTGATGCCTATAGAGTCTACCTGCTTCCATAACTTTTTTATAAGAGAAAAAATATGACATCAGTAAATACAGATGCTCACATCTTAATGAGCATGACCTATGCCAGTCGCGCAAACCCAGATGTATCGGCTACTGACTTCAATGAGATATTACAGCAAGCACAGATCAATAACGCCGCCAACGGCATTACTGGCATGTTGACATTTAATAAAGATTATTTTTTGCAGACCGTAGAAGGTCCAAGAGCGCAAATTAATCGTTTGCTATATAGCCTGATTGCTGATGAGCGTCATTACGATTTACAGGTTATTGAAACGCGAGAGTTAAAGCACAGAGAATGGTCAAAGTGGTCTATGAATTACGCATCTCCAACCGAAGAGAACGCTGCTGTGTATCTAAAATACTCTACTACGAATGGGTTCAATCCATATTTGCTGAATGCTGACTCTGCCAATGGCTTGATGAATGAGCTGAGTGCTCAAAAAGGATAGATAAAATATCTGGGTCTCGATAGCAGTCAATTACCCTAGAGTTAATCAAAAATATTTTGAGATAATAATTAGGATAACAGTCGATTGGCTTTGATTATATCTAGTATAATGAATATTTGTTGTGGCCAATAATGCTCCATTGCCAATAACGCTCAATTGATAGTATGACGAGATATCAAAACAGCAACGAATGGTTTTTGATAAATGAATAATCAAGCAAATTTTTGAAGATGTAATATCGACTTAGTTAAAAACAGTGTTAATGATGAATGAATATTCATTCAGGTCCTCAATAGGAATGATAGCTCTATTGAGGTGAATAACTTTTATACAATTGGATTTATTATGAGCAAAAACAACGCAATCGATTTAGACAACTTAAACGTAGACGAGCTACGTGCTATTACTGAAAATGCACAACAGCTTATCGCCAAAAAACAGCACCAGCGTTTATATGACGCTTATATGCAGTTCGAAAAAATTGCAAAAGAGAGCAACGCGACTATCGAAGAGATCTTAAAAGCTGGTGAGACGTTAGAGAAAAAACGCAGTATTAAGTACCGTAATGGGGATAACAACGAAGAGACTTGGACTGGTCGTGGACGTAAACCAACGTGGTTGGTCGAAGCACTCGCAGCAGGTCGTGATCTTGAAGACTTTGCGATCTAATGGTGTAGACCTAGGTAGTCATATGGCACGCAGACGAGCTTAGCAGTCTTGTAGATAGTGGTTTATTTACAAGCATTTAGTCGTAAGTGACGTAGCACCGCAAAACAGAGAAGCCAGTATCTATGTTGCCATTATTTTGGCAAAAAGATACTGGCTTTTTTTCTGTCATCTATAGGCCATTGTTTGTTATGATAATGACGTTTTGGTCTTATATAAGAGTTGTGCAACTGTGACCCAAGTATCTGAGTTGTCTCATAAACGTCCTCGTAAGCTTTGGTGGCTGATCGGGTTCGTATTGTTTGCACTATTTGCCGTGTTGCAGATGCCAGCGGCGTGGCTACTTGAGAAATACGCGCCCAATACCCCCTATGTACAGCATGTATCAGGCAATGTCTGGCAGGGCTCTGCTATCTGGCAACTTCCCATATCATCGACACCGCTCATAGGCATGGCCGACTGGTCATGGCAGCCATGGCAATTGCTCACAGGTAAGCTTGGCGCAGATATCAACATAAAAACAGAGCAAACAAGACTGAATGGACAGGTGAAGCTTGGTTTTAACTCATGGCAAGTCGACGATATGAGTGGGAAAATCGCGCCTGAGACTCTAAAAAGTGTCGTTGACTGGCAATTACCCAATACGCCTATTCAGGTCAATGGCGTCTCATTGACGCGCTTATCTGATGACGCCGACAACAAGGTAACATCAGAAACTTCTAACAATGCATCTACTCAGAGTACTACTGGATTCAGTGCTGCAGAGGGGCAACTGACATGGGTAGGCGGTGAGGTGGGCTATCCGAGTGGTGGCAAGGTTTTTTATCTGACTATGCCTGCATTACGCGCTGAGCTGAGCGCAGAGCAAAAAAACAATAGAAACCTGTTGCATATCAACTTGTTAAATGATCAGGATAAGCGTCTGGGTGATCTGTATATAGACGGTGATAATATGCTGGATGTCAGTCTGACCCAGCGCCTACTAGAAAACATGCCTGAGTATAAAGGACAGGCACCGCAAGATACGCCAGTCGTTAGTGTGCGTCAACCGTTGCTAACTGGTCTAGGGGCAAACTAAATGGCCAATATGACTGCAAGCCTAAAACCTATTGTCAATACTCTCAATCGTTTTTCAGGATGGTTGTTGCTGCTCGCCATTGCTTGGCTATGTTGGACAGCCGCCCGTCTTTTGTGGTTATTGTTGGCAGCGCCCTTAGCACCTGCATTACCGCTAGCCCCTTTGCAAAGTAATGCAAAGTCTACCAATGATTACAGTGGATTGTTTGCGATATTTGCTGATCCCGATCCCATTGCGGCGGCAGTCCAGCCACCACCCAACGTTGAGCTCAAAGGGGTATTGCTAGCGATACCTGAGACTATGTCTTCGGCATTACTTAATATTAATGGTGAGGTAAAAAACTACCGAATCGGTGATGGACTAAAAGATAGCGACTATATTCTTGTCGCTGTTGATTGGAATTCAGTTATTATCGCTGATACTGATGATAAAGAAACCATCATTAGCATGCCGGATGCCATGATACTAGATCAAAGCAAAATGCTGGCAGGTGGCATTAGTAATCAGCGCTTGCCTAATAACAGCCTATTGCCAACTGCTCCTCAGGTATTGCAAGAGACACCTTCTGAGCCTGCAGCAGAGACGAGTGAAAGTAGTCCGCAGTCAGCTATTGAGGAGGCGGTCACGGCGCTGCAAGAGAACCCTGCCAGTTATTTGAGTAGAATGGGGGTAATGGCGTCAGGTGAGAGCTATCAAGTGACAGCCGCGATGCCGTCAAAACTACGTAACCGATTAGGGCTTGAGCCGGGTGACAAAGTACTGACGGTAAATGGACAAAGCGTGGGTAATAATCCGGCTCAAGATGCGGGCGTGTTACAGCAAGTACAGCAAGCAGGTGAAGCACAGATCGAGGTTCAACGTGGTGAGCAAGTCATTACGATTCGCCAGCAGTTCTAGCATGGCGGATTTTTAGCACAGGTTGCTCGTTAAAAACTCAGTACATATTATGCAATATCATTGTAGGTAATTATAAATATGGTAAGTTTTCATCAATTTTCAGCCACACCTTTACATCGTGTTCTGCAGCGCTTGATGCGTCTAAGCCGTCCTATCTGCCTAGCGGTACCTTTGTGGGCAGCCAGTATGGGCCTTGCGAGTGCTGAGAGTTGGAAGGTCAACTTACAAGATGCCGATATCAAAGCTTTTATCAATGAAGTGGCAACCATCACTGATCAAAACTTTGTCCTTGATCCTCGTATCAATGGCAACGTAACTGTCATCTCCAACAAAGCCTTATCCCGCGATGAAATCTATCAGCTGTTTTTGAGTGTGATGCAGGTCAATGGTATTGCGGCGATTGAGTCGGGTACGACGACCAAGCTAGTGCCGGATAATGTTGCCAAGCAATCTGGCGTTGCTGTTGATTTGCGTGGCAACAGTGTTGGGGAGTCATTGGCAACCCGAGTGATCTATTTGACAAATACGCAAGCTGCGGAGGTTTTAGGGGTCATACGACCACTGATGCCGCAGTCAGCCCACGCTGCTGCGGTACCTGGCGTAAATGCGCTTGTGCTATCGGATCGAGCAGATAGCCTCAATCAGCTGACAGCGCTTATCCGTGATTTGGACAGTAACGTCAATGATAGTTTACAAGTGATTCCATTACGTCACGTCGATGCCGAACGTATGATGGAGCTCATTAGTGCGTTGGTCGCAAATGCTGGTAGCGGTCAAGCGCAAGGTAGTAACAATCAGCTAAAGGTCATCGCTGATACCTCAAGCGATAGACTGCTGGTCAAAGGCAGTCCTGAGATGATTGCCAAAGTTCAGGAGATGGTCAATCAGCTCGATACTACGCCTACAAGACGCCTAAGTGGCCTCCGTGTCTTTCGCCTAAAGTATGCTAGTGCCACTCACATTGCCGATATGCTAAGAGGGTTGCTGGCCAATCAGTCAATCAATAGCGCTGGTGCAACATCCACATTAGAATCAGCCTCTTTGAATGATGCAAGCAGCATAGGCGCATCCATCAATAGTGCTGCAAATGAAAGTATTAATAATAGCAGCCCCTCAGTGGTACCCACCAGCAATGCAGGCGTAGCGAGTACAGGCGTCGTGAGCCGACCGTTTAGTATCATTGCTGATGAGACGCAAAATGCCGTTATCGTAAACGCTGCGCCTGAGCTCATGTTTGAGATTGAAGATGCCGTCAATCAATTAGACAGTCGCCGCGCGCAGGTATTGATTCAGGCTGCTATTGTAGAAGTCTCAGGAGATGATGCGACTCAGCTCGGTGTTCAGTGGGCGCTTGGCAATGCCAACAGCGGTTACGGCGTTGTAAATTTTAATAATGTCGGCGCTAGTGCAACGACGCTGGCTGCCGCTGCACTGGCAGGGAGCAGTACGGGTATAAGTGCGGCTGCCAGCTCTATCGTTGGTGCATTGGTCGGTATCGGTGACAGTCGAACAGACAGTCAAGGGAATACTGAGTTTTATGGTGCTATTTTGCAGGCACTTGATTCTTCTACCAGTGCCAATCTACTATCTATGCCGTCTATTTTGACATTAGACAATGAAAAAGCCAGTATTCTGGTTGGACAGAATGTTCCTTTTGTCACAGGCTCATTCACCACTAGCGGAAATGATTCAAACAACCCTTTCCAGACCATCGACCGTCAAGACATTGGTATCAACCTTAATGTCATTCCGCACATTGGCGATAACGGCACAGTACGTTTGGAGGTGTCTCAAGAAGTCTCGTCTGTCGTACCAGGCAGTACTGGCAATGCTAGTGGCTTAATCACTAATAAAAGCCTTATTAATACGACGATTTTAGCAGATGATCAGCAAACCATCGCTTTAGGCGGTTTGATGCGTGACAACAGCACCACGCGCCAACAAAAAGTTCCAGGTCTTGGTAATGTTCCGCTAATTGGAAGATTATTCCGCTCTGATAATGACAGTACCCAAAAGAGCAATTTGATCATATTTTTGCAGCCAACTATCTTGCGTGATGGTGGTGCGGTAGCGAGTGTGACTGAGCGCAAGTTCAATCAGATGCGTGTACTGCAGCTGGTCATTGACAAAAACGGCACGATTAAACAACTGCCACTGAGTGGTACACAAGGTTGGGATGGCGATGTCAGTGCAGACTACGAGTTAATGCCACTCAACCCGCTCATTCCTAAGCGTGATCAGACCCCAAATTCAACTTCTCAAGGTTTTACCAAGGTAGACAGTCCTAATAGTGGTATAACGACCTATCCGCTAAGTCGTTAAAGCTAACGTAGTTCGCTACTAGTTATTTGCTACTGTAGATCGCCAATGTCCCTTAATTACTATGAGCCAATGCACGATATAATTGTATAGTTATGTCGTACATTGGCTTGCGTGTTCACAATATAGCCACTACTATACTAAACATTAGTAGAATAATATCGCGTATCCGATATCTGTTGATATGATTTATATTCAGGTAGTAAATGGAGCCAAAATGGCAAATCATAAAATGTTTAAGAAATGGCTGGTCCTGAGCGCTATTGCTACCGCTTTGACGCTCATTCCTCGGCGCAGCAGCCGCAACGCTGACACAGAGGTATCCAATAAAGACTGCAACAAAGCCAGTGATCAAAGTAGCTCTCATGATGATACGAACGCTAATTAGATCACGTATTAAATAGGCAGTGCAGGCTTTTTATATTGGGTTTTATAGTTAGCGCATCAGCTGTTAATATAGTCATTGGTATAATATGATGATTGATAAGGTATTTTGCTAAAACAGTTATTTTGGAGCATATCAATGGCGGCTACCGAGTCATCGACTCTCGATAAAAAAACATCAGTCAGGATGTATCCCCTCATTGATACACATACTCATTTTGATACGCCAGTATTTGATGATGATCGAGCTTGGCAGGTACAGCGTGCTTATAGTCAAGGTGTACGCCATTTAGTGTTGGTAGGTTACTTATATCAGTATTTTGAGCGGATGTACGACACTGAGCAGGTACTGAACAAAGTACTGAGCAAAAAAGCATCACAGTCTTCTGCCAGCGATATTCAATATCAGGACGAACTTTATATACATACTCATATTGCGCTGGGTTTGCATCCTTTTTACATCGAACAGCATACTGACGAGCACATGATAGCATTGGCACAGATGGTGATAGAGCGCCGCCCTTTAGCTATTGGTGAGATCGGCCTAGATACATTTACTGATGCGATGAAAGCGCCTAGTGTATTTGCTAGGCAAAAGCGCTTTTTTGAGGCGCAATTAGATATTGCAGTGACCCATAAATTGCCAGTGATGCTACATATTCGTAAGGCACATGCCGAAGCACTCGCTATATTAAAAGCGCATGATTATGATGCACATGAATTGGGCGGTATTGCCCATAGCTTTAGCGGCGGTGAACAAGAGGCCAAGGCTTTTGTAAAATTGGGATTTAAGCTGGGCGTTACCGGTCAGATTACCAATCCAAATGCCAAAAAACTCCGCCGTGCGATTACAGCCGTTGTTGAAGAGTATGGTATAGCATGTTTGGTGATAGAGACTGACTGCCCAGATATGACGCCTATGATGTGTCAAACATCGCATGATGAGCATTCAGAGTCTGGACAAAGCCCCTATAATGAAAGAGAAAATGCCCATAAGCACGATAGAAATGTCCCTGCTAATTTGCCTTGGGTGCTAATAAGTCTGAGTGAGCTATTGGGCGTATCACGTGATAAACTTGCTAAGCAGTTGTGGCAAAATAGCTGTGACGCCCTAAAAATAACATGGACCTATCCGGCATGACTAATCTTGCATGACCATGAGAGACGATAGGAAAATGGAAAAGGCGAGCGGCTAGACGCAAGTCATAAATGTCGTGGTTAGCACATAAAGCAATAGTTATCATTAAAAAGAGTAATTCGAACCGTTATGAATGAAACACAACAATTTGAGCCGCCAAAATTAAAAGAAAACGCTCTAGTACAACGCGACGCTGATCAAGAAAGTGAGCAGTATGATCGCCGTTTTCAAGGGACGCGCACGCTCTATGGTACGTCAGCGGTAGATACTTTTGCGGCAGCTCATGTCTACGTTATTGGCGTAGGGGGTGTGGGCTCTTGGGCCGCTGAGGCACTGGCTCGAACAGCAGTAGGTACCATCACTTTGATTGATTTGGATGTATTGGTCGCCTCTAATGTCAATCGGCAGCTACCTGCTTTAGACAGTAGCTTTGGTCAAAGTAAGATTGCGGCAATGGCAGCACGTATCAAAGAGATTAACCCCAAAGTGACGTTGAATCTTATTGATGATTTTTTGACAGTAGATAACGTCGCTGCCCTACTACCAAGTCTTGATGATGCAAAAGCTGCTGCCAAGCAAGGTAAGCCCATAGTAGTGTTAGACTGCGTAGATGACATGAATGCCAAGCTAGCAATCGCACTGCATTGCCGTTTTAATAAACTAAAGCTCGTCTGTGCGGGCGGTGCAGGCGGCAAAATAGATCCAAGTCAAGTTAGAGTAAGCGATTTGCGCGACAGCTATCAAGATCCACTACTGGCCAAACTGCGCAATAAATTACGTCATGAAAAAGGCATCAATAGCGCACTAAAAGACAAGTTCGGCATCAAGTGTGTTTATTCTATAGAGCCGCCACATGTAGACAAGAGTTGCCAAGCAGGCGGTTTGCAGTGTGGAGGCTATGGGTCAGCAGTGGTTGTCACATCGGTAGTAGCAATGATTATGGTCAATGAAGCATTACAATTATTGATAAAACAGACGAGCCATCAACCGAGCGTCTGATATTATTTAATGGAGTCTACCTTGTCTATATCTAACTCACCCAAACAAAGTTACCCAGTCGCGGTAGGTGAAATAGAGCGTATCAATAAGCTCAGAAAATATCAGGTGCTCAATGAAGACGAAGAGCCAGCATTTGATAGACTGGTCGACCTTGTAAAGTTATTCTTTGACGTACCCGTGGTCACGATCACTTTTATGGACGAAGAAACGCAGTATCTAAAACCAGCCTGCAAATTTGAGACGATGTCTGAGAGTGTCAGTACAGCACCACGCGAAATGGCTTTTTGTAATTACACCATACTGTCTGATGATGTGTTAATAGTACCCGATACATTGGAAGACAGCCGATTTAGCCAAAGCCCAATGGTCACAGAGTCGCCATACTTAAGGTTTTATGTTGGTGCCCCAATTTTGCTACATGAAGACAATAAAAACTATCGTCTAGGTACGTTGTGTCTCATGGATATCAAGCCAAACCATAATTTTGATGCCCAGCAAGAGCAAATATTAGCGCAGTTTGCCATGATGGCAGCAGACGCATTGCAATTACAAGACAAACAGCGTGATGCCAAGCATGCCAATGAAATGAAATCTAGTTTCTTGGCCAACATGAGTCATGAAATACGCACGCCAATGAATGGCATCATTGGTATGGTAGAAATGCTGGGTGATACCGAGCTTAGCGCTGAACAACGAGAATACGTGGATAATATTAAGGTCTCAAACGAGCATCTGATGGTGATTATCAATGGTATTTTAGACTTATCGAAGGTTGAATCGGGCAAAATGACCATCGATTCTATCCCATTGAATTTATCGACATTATGTAATGAAGTGGTCAGTCTGTTCTCTATCAAAGCACGTCAACGAGGTTTGACGTTAGATTATCATTATACTGAGTCATTATCGCCTTACGTGAAAGGAGATCCAGTACGCCTTAAGCAAATCATAGCAAATCTGGTCAACAATGCGATAAAGTTCACTCGTGAGGGTGGGCGCGTGAGCATCGATGTCAGGCATATGGACAACTGTTATTGCGAGGAGATTGACAAGACTGGCGGCAATAAGAGTGTGGTAAACAATAAGTCTGACAAAAATATGACCTTGTGTATTGAGGTGACAGATACGGGTGTTGGTATCAAACCTGAATCGTTAGAAGCAATATTTGATGCTTATGACCAAGCCAATAAGTTTACGCATCGCCTCTATGGTGGCACCGGTCTAGGTCTTTCGGTCTGTAAGTCTCTGGTTGATCTGATGGAGGGTTATATCCATGTGGAGAGTAGAGTGGGAGTGGGTACGACCTTTCGTGTTCTATTGCCTTTGCCAACTATTGATGAGAACAAGTACGAAACATGGCAAGACTCTAACGATCTAACATTGATAGAGCCGAGCCATGAGCGTGCAGGACATATCTTGTTGGTTGAAGATGATGCCGTCAATGCAATCATTGCCAAAAAGGCGCTGACCAATAGTGGTCACAAGGTGACGCATGTGACAGATGGTCAACAAGCCATTGAAGCTTTTGCACTATTCCCCAACCGCTATGATGTTATCTTGATGGATCATCACATGCCGATCTTGGATGGCGTACAGGCAACGATCAAACTCCACGAGCTTTATGACCCTCAAGATCTGCCGCCCATTATCGCACTGACTGCCAATGCTATGGATGGCGAGCGTGAAAAGTACTTAAAAGTTGGTATGCAGGATTATTGCACCAAACCCTTTAAACAAGAGCAGCTTAACGCTTTGGTACAATACTGGTTGATGCAGAAGCCGCCATTAGAAGAAGAGTAAACAGTAGACAGCATTTATAGTAACGCCGTGGTGTAAACGACTAATTTAGCAGTAAAGCGATAGTTATAAAAACAAAAAAGCTTAACCACTCTATTGGTGGTTAATCTTTTTTGTTGATGATAGTGATACAAGTATCAGCTGCCAGCTAGGCTTACAGATCGGTTAGCTCACACGAGTCTGATAGTCGCCAGTACGAGTATCAACACGAACAACTTCACCTTGCTGCACAAATAGAGGAACACGTACAACGGCACCTGTCTCTAGCTTGGCAGGCTTACCGCCACCACCTGACGTGTCACCGCGTACGCCAGGATCAGTTTCCGTAATCTGCAATTCAACAAAGTTAGGCGGCGTGACTGATAATGGGGAGCCGTTGAACAGAGTGATGGTACACAATGCATTACTGTTCTCTTTTAGCCATTTAGGAGCATCACCGATGGCGTTTTTGTCAGCTTGAATCTGCTCAAAGCTTTCAGGATGCATGAAATGCCAAAACTCACCATCGTTGTATAGATAGTTCATTTCAGTATCCATCACATCAGCGGCTTCTAAACTATCGCCTGATTTGAATGTTTGCTCTAATACCTTACCGCTACGAAGGTTACGCAATTTAACGCGGTTAAAGGCTTGACCTTTACCAGGCTTTACAAACTCGTTTTCAAGAATGGCACAAGGGTTGCCATCAAGCATAACTTTTAGACCAGCTTTGAATTCATTAGTAGAAAAACTTGCCACAAGAGACTCCTAGGGGTTGTAATAGATGAGGCTGACTATACCAAAAGCTATTGTTCAGCCAAGTATTTACGTATCAGCGGGTATACTTTGATAGGGTAGACACTAAGGGCGTATAATATCGGATTTTGGGTACAGGTAGTAGGCTGTCATGATAAACCATTTAATCACACAAAAAAACTGGCAAAATCAATTATCCGAAGCCATTACGTCCGTTGACGAGCTGCTGAGTATCCTACAGCTGGAGTCATTGCGTGCCGATGTCTATATACCCAAGCATTTTGCGCTACGTGTGCCGCGCGCTTTTGTAGCAAAGATGGTCGTGGGTGACCGTGATGATCCGTTATTAAAGCAAGTACTGCCGGATCAGCAGGAACAAATCAACGTCACAGGCTACGTGGCCGATCCTTTGAGTGAAAATACTCAAAACCCTATCAAGGGCATGCTACATAAATACCAGTCGAGAGTCCTGTTGACAATTACGGGGGCGTGCGCCATTCATTGTCGCTACTGCTTTCGTCAGCACTTTGACTATAGCGCCAATATGCCTACTGCGGAGGCAAAACAAAATATCATCAATTATATTGGCGAACACCCCGAGATTAATGAAGTGATTTTAAGTGGAGGTGATCCATTAAATGTGAACAACAGACGCTTATTTGCATGGTTAGATGCTCTTGAGTCTGTTGCGCAGCTCACTACGATTAGGCTGCATACCCGCTTGCCACTCGTCATCCCAGCGCGTTTAGATACCGATCTATTAGATAGACTGTCTCAAAGTCGTTGCCGTATCGTCATGGTGATCCATTGCAATCATGCCAATGAGATTGATGAATTAACAGCTGAATACTTGCAACGTGCCCGGGCAGCTGGCGTTACGCTATTGAATCAGGCAGTGTTATTAAAAAGTGTCAATGACACTGTCGACGCACAAGTGCAGCTTAGTCAGCGTTTGTTTGCTTCTGGCGTATTACCATACTATTTGCATGTGCTAGATAAAGTTGCTGGTGCCGCACATTTCGATAGCGACGAGCGGTCGTCAATTGAGCTTTACTGGTCACTATTATCAGCATTACCAGGATATTTGGTACCTAAGCTGGTGAGAGAGCTGCCGAATAGACCGTTTAAAGTGCCGATTGACATTTACAGCAAGACTTAGTTTAGGCAATATGGTGCTTTGAATAGCAAACAAAAAGCAATTATTGAAAGCGCGCGTACTATTAAAAGCGAGTGTGCCAGTTGTTGTGACAACATAGTGCATATGGTAATAGTGCGTAAGGGAGTTGTATTTGCTTATAAAAGCTACCTCGTTGTGCTTAGATACTAGAATTCATAATACAGCCTGTCCTTATATTTGATAATGTGTATCTATCAACTCGATTGTATAAATACTTATGAGTGTAGGTACTGCTCTTTATAGCGTTATTACATTTATATTCTGTACCTCATGGAACGCTATTTTTTGTGATTGCGTACTTTTGCACGTTCGTTCAAAGCGACTGATATTGACTGATAGTGAGTAGTAATACCAATGATAACGTTATCCATGTTTCAAGAGCATTTGTCTTCTACTGTAGCATTGCCAATATCGTCAAATCGATCAGTAAACGGTCAAGAGCGTTACTTAGTCAAGCTACTGACCACGCTACCATCACAAACGCCTGAGGAGCAATACCAGCATCTAGAGAGTGTACTCATAGCTTTACGAGAAGCTCATATAGATGAAGATCAGCGTCTCAAGTTGATGGCATCAGTACTTGACGCTTCAATTCGATTGATTGCTGCTTTACGGCAACAGTATATTTATGAGACAGGGGTGTTCGATGAGGTTCAGCTAGGCTATGTCGCACAAACCAAGTCGTTACATTATCTCATCATCATGGTCTATGATAGGATCATACGCCAACAAGATTCAGAGCCTAATACTGGGTCTAAACGCTCTTTGGGCAATGGCTGGCAGCGTTATTTCAATAATAAGAAATCTTCTAATACGTTTGCTATTGCTATTTACCAGTCTTTGTCCAGCTATCAAAAAATACTGGCAGAAGAGGTACTCTGCTATCGACCACCGGCAAGTTATCTGTGGTCAAAAATCAATCAGCTGTATCATCTGGCCTATCAGCACCGCATAACCGATATTGATTTGGGTATAGACGCGGCTGTCCCTCATGCAAACAATATCTATCAGCTATATTGTCAAATCTGTTTACACAGTCTGCTAAACCTACGCGGTATGCGTCGCACCAATATTTTGCTAGTGCAGCGTTTTTTGCCTGAATGGGCAAAGCACATGGTCGCGACAACAGAGCCTACCACCAGAACACGCGTATTTGTTGATTTGGAAGCTCATTACCCACCAAGCTATCTCACGGCTAACTCTGAGATAAACCCTTATGAAGAACATCGCACTTGTCTATTCTTAGAGCTGGCACCGATGATTGAGTATTTTGATTCACGCAAGCAGGCTCTACTTGGAGATAGTAGTGCAGCGTTAGAGTACGGTTTGCTCAATACAATCGCATCAACAGTCAGTTATCGTTACTTACAGCCTCCGCTTACTTTGCCTACCAAATATAGCAAAAAACAAGAAGCGCTATTGGTCACAGGTTTTAATGATATTCATTACCGTGTGGGCGATTTCAACAGCTTTGCTAATTTGGTATCAATAAAAGAGCTAGCAGAGGAAGAGAGACCTCGTTATGACACATTTGGTAAAGAGCAAAATAGCAACAATCCGTTAAATATTAGAGTATTTGATAGCCATGATCACCTTTCACTGTTTCGTGCGCTGCAACTGTTGCCAGAAGCAGATGGGCCCGAAAAAGAGAATGCTGATAGCCCTGATCAAGTAATAGCTGAAGATGACACTTCTAGAAATGCACCGCCACTATTACATCTCATGCGTTTGTTTTTGATCTGCCACTCTACGGCAACAGAACAAACTGACTGGTCAATAGGTGTCGTGCGCTGGACGAATCTTGATAGCAAAGCCCCAATCATAGAATGGCAAGTGCTCGGACATAAACTTGTGGCTTGCGGCTTGCGTCTAGAGGGTAGAGAGCTACGAAACCGTCACTTTGTACCTGCATTTATCTTGGGTAGGGACGAGCAACTAAAAACCACGAGTACGCTCATCGTACCGCCTTCTTACTTTCAGAACAATGACCGAGTCGTTATGCGTATTGGTAGCAAGCAAACACCATTACGCTTGGGAAACAAGATACTGATGACTGATGAGTTTAGTCAGTATGAGATAGTTCAGTTGTAGCCTACGGTATTTTTGTCAAAAAGCAGACACATGTTGATATGTGGAGGTTTTGGAGGGTTTCTTCGCAGAATCCTAATAAACAAGAAAGGTCATAAGTTAATCTGCAGCTTGCCGAGTTATTGTCTATAATGATGGATATTGTTATTCTAATTGATACCCTATTTAATGTAACCAAAATTAGTTAACCAAGCGTATTATACAGAGCAAGGCTCAGTTATTATTATGATAATCGCCAAGCTTATTGTTTTCTGTGCTAGGTTTATTTTTGGAAAAGGTGTCAGGTTATTAGAAATAATAGATAAAAATACGTCCATAAGATTAAAAGGCTTCCTATGCGCACTCAGTCTACCTTAAACTTGTTAGTTATCAATGATGATCAGCTTTACGCGGAACGTCTTGTGCAATTGCTTAGCGGTTATTATGACAGTGTGAACTTAGGATTTTTAGACGATAAAGAAGAGTTGTTAAAAGTACTACGTCAACAGTGGGACGTTCTCGTATTTGGCAAAGCCTATGATATGAGCTTTACGGATGTGGTGAGTATCGTACAAGAGCAAAGTATCGATTTGCCAATGATTTGCTTAGTGAATGAAGAGACGGCAGCAGCGGTCTCTAATGATGAAGGGCTACCTGCTGTTGTTAGTGGTACGATGATTAAAGCGCTTAGGTTTGATCAAGAGCTGCCAGTAGTTATGGCTATCTGTCTGCAGCACAGTAACTTGCGCAGTCGCCGTACGCTAAAAACCTTACGCCAAGTGCTCTCTGAATCAGAACAGCGTGCCAATGTTTTGATTAAGAACTCAAAAAGTGCCGTTGCTTATATCGATGAAGGCATTCACATCTATGCCAACGACCCATATCTGCAGTTATTTGGCTTTAAATCGATGAATGATGTCGTTGGTGTGCCAGTAATTGATTTGATTTCGGGTGGAAGTAATGTCAAAGGTTTCAAGCAATTTTTGCGTCAGTTTGATAAAGGCAGTCGCAAAGATGTAGAGTTTAACTTTGAGAGTGTACGTACTGATGGCAGCACCTTTGAGGCAAAGCTACAAATGGCTTCAGCGACACTTGAGGGTGAGCCGGTCACTCAGATTATCATTCAACAAAACCAGAGTAACAGTGCAGAGGTTGCTAAGCGCTTAGCTGAAGCTGAGCGCACAGATAATCTGACAGGTCTTGATAATCGTCGCGGCTTTGAGGAGCAAATGGTGGTAATACACCAGCAAGCGACTCAAGGGGAGCTGACAGCAGGGCTGCTGTATGTGCAACTCGATAGCGTTGGTAAGATTAGAAGCAGTCTTGGTTTGAAAGGGATTGATGCAACCGTCAAACAAGTGGCTTATATGTTAGATGAGCTCATACCTGATGGGCACGTCAGCCGCTTTAGTGATACTGCATTTATGATACTGGTCAAAAATAAAAGTACCGCTGATCTTGAAAAGCTCGCAGCACATATTGGCTCTCGTATCAGTGAGATGCTCATCGAAGTCGATAAGCGTACGACCAGTACGACCGTCAGTATCGCAGTGGTCAAAATCGAGAAAAATACCGCTGAGCCTACCATTGTACTCGAGCGTGCCATGGAAACCATCAACCATATTATGGTAGAAACCTCTAATCATGGCGGTACCTATCATATATACGATCCAAGCGAACACGCCAACAGTGATGACCATGCGCTTGCTGAATCGTTAGTTGACGCTATCACTAACAACCGCTTTGAGCTGTCATTTCAACCAATCTATGATATTGATCGGGATCGCAGTGACTTTTTTGAAGTGTATCTACGCCTGCCTCTCTCCGATGCCGAAAACACCGTATTGACACCAGATCAATTTATGACTGTGGCCAAGAGCCACAACCTACTAGAAAAGATAGATCGCTGGGTACTTATTAACGCCTGCAAAAAAATCAATGATGTACGCAAGCACCATCCTGAAGCCAGACTGTTGATACAGCTGACGAGTGCAACCTTGGTCGATAAAAAACTACCCAACGTTGCAAGCCAGTTGATCAAGGCAGTAGGCGGTGCCGCCGGTGTATTAACATTACAATTCAATGAAAAAGACATCGTTGATCACCTAACTGTAGCCAAATCTCAGTTCTCCGCTCTGAGTGAAGTTGATTGCCAAATGGGCATTAACAACTTCGGATCTTCTGCCAAATCTATCGAAATTGCCAGTTTGGTACAGCCAGATATGGTGCGTCTGGCGCGCAGTTACGTACAAGATATCAATTCAGCAGATAACTTAGATACTGTCAAATCACTCATCACAAGTACCAATGAGGTGAAAGTGGATGTGTTGATGCCTTATATCGAAGAGGCGGCGACCATGTCGGTTGCATGGAGTGTTGGTGCGCGCTATCTACAAGGGTACTACTTAGAAGAGCCTAGTCAGACGATAAAACTAGAAAGCCATGCAGCAAGTTAGAAAGTTGTGATGCTAAAGTTGTAATGACATAGACTCTTTATCACTGACACTTACCAACCAAAGATTGCCCAAATGCCACTTATTAGTAAATATCAAATAAACAGTCTTTTTGCCGCTGTTTTGTTGCTCACCGCGTGTGAGAGCAGTATTCCGCCTGACCATCGAGACCCAGTGACCCTACCTTTATATACAAAAGGTGATGTTAAAAATGGCTTGGTGGTTTACAAAGAGGCGTGCGGTCAATGCCATCAGCTCAATGCAGGTCTGAATAAAAAAGGCCCACAGCTCATGAATATATATGGTGCGCCAGCTGCCGAACTAAAAGATTATGACTATAGCAAAGGACTAGAGTCATCAGGGTGGGTATGGGATGCCAAAACGCTTGACCCTTATATTGCGGATGCACAAAAAGCCATACCAAACTCAAAAATGCTATCTGACCCCATGCCAGATGCCAAAGAGCGTGCAGACGTCATTGCTTATCTATCTACCCTCCGCGCTGAGCCTCCAGCAGTTGCAGAGGATACAAACTGATGCTAACTGTTGAACGTTATGACATAAAAATGAGCCGATAACTGACTATGACCCAGACCGCGAACGATATATCATCATCCAACTCTCAAAAAACAGCAGCGACGCCTAATCAGTCCATGCCGACTACTGCTGACTTTCAATATAATCAGCAAAAAATTGCACAGCTGATGGCCCAGTTGAATCAAATCGTATTGGACAAGCCTCAAGCCGTTAAACTTGCACTTAGTGGTATCTTGGCAGGTGGGCATCTGTTATTACAAGATTTGCCGGGCATGGGTAAAACAACGCTGGCTCAAGGATTGGCTCAGCTATTAGGGCTGAGCTTCAGCCGCGTGCAGTTCACTAATGACATGCTACCTGCTGATATCTTAGGTATGAGCATCTACGACCAAAGTAAACAACGCTTTGAGTTCCGTCCTGGGCCTGTCTTTACCCAGCTATTACTCGCTGATGAGATCAATCGCTCTAGCCCTAAAACGCAAAGTGCGCTACTCGAAGCAATGGAAGAGCGACAAGTGACTCAAGATGGTCAAACGTATCCCTTACCGCGACCGTTTTTTGTCATTGCCACCCAAAACCCATTACAGCAAGCAGGTGTTTATCCACTCCCTGAGTCACAGCTAGATAGGTTCTTATTATGTTTATCACTAGGTTACCCATCACCTATAGCAGAGCGTGAGCTGCTAAGAGGTCAAGATCGTCGCGAGCTACTAAAAGATTTAGATGCAGTACTTGATACTGACGCGGTACTGATGGCTCAGCAAGGTGTTAGACAAGTGTATGTGGCAGATGTTGTGTTGGATTATTTACAAAGGCTCGTTGCAAAAACTCGAGCAAGCCAGGAATATCATGGACTATCACCGCGTGGCGTACTGTCGCTACAGCGTGCTGCCCAAGCTCATGCCTATGTATCGGGGCATATGGAGGTGGTACCTGAAGACATCCAAGCGGTGTTTGCAGCCGTAGTGGATCATCGTCTGGGCCAGCGCTTCGTGCCTGCACATGTGAGCGGTGGACAGGCAACCAAAACGATCGCACAGCGTATATTGGCAGAAGTGTCAGTTACTGTTTAACTGTCCATACTGTAGCTCGAGCAGTGGCTACAACAAATGGCTACATTCGTCGGTTGAAGACGAGTATCACAGTCAATCACATGGCAAGAGTAGGGTAGTCATGAGCTTTTTACCAAAGGCCTTAACCGTACCAATCAAGTCAGCACTGAGCCGTTGGTTTGCTTCTCGTGCACCCAAAAACGATAGTGCCACCCTCAATCTACGCAATGTTTATATTTTTTTTAGCCGTGAAGGCATGCTATTTGCTGTGCTATTAGTGATCACCTTTATTGCGGGTGTCAATTATGGCAACAACTTGGTGCTTGGTTTATGTTTTTATCTGGTCAGTGTCTGGCTGATTAGCTTCCATGTGACTTTTGCGCACATATCCGGTCTACATATTCGTCTATTAGACGTTACGATGACTCAGGCAGGTAGTCCTGCTTGGGTGACGTTACAGTTAGATAGCAAGAGTCGTCAACCACGCAGGCAGCTGCTATTTGAATTTGAGACATCTGCTGATCGTAAAGATAAAGCAGATACGGATGATCAAAACGCTATCCTTATTACCAGGCTACAAGGTGAGCAAATCATAAGGCTACCCGTGCAGACAAGCAATCGTGGTCAATTTGAGCTACCACGGTTGACCATCAAAACTGTCTATCCTTTGGGTATCATGCGGGCATGGTCTTATGTCTATTTTGCGCGTAAAGCTTGGGTATACCCCAAGCCTGAAACCTTTGATTGGCAAACTCAGTATGCAATTGCAAGCATGGAAGATTTGCCAACAGGCGGTCAGTATAGGCAAGGGCAGGACGACTTTGAGCGCCTAGATAATTATATAGAAGGGGAGTCATTGGCGCGTGTCTCTTGGAGTCACGTAGCACGGGGACAAGGAATGTTTACTAAGCATTTTGCGGATCCTGTTGGTCATGAGCAGACATTAGATTATGCAGATATGCCAGCTGCGCATCATGAACAAAAACTGGCGCAACTGGCTCATGGTGCGTTAACGCTCGGTCAGCTCGGTGTGCCCTTTCAAATGCGTTTACCCAATGATGCTCCTGCTACCGCAGTGATGGGTGACGGTGAGGTTTTTGCGCAAGCGTGCTTGCTAAGGCTAGCGAAATCACCATGACCCAATTTAAGCAACCTCCAGCGACTGATACTACAGATATGGCAAGTTTTGAGCAGTTGTCACTTGGGTCTCGCACCCGAGCGAAAAATAGTACTCAAACGCTCCACCGCGTAGCAGATAACAAAAAATGGTATCGGCAGCTGCTGGCATTACCAGCGTACTACTGGGTCCTAATCGCTCAAGTGGCAGTCATATTACCGCATGCTGCTCACTTGCCGTTGTGGTTAATAGGGTTTGCTGTTGTCAGTATTGTTGGGCAATTGCCACGTATCAAAAGACGATTCAAAAAAATATCTCATCTAAAGCGTGTCTATCAAGGCATGCAAATGCTAGGTTTTTTGCTGGGGTTGGTCGGTCTGTGGCTGACTTATAACACCGCTTTTGGTTTGGACATGGGCGTGGCATTTTTGGTGCTATGCTTGGTCAGTAAACTTTGGGAATTATACAAACGCCGCGATGCTTACGTGGTGCTGAATTTATCATTGTTTGTATTGGCTGCTTTATTTTTGATGGATCAAGGCTTGATTACCACGCTAGAGGTCATCATTGGTGCCCTCATCGTCTTATTGGCATTTATCGCGCTCAACGATGATAGCAATGCTCGCGGTGATGGACGCATACGTACCTTGGGGGTATTGGGTATTGGCGCGTTACCTTTATTGGTAGTGCTGTTTTTATTTTTCCCGAGATTGCCGCCGCTGTGGTCCGTACAGTTGTCAGGTCAGCAAGCGATTACAGGGGTCTCTGATAGCATGTCACCTGGTGATTTTGCTAATTTAGGTCAGTCGACCGAGCTGGCTTTTCGCGTAGAGTTTGAAGATGAGCGTCCACCGCAGCAGCAGCTTTACTGGCGCGGTTTGGTATTTAGTGATTTTGATGGGGTAACTTGGCGTCCAAGCCCTCAGGCAAGCCAGTGGTCAGTAAGATCACAACCACCTATGTGGATCCAGAACGCTTTTGCTACTGTTCCTGAACAAGTGCAAGCAGCACCTACTCGATATCAAGTTATCCTAGAACCTACACAGCAAAACTGGTTGTTTGGACTAGATTATCCTTTCTCTCAGCAACCAGATATCAACATCACGTCCAACTTTACGTTATCCAAAGACCAGCCGGTGACGCAGCAGCTTCGCTACGATGTAGTGCAGTTTGCGCCGATGCGTATAGATCCAGTGTTAGCAGAAGCATCCCGGCGCTCGAACCTTGCGCTGCCTAATGAAGGTAATCCGCAGGCACGCGCGCTTGCTAAGCAGTTGTTTGCGCAGTCAGGCTCAGATCCGGTGCGCTATATGGCTGCTATCGAGCGCTGGATCAATCAGACAGAGTTTCGCTATACTTTATCGCCGCCGCCACTGAATACTAATCGTATCGATGAGTTTTTGTTTGAGACCAAAGCAGGGTTTTGCGAGCACTATTCTTCAAGCTTTACCTTTATGATGCGGGCAGCTGGTATCCCTGCGCGAGTAGTAGCAGGCTATCAAGGCGGTGAGCCGAGTCGTAATGGTAACGTATGGGAAGTGCGTCAAATGGATGCACATGCATGGACTGAGGTATGGCTTGAGGGTCAAGGCTGGGTGCGTGTGGATCCGACGGCATTTGTCGCACCTGAGCGTGTTGAGCAGGGCATGAATACGATGACCCAGCAACAAGGGGCCGCCATGTTTGGCAGTGGTGCTAGTGCTCAAATCAGCTATCAGCAGTATCAAATGCTACAAACATTAAGGCGCTTATCAGACCAAGCAAGCTATTACTGGCAAAAAGATGTCGTTGGCTATGATCAAGACAAGCAGGCAGACTCGCTATTAAAATGGTTCAATATCAGATCAATCACGCAGCAAATCATTTGGTTAGCAGCCAGTGCTGTTATTATTATGGCAGTCTTAGTATTTATCATATGGCAGCGCCGCCGCAAACGCTGGCATCCAGCGGACTTGCCACTTGCACAGCTCTCAAAACGTGTGGGTAAACGTGATCAATCGCTGGCTCGAGAGGACAGTGAGGGGCAACTGGCGTGGCTAGAGCGTTTGGCTATTGCTATTGATAGTCGGCTTGACGGCAACACTCCTCATGCGACAAGTAAGTTGACAGACAGTGAAAACCCGATAACGATTCAGACCAAGCTCATTGAAATTAGACAAGACTACCGTCAGTTACGCTATGGACGCTTGAGTACCTTTGATACCAGTCATAGCGAGTATCAAAAAGCACTTCAGCAACTCAAGAAAAACGTACGTGAATTACTCTAAGGTTTTTGGGTTTGGTGTCACTGATTTACTTGTGATCAGAAATGCCCATGCCAACATTAGAGCAGTTGTTAGAGTAGAACTCGATGCAGCATGCTAATTCAGTAAATAAGTAAGAGATTGAGATATGGCGATATATGTAGATTTTGTGCAGATACCATTCAAAGGCTATAAATGGTGCCATATGCTTGCAGACAGCCTGCAAGAGCTGCATGATTTTGCGGCATTGATTGAGGTAGATGCACGCTTGTTCCACCGTAATGCCAGCTATCCTCACTATGATATTACGGTACAAATGCGCGAAAAGGCTATTGCCCAAGGCGCTATTGTTGCCGATAGGAAAAAAATTATTGAGTGTGCCAAAAAGTTAAAAGTAGAACTTAATGACCAGATAAGGTGATCTGGTCGTCGTTCATTTCGATTTTTTGAATCAATCGCTAGCGCTTTTGCCAAATTAAGTGAATAGCGAAGCGCCTTATTTTACGGCTGCCGTGCTGATGGCATCGAGTGCTTTTGAGATATTAGCAATCTCAGTATCGCAGCCTTTGATATTGTGGCGTGTCTTAAGATAGTCAGGGTTGTTGTATGACAACCATACCTGGTTACCGGCATCTTCACTGATGAGTATTTTTTGTGGTAGATCAATAGCAACGGTCTGTTCACAGTTCATCAAGGGCGTACCTGCTTTAGGGTTCCCAAACATAACAACTTGTGTGGGTCGCAATGACAGATCGACACTTTGCGCATTTTTTTGATGATCAACGCGTGCAAATACTTTCATACCTTTGCTTTCGATAACTGAGACCAGTTTATCAGCAGTAGCTTGGACAGAGTGATTGCTCTGTAAAGTGACCAAGCCTTTTTCGGCATTTATAGACGTCGCGGTTTTGGTCATAGCGCCTGTCGTATCCGTGTTATCTAATAGCGTATTGATACTGGCACAGGATGATACGGCGATTGCTAGAGCAGTGATAGAGATGATTTTTATCATAGTTATATCCTTTTAGGTTATCCATAAGTGAGTAACATCGAATAGTCATTGTGCGTAATCAATTTGGTTATTGCAACACACCTTCATAGATGACTAAGCCAGCTGCTCTGCCAAATAATCAACCAATAATCTAATCTTTGGTGATAACTGGCGGTTGTGTGGATAAATGGCCCAGATACTTTCCTCAGGCTCTCTATAATTATCCAATACGCTTATCAGCTCTCCAGACGCTAGATATTTTTGTACATAGTAGTCAGGCAACTGTACGATACCAAGCCCTTTTAGGGCTGCGTCAACCAGACTATAGCCGCTGTTATATTGTACGGTACCAGAGACGCGCAGGTTTTTTTCTTTACCTGTATCCTCACTGACACGTGGGCCAGTATCTATAAAGTGCCAGTAATCTCGAGTGCCAAGTAAGCAATTATGCTGACTGAGATCATTGAGCACTGTTGGTATCCCATGTTTATCAAGATAAGCAGGCGCTGCACAGACAAAGTTGGTACGCTGGCTGAGTTTTTTTGCCATCATTGTTGAGTCGTTTAATTTGCCAATACGAATAGCCAAATCATAACCTCCTTCAATCAAATCGATTTTTTGATTACTCAAAAAAGCACTCACTTCAATATCTTGATACTGCACCATAAAATCATTGATTAAAGGCAGCAATTGTTGCTCGCCATAAGTCACAGGTGCAGTTAGTTTGATCTTGCCTTGAGGCTTTGATTGCAAATTACTTACTGCTTGCTCAGCGGCATCTAGCCCATCGAGTACACCGCGACAATGCTGATAAAAGACGCGACCTTCTTCGGTAAGTGAGACCCTGCGCGTGGTTCGATAGAGCAGTTTGATATTCAAACGCTGCTCTAAAGCGCTGATTTGCCGACTAACTTGAGCCGTTGAGATGCCAAGCGCTTTTGCCCCTTGTGTAAAGCTCTCGTGCTCTGCCACACACACAAACTCACTGATGCCTTCCCAGCGCATGATTATTACCAATATGTAAAAGATATTTGCAAATATAGCATATTGTTATCGCCTCAGAGATAAATATAATGGTCAGCAACAATGTATAGAGATGGTGCTTTCCTTTTATAGAGGCTTGCCTATAGACAGCAGGCAAGATAAGCTCAATCTATCTTTAGTCGTCTCAGCGATGACAGTCGTAGCTATCGAGCCGAGTAGATAACCGGATGAAATAACGAAAAAGGTGTGACGGTGGTTTGCTAAGTCTGCACGACACCGCAACTCACAAATAACAATCAACTAAAAGAGAGACTCCTATGTCAGATAAATTTATCAAATCAAAAGCCGCCATCGCTTGGGCACCAAATGAGCCACTATCTATCGAAGAAGTCGACGTGATGCTACCGCGTAAAGGTGAAGTGCTGGTCAAAATCGTCGCAAGCGGCGTCTGTCACACAGATGCGTTCACCTTATCTGGTGAAGATCCAGAAGGCGTATTCCCTGCGATTTTGGGTCATGAAGGTGGTGGTATCGTTGAGCAAGTTGGCGAAGGCGTGACTAGCGTAGAAGTTGGCGACCATGTTATTCCGTTATACACAGCAGAGTGCGGCGTTTGTAAAATGTGCCGCTCAGGCAAAACCAACCTTTGCTCTGCGGTGCGCGAGACTCAAGGTAAGGGACTGATGCCAGATGGTACCACACGTTTTTACAAAGACGGCGAACCAATCTATCACTACATGGGCTGCTCAACGTTCTCTGAATATACGGTATTACCAGAAATCTCATTAGCCAAAGTTAATAAAGAAGCACCATTAGAAGAAGTTTGCTTGCTTGGTTGCGGTGTGACCACAGGCATGGGCGCAGTCATGAATACGGCAAAAGTCGAAGAAGGCGCAACCGTGGCTATCTTTGGTCTGGGTGGTATCGGACTATCAGCAGTAATTGGCGCTGCAATGGCAAAAGCCCAACGCATCATTGCCATTGATATCAACGAGAGCAAGTTTGAACTGGCCAAAAAGCTAGGTGCAACCGATTGCATTAACCCGAAAGACTATGACAAGCCGATTCAGGAAGTCATCGTTGAGCTGACCGATGGCGGGGTTGATTATTCATTTGAATGTATTGGCAATGTCGATGTCATGCGCTCGGCGCTAGAGTGCTGTCACAAAGGCTGGGGCGAGTCAGTCATCATCGGTGTCGCTGGTGCCGGGCAAGAAATCTCAACGCGTCCATTCCAGTTAGTGACAGGTCGCGTCTGGAAAGGGTCAGCATTCGGCGGTGTCAAAGGTCGCACAGAACTACCAGGGTATGTAGAGCGTTACCTTGCGGGCGAAATCCCATTGCAGGATTTCATCACGCATACGATGCCAATAGAAGATGTCAACGAAGCGTTTGACTTGATGCATAAAGGCGAGAGCATCCGTACGGTTGTCAATTTTTAAGCGTCGCTACTGATGATGATGTCAGAATCGAGTTTTTAACTTGACGACTGCACAATAAAAAAGCTGCTTCGATATTGAAGCAGCTTTTTCGTATGTTATGTCTAAACACAGGCTCTTAGCTTGGTGTATCAAGTGTTTTGCTTGCTAATGATTCGGTCCGTTAGTGTCAATAAGTCTGCTGCGGTCAGATCTGGTACGGGTACATTTGGCGCGCTCAGCATCTCATTGTAAGGCCGCGTCAAAAAGGCACCTCGGCAACCTGCCGCTTGGGCACCGATGGTATCCCAAAGGTGACAAGCAACTAAGCACAAGTCCGACGTCTCAACAGCAAGCGTATCAGCTACCATCTGGTAGGTCTCAGGCGCTGGCTTGAACTTACTAACGGTTTCAACACTAAAATGTTGTTCAAAGAACTGGCTTAGCCCTGCTTTTTCTAACGGCGTAGGAGATGGGCTACTCGCTGAGTTGGTGAGCGTCACCAGTCGGAACCCTGCCTCCCGCAAACGTGTAAGGGCAGGCGCCGCATCAGGATGAGCAGGCAGCGCGCTCATTCTTTCTTTGAACTCATTGATATCGTTGTCTGTCAGCGTCACTTGTCTGATATCAGCCACCATCTGCAATGCGCCAACACCAATCTCACCAAAAGGTGCATACAGACCAGAGAGTGTCATTGTCTGCGAATACAACACCAGCTGAGCAAACCATTCGCGTAATACTATCTGCTTACCAAAAACTCGCGTAAAAAATGGCGTAAGCGTGTCGATATCCAATAGCGTTTCATTGACATCGAACACGATAATCGAAGGAAAGTTTTTAGAAGACATAAAGTATCCCTTTTTATAATGATTTTTTATAACGACAAGTGATTTACTCAGCCATGTTAGCCAGTTGCTCTAAAATACTGACATAGTTCTCGACACCTTGAGCACCACTGACCAAATGACGTTCATTAAAGATGATCGCTGGTACACTTTGGATGCCCTGTTGTTGCCAGTGTTGTTCTTCTGCTCGTACTTCTTTTGCAAAAAACTGACCTTCTAATACCGCTAACGCTTCACTTTTATCAAGACCAGTCTCTGCTGCAATATCAGCAAGTACATGGATGTCTGAGATGTCTCTATTGTTAGTGAAGTGCGCGGTAAACAACGCTTGTTTTAAGTCATGCATGCTGCCTTGTTGATCTGCAAAATGCAGAAGCTGATGCAAATTAAAGGTATTGTGCATGCGTGTGTCGTCATTGAAGTTGAACTCAAAACCAACCTCACGACCGGCTTCGGTCATTCTGACTCGGCTCGCATCTGATTCTTGTTTGGTCGAGCCATACTTTTCGATGATGTGCTCGCGTAAGTTTTGACCCTCGTCTGGCATATTTGGGTTCAGCTCAAACGGATGCCAGTGGATAGTATGTTCTGTATTGGTTTGCTCAAGTGCTGCTGCCAATTGACGATAGCCAATGACACACCATGGGCAGACAACGTCAGAGACGATGTCTATACGGAGCGTGTTTTCTGATGGTTTCATAAGTCCTCGCAGGGATTTTTATTGGTATGTTGTGTGATAAGGCAACGACAGGGGTATGAGGGACAGTTGTCTAGATAACCCTGCTCACTGCAAAATAGGTCAGTTCATACTAAGAGAATGATCGAGTGATTACAATGTATCCTCTGCAGCCAGCGTTACCACTTAGGTAGCTTAATTGTAACTGTCACCAATGAGACAAATAAGTCTTTTGCAAACTCTGACTGGTGTCTAAGATGGTTTAAAGTATTAATAATAAAGCATATGAAAAATTAACCCATTTATCACGGTCATAAAAAGGGTGGTTGTCTGAGATGATCTTATATATGAGCAATGACAACTGATAACGTAGGCTAACAAATAAACCACGTTAATATCGGATACCTAATCAATAATAGAGCTCTAACCACAAATAAAATTTTAATTATAGGAGTCATATATGAAAAGTATCACTGAAGCAATGAAATGGCGTTACAGCACCAAAGAATTTGATACCGATAAAAAAATATCAGCAGAAGACTTTCAGAGTTTAAAGGACATTTTGCGACTCAGTCCGTCAAGCACTAATATTCAGCCTTGGCACTTTGTGATTGCTGATGATGAAGCTGGCAAAGCTCGAGTCGCCAAAGGCACTGAAGGTATGTATGAGTTTAATGATGCCAAAGTAAAAGATGCTTCGCACGTCATCGTATTCTGTAGCCGTGTCTATGCTGATGATGAGTTTTTACAGGAAATATTAGACAAAGAAGATAGTGATGGTCGCTTTGCAGAACCAAAATTCAGAGAGCAAATGCATCAAACGCGCAAAATGTTCTTGGATATTCGCCGTTATGAGCAAAAGGATGAGCCGCATTGGTTGATTGAACAGCTCTATCTCAATATGGGTGCACTGCTACTGGGAGCTGCTACTTTGGGTATTGATGCTGTGCCGATGGAAGGCGCAGATTTAAAAGCGCTTGATGAAGAGTTTGAATTACGTAGTAAGGGCTACACAGCCGTTGCCATCATCTCGCTTGGTTACCGTAGCGAAGATGATTTCAATGCTGAGTTACCCAAATCTCGCTTTGACGAAGAGACCATTATCACAAAGGCTTAGTTTATAGTGTTTGGTTCGCAACTTGTTTGTGACCACTATTCTAAATTAGCTTTTTAAGAGCCCTATAAGCTTTCGTTTATAGAGCTTTTTTTTATCAAAATTTATTCAATCTGCTGTCTTTTTCTAAGAACGTATTGCTCGCATCACAAAGTATATTGTCAGATTATCAAGCCTAAATTTGAGTACTTATAGACAACAACCAACCTATATTAGGCATCAATAGGTGGTTAATTATAGTTGATGCAAATGATTATCAATTAACCTGCAGCTATTGGTAATGCTCGCTTACAGAACTTGCTACGGTTTAAAAACTACACTGTAATAACTACAAAGTAAAAACAAAACAAGTTTTTTGGTACGTCATAATGGATTTATTGTCGCTGTAGCTACAAGGCGATCTTTTCACCCATTATATTCATCTGCCAGCGAGAAGCCAGCATGTCTACCTTGACGTTAACAATCAATAAGCAGGATTATCAGCTCGAGAATCTTGACGCCCGTACGACACTGCTCGACGTCTGTCGTCAGCATCTACAAATTACTGGACCCAAAAAAGGCTGTGATCACGGTCAATGCGGTGCTTGTACCATGCTTATCAATGGTCGCCGTGTCAACTCTTGTCTTACACTTGCCATCATGCATGATGGCGATGACATTACGACGATCGAAGGTATTGGGATGCCAGACTCGCTCTCGGCGTTGCAGCAAGCCTTTAAAGATAACGATGCTTTTCAGTGTGGGTATTGCACACCAGGACAGATTTGTTCGGCCACTGCATTAATAGAAGAAGTAAAACAAAATTGGCCAAGCCATGTGAGCACAGACTTACAACATCCTGATGGTCTACTGGTACAAGAAATCGCTGAGCGTATGAGCGGTAATATCTGTCGTTGCTCTGCCTACCCAAATATTATTAAAGCCATCTCACAAGTACTTGAAAGTGAGATGTCAGAGTCTGCTGCCCAGACCAATAACACCTCCACACAAAATTCAAGCGTGACAGGTATTTGGTCACCGCCGCCAAGCGAGACGCAACTTGGTAAAGCTTCAGCAGCCAATAAGAATACAAACAAAGAAACAGTAACTGGTACGACAGGAGGCCGCTCATGAAACGTTTTGAATACAGCCGTGCTGATGCACCAGAGCAAGCCGCAATATCTGCAAGTACCAAAGATGCTTCTTTTATCGCTGGTGGTACCAACTTATTAGATCTTATGAAACTAGAGATCGAGAGCCCAATCAAACTGGTCGATATCACCCGTTTAGAATTAGAGCAGGTTGAGACTACTGATAATGGTGGTTTACGTATTGGCACGCTAGTCACCAATAGTGATCTAGCCGCCCACCCTGACGTGATTGCCAATTATCCAGTATTGTCGCGAGCAATTTTGGCAGGGGCGACCGGTCAGCTACGTAACAAGGCGACTACAGGTGGCAATTTCTTGCAGCGTACCCGTTGCTACTATTTCTATCAAACAGACAGCGCTTGCAACAAGCGTGAACCGGGCACAGGGTGTCCTGCTATCAATGGGGAGAACCGTACTCTAGCTGTCTTAGGTACCAGTGATTCATGTATTGCTCAGCATCCATCCGATATGGCAGTGGCAATGCGCTTACTAGATGCGACGATAGAGACGGTTAAAGCAGATGGCTCGACTCGTGCTATCGATGTCAAAGACTTTTATTGTTTGCCAAAAGACACGCCGCATATCGAAAATGTATTGGAGGCAGGTGAGCTGATTACCCATGTTGTACTGCCAGCTCCTATTAAGGGTGTACATACTTATGACAAAGTACGTGACCGAGCCTCTTATGCTTTTGCACTGGTCTCTTGTGCAGCAGTGGTAGATGTTGATGACAGTGGTAAGCTGAACACAGTACGTTTGGCATTTGGTGGTATTGGTACTAGGCCATGGCGCAATGAGGCGGTTGAAGCATTATTGACAGATACCGATGGCAACAATGACGTCATCACACAGGCAGCCGATCTGCTATTGAGTGATGCCAAAGGCAATGGTCAGAACGACTTTAAAATACCATTGACGCGTCGCCTACTAAAACAAGTCATTCAGCGCGCACTAGCGGGCGAGGGAGCATAATTATGGCACTATTACAATCAATCACGCAGTCAGAACCGACCAAAAAACTGACCATGGATGAGCCTGTTGAAACGCTATTTAGCTCAACGGCAAGTAAGCTAGTCGGCAAGCCGATCAATCGTGTCGATGGCTCATTAAAAGTCAGCGGGCAAGCGCATTATAGTGCTGAGATACATCTAGACAACAAAGCGTATGGTGTCTTGGTAGGTGCGACAATTGCCAAAGGGCGAGTTAAGAGCATTGATAACGATTCGCTCAAAGGCATTCCTAATATTATTAAGGTTGTGACCGATCCTGAGCATTTTTTACGTAACTCTCAACAAGGTGGATTAAAAAAAGCACCGACGCAGGGAGCGACTGAGATTTTTTATCATGGTCAGCCCATCGCGGTAGTCATCGCTGAGACTTTCGAAGCAGCGAGAGAAGGCGCGAAGGCGCTCAAGGTTACTTATACAGACGAGACTGATCAGGCAGCATTGAACTTTACTCAAGAGCTCTCTAATGCACACGCGGTCGATGAGCAGAAAGGCTCTGACAAAAACTATGTCCAAGGTGACCCGGATAAAGGCTTAGCTGATGCGGCAGTGACCGTTGATCGCTTTTATCATACGCCAAGTCAAAACAGCTCTGCGATGGAGCCCCATGCGACGTTGGCTCATTGGGAAGACGATAAGCTAGTCCTGTATACCGCCAATCAGATGCTCGCGTCTTGCAAACAGCAGGTCATGGATGCTCTAGATTTGAACAAAGATCAGGTACAACTGATCGCACACTATGTCGGTGGTGGGTTCGGTAGTAAGCTTGGTATTGCTCCTGAATCTATTGCGGCGGCGATTGCTGCAAAAGATCTTGGTCGCCCTGTGCTGATCACTATGACGCGTCCACAAGTGATGGAGGCGACAATCAGACGCTCAAACACGCGTCAGCGTATCGCAATCGGTGCGAACAATGACGGTGTGATCGATACATTGATTCACGATACGATCTCTAGTAATTTGCCAGATGAGGCTTTCTTTGAGCCAACTGCCTTGTCTACACACTATCTATATAGTGGCAAAAACCGCCGTGTAAATTATGAAATGGTAGACATGAACCAAGTGTTATCCGGCTCAATGCGTGCGCCTGGGGAAGCGGTTGGTATGATTGCCGTTGAGTGTGCAATGGATGAGTTGGCTACCCAGTTAGCGCTTGATCCTATCGAGCTGCGTCGTCGCAATGAACCTGAAAAAGATCCTAGCAAAGACATTCCATTTTCGACACGTAAGCTGATTGAGTGTATGGAGCAAGGTGCTAAGCAGTTCGGTTGGGATAAAAGAAATGCAAAACCTGCCAGTCAGCTAGAAGGTGACTGGTGGATAGGTACAGGCATGGCTGCTGCTGCTCGCGGCAACCAATTACAGGCATCTGAAGCACGTGCAACCCTACAGGTAGATGAGTCAAAAGCACTCGGTATCAAAGCTGTTATCGAGACAGATATGACAGACATTGGTACAGGGTCTTATACGGTGTTTTCTCAGGTAGCTGCAGACCTGCTAGGACTGCCTATCGATCATGTCGAAATGAAGTTAGGTGACAGTGCATTGCCACCAGCATCAGGCTCAGGCGGTAGTTGGGGCGCTGCGAGTTCTGGTAGTAGTGTCTACCTAGCTTGCGAGCAGCTGCGTGAAATGCTAGCAGAAAAAGTTGGTCTGTATCCTGATAACATTCAGTTGGACAATGGTCAAATTAAAAAAGCAGGCGAGCATGATTTAACGGCAGTAGAAGCGGCTAAGAAGGGTGGTCAATCATTTGCTGATAGTACTATTGATAAGCTATCGCAAACTACAGGGCTTTCATTATCAGGAGAGTCGGCATCACAGGAGTATGACTTTGATAATACAGATGCTTACGCGCTTGCAGAAGTAGTCGCTGGCTATGATGAGCAAAAAGTCAGTGCTAAAGGTCAGATAAAGCCAGGCAAGAATGGCAAAAAGTATCGTCAGTCGTCGTTTGGTGCTAACTTCGCTGAAGTCGCTGTTCACAAGGTGACTGGTGAGATTCGGGTCAAGCGTATGACAGGTGCATTTGCCGCTGGTCGTATTCTTAACCACAAAACAGCAACCTCACAATGCTACGGCGGCATGGTGTTCGGTATCGGCTCAGCACTAATGGAGGAAGTTATCCATGATAAACGTGACGGTCGTCTCTGTAATCACGACCTCGCCGAGTACCATGTGCCAGTCAATGCAGACGTACCGCAGTTGGAAGTTATCTTGGTAGAAGAGGATGATCCGTATACCAACCCAATGCATATCAAAGGTATCGGTGAGACGGCTATCGCAGGTGCGGCTGCCGCGATTGCCAATGCCGTCTACAACGCTGTCGGTGTCCGTGTCTACGATTTCCCAATTACGCTCGACAAGCTGCTGTATGAGATGCCAGAGTAGTTTTATAAGTTTATATATGACGAAAACCCGCTTACTGAGCGGGTTTTTGTAAATTAATCGGTAGTATGTTTCAACATTATCAAAAAATAATCATTAAATAAGAGACGTTATGAATCAAGTCGCTGATATTCTTCAACTGGCAGGTGACGCTCAGCAGCAAGGTGTCGATGCTGTATTGGCAACGGTCGTACATACTGAGGGCTCAGCATATCGCCGTGCTGGTGCAATGATGCTCATCTGTGAAGATGGCCGCTCGGTTGGGATGATCAGTGGAGGCTGCTTGGAGCCACATATTATCAAGCGTGCCTTTTGGCTCACGCGTGACGGCGCTACTGTGCAAGTCTATCAGACCGGTGATGACGTTGAATATACCGAAAATGGTCAAGCGCAGGTTGTGATCGACAAAGAAACGAGCGACGCAGATGCTGAGGCAGACGACTTAGACGACTTAGACGACTTAGACGACTTAGACGACTTAGACGACTTAGACGACTTAGATGACTTGGATGGCCTAGACTTTGATGAGTTGAACTTTGGACTCGGTTGTAATGGACGTGTACATGTACTGTTTGAGCGTTTGGCAACAGCTGTACCATTCTTAGCCTTAGTTCGTCAGGTTCGGCGAACTCAGCAGCTGATTACGGTCGCTACTTTGATTCGTACTAAGGATTCCCAGTATCAAACGGATAGTCTAGAGAAAAGCGCTGAGCTAAGAATAGGCACGCGCATCAATCTAGAGGAATATTACAATTCGGGAAGCTTACCAGAACAAGAGGCGATAAATCCTTTGAATACGATGGTGGATATTGTAGAAAAGTTAGCAGAATACAAGCTGTCTGAGGGCAATACCGAATACGTGACCATAGAAACGAATGAGGTAACTACTGAGTGGCTCGTACAACGCTTGCAACCACAAGTGCGTTTATTAATTTGCGGCGCGGGCAATGACGTGATGCCACTGGTGACGATGGCAAAGCTACAAGACTGGCATGTGACGGTTATAGACAGCCGCACGCAATATGCGACTCGTATGCGTTTTCCTCAGGCAGATGCAGTAATGTCGTTATCTTTAGAGGATAGTGATACCTTGCTGACACTGAGTGATAATGCAGCGGTCGCTTTGATGTCTCACAGTCTGACCCAAGACCGCGCTCGCTTGGCGATACTGCTAAGACATTCGCAAAATTATAGATATTTAGGTCAGTTGGGGCCGCGTTATCGTACCGAACGCTTGATCAATGAGATAAGCGCCACTCACACACAACCTGACGTCTTGGCTGCTGGTATCCGTAAGTTGCATTATCCGATTGGCTATAAGCTAGGCGGCGATGGCCCTGAAGCTCTTGCGCTTGGCATCATGGCACAGGTGAATGCAGTCATGCATGGGCAAGCTGCATCAGTAGAAGGCTCTCACAGTGAGGGCTCGAATGTAGCAAAAAGCGTTGGTAATACGGATGCTGATATTGTGCCGAGTACCGTATGAATAGTATAGTTTTAGAAGACAATGATAGACAGGAGCAAAATCATGCGGTCATCATATTGGCAAGTGGCCTCAGTCAGCGTTTAGGACAACCTAAGCAACTACTTATTAAGAATGGCGAGCCGTTGATTAATTATATGATCCGATTGGCAGTGAGCACTAATCCGCAATCCATTGTCGTGGTGATTCCTGATAAGCATCCTGCAATTGCCAGTGCAGTCACAGAGCTGGCTATACAATATCCAGCGGTTCAAGCGGTGCTAAATTCAAAACCTGACACCGGCATGGCGGGCAGTTTGTATTTGGGTATTGAGACCATTGCTAGTTTTGAAATTGCCAGTCTTGATGCTGATTCAATCGAGAAAGTGCTTATTATGGGGATTGATCAGGTTTCATTAGATGAGTTACATCTGACCGCATTACTTGCTGGCGATCAAACCGTGGTGGCAAGTGGCTATTGTAGTTGGCAGCGTTTAGAAAAGCATCAAAATTTGGACGAAGCGGAATCTAATAAAAACTCTGCTACTAGAAAACCTGCAAACCATATCATTGGTCTACCTTTAGCAATTAACTATAAGCTGCTTAAACAATGGCAGGCAATGTTAGTAGGAGATAAAGGGTTACGATATTTGATTAGAAGGTTACCAGCCGATCAAATAGGTACAGTGATCAACGATAATCTTACCTATGATATTGATACGCCCGATCAGCTTATCTATGCCAAGCAACGAGGCTGGCTGGATGAGAAATCCTAGCGATAATAAGTATTAAGCGACCGAAATGACAAGCATGATAGAAACCGAACGACTGTACCTTAGACAGTGGCAAGCGAGTGATTTTACGCCATTCGCTGAGATGAATGCCAATCCCGAAGTAATGGAATACTTTCCTAAATTATTAACCACTTCTATGAGTAACATTATCGCCAAAAAATGCCAGACGCTGATTGAGGATAATGGATGGGGGTTTTGGGCGGTGAGTCGCAAAGACAGCTCAGATAAAAGTGATGACTTTATCGGTATGGTTGGGTTAAATGAGGTACATGCTGATATGCCATTTGCTCCTGCTGTTGAGATTGCTTGGCGCTTGCGTAGTGAGTATTGGGGACAAGGGTATGCGACAGAGGCAGCGCATGCTGCTTTGCGCTATGCTTTTGAGGTATTAGAACTTAGCGACGTCGTTGCCTTTACTGCCGTTATCAATAAACGCTCGCAAAAACTTATGGAGCGCCTTGATATGACTAACATGCAGCAAGATTTTTATCATCCTATGCTTGATGCTAAGCACCCACTTGCTGAGCATGTCCTGTACAAAATTACGCGGCAGCAATGGCAAGTCCTTAGAGCATAACGCATTCTATTTATCTGACTATTCATCTGATACGGCTGCTCTTGAAAATGTCAAAATATGCCCTTTGAACGGCAACTCTAGATAAGTCGTATTTTCAGGTTTGATGTGTTGACTACTATAGCCATACTCAATCATCTTGTTGGTCAGTTTGTTTTTGCGGCCACGGCCAGGGTCGACTACGATGACCTCACAGGTCGGTAAGGCATGGCGCTCGATAAATTCCGCCAGTATATCAATGTGCTGATCTTCATAGAGCAAGTCACTGCCAATAATCATATCAAACTTGCCAAGGTGGCTATTGTCCTCTGCCCAGTCTAAACGCTCAAAATTGATATCTTTGTTATTATTCAGCGTGGTATTTCTATCAAGGAAATACTCAACCGTTGGATGATAGTCGGTCGCTGTGATGTCCGCATGGCGATGATTGAGCAGTAGACTCGATAGCGCCATGCCGCAGCCCACCTCCAAAATCCGTTTACCCGTGATATTGTAATCGAGCATATGATTGGCCAGCACCAAACTGGACGGCCATATGACGCCAAACATCGGCCAAGACGCCGAGCAAATACCCAAATTTAACGCCTCATCATTAGGGTCGCTAAATTGTTGATTGTCACGCAAAGTGCACACATGAATGTCAGTGTTGCCAATTTCGATCGTTTGATAGCGCACGCGCACGGTGGTCAGTGAAGTCATAAACTGTCCTAAAAAAGAAGCAAGAATGCAAAGCCTGGCAGAGGGTGCCACTTTCAGTAAGGTAGGACGTTGGAGGCGATAATTTAAATCTTGGAAATGATGTAAAACTCGATTTTGTAGAAGCTGACATCTGGCAGAAATTTAATCGGCAATAAGATAAGCGTGAGAAGAGTATGCCTCAAATATTGACAAGTTATTGTTAATTCTGAAGGTATTGTTATTGCTGCATCAGCTTAGCTACAACTAAAGCATGGCATCGAAAAAAGGACGAGAAGCGTTGATGTGTGAGAATTTATAAAGAGTAATGAAAAATATTGTGCGCTTTAGTGGATATAAGCGCACGAATCTAATATGGAGTGTATCTTTGATATTTTTAATTTAATCAGCTAAGAAATTTTAGTCCAGACGTCTTGAGTGCCCATACTAGCTCTACAAAGGCGCGACTGTTGGTTAAAGGTTCACCATCGATAATAAGCACATAGCCCGCGCCATCAATCCATAAAAACACAAAGTTTGTCTCAGGAATGAGCAAATCAACTTGTTGAAAAAACGAAATCGCTTGACTCTCTACTGCCCAGCCGCGCTGTTTTTGGCGGAGCATAAAGCCCGAAAAGTCAGCGGCGGCGACACTGAGCATGTCCGCTTCTTCTTGACTGTAGCCAATCCGAGCCAGACAAAACCCTTCATCAGAGCCGATCGCTGCACGGCGTTTGCCAGACAAGCTTGCCACCACATAAGGCAAAAACTGATCTAAAGGTAAGTTGGGTGCAGGTAAAAGCAAAGACAGTTTTTCAATCCAGCCTTGCTCTATAAAGCTCTGTAGCCAGATATCAGAATAACGCTGTAACCAATCAGCAGCGAGTAGTGTCTGCCCATAAGACAATAAATCTTGTAGCGCCAACTGCTCGTCAGTCGGCTCATTTTGTGAAAACGCCTCAAAAATACCAGCAGGCGTGAGGGTTAGATAGGTTTTATCAGCATTTAAGTAAGAAGACATAGCGGCTACCGTAGTGATGAAAGGGTGACAAAAAATATTTAAGGTGATAAACAAATGATGATCTATCGTGTAGTAGAAGGTCTAATGGTTTGATCAAGATGCTGTTGGCAATTATCCCAGCGCTTATCAAACTGCCAATCACTTTTGCCCAAGCTAAACCACACTAAGGAAAATGCCAGACGATCGTTGCGTGCCGTACAATGGGCAAAAAACTCATTTTCAATTTGCTCAATGGTGCCCCAGTCTTGATTAGCACGTGCTTGCATCAACTCGCTTGTGATGTCTTTAGCGATTTCTTTGGCATCATCGCTACTGATACGCAGTCGCTGTTTCTGCTCATTGAGCGACGGCGACACTAGCACGCTCCAGCGAGTAGCAAGCATACTGTTGCGCTGAATGTAGCTCTTTTTATCAATACAATCGCGAAACCCTTGCTGGGCATCAGGATACAAACGATCCTTGATACGCGTAAAGAGATTGTTGACATCGTACGGAATATCAAACCAACACCCATAGAAAAAGTCCGCTACAGCGCCTTGTAACGGTTCTTTTTCAGTCATCAGTAAGGCGGCGTTGATGCGCTGCTCATGAAAGTGACGGTTATTGGGTGCCAAAAACACCTTGCGCGAGTAAAGTCGAAATACTCGGTGCGCCACTTTCTCATTTTTTTTAATCAGGTCTACATCAGACATCATAGTATCCTTGTATCATAGCCGTGATGGCAATAAGTGCAACAAGTCACCGCCTTATTCCGTAAAACGAAGTGCGATATCAATAAAGCGAATAAGCGATCAGTCCAATAGCGTTTGCATCAAATCAATCATAAATTCGGCATCTTCTTCGCTCATTGCCTCAAACCCCTGAGGCATACCAAGCTCAGTCAAGGCTTCTTTACCATCTGCATCGTTATGCAAATTGAGGATGGTCTCTAGGAAGATTTGCGCATCGGGAAAGTCTTCTTTGATCAGGAGTACATGACTGATATCAGCCAAGTCACTTTCGATAAGTACCGATAGCTGAGTCTTGGTCAAGCGTGAGAAGCTATGGAAGATCTCCGCTAAGAAAAAGGCAGCTTGGGCATCGCCTTTGATCACTTTTCGGGCGGCGGCTTGATAGGTCTCAGTCACATCCCAGTTGAGATCAGATTCTTCTATATCGACAGCTTCTAGCAAACGTAAGCCAATCAGCTTGACGTCGCGGTTGTCTGCCATGGCGACAGTTGCACCCGCATGGATATCTTCTAAGCAGTTGATATTGCTATTGGCCGCTGCTGCAATGACCATTTCATCAGACTTACCGATAGGTCGCGCAATGGCGCGGTAGCCTTGTTCACGTATCAGGGCGGCTGCATCAAAAGGATTGGCATAGATAATTTGAATATCACCTGCCTCAATCAATGCTTCTTGCTCAGCATGTGATGCTGGGATGTTTAGGTGCATGTTTAGGTTGGCACGTTTTTGAATCAAGGTATTGAACATATGCCAGCCTGCAAAGCGCTCAGGCGAGAAATCAGGGGCGATTAACATATTGTGTGTCGTCATGATTTAGCCTTCCTCATCTTGTTTCATTTGGGCGTACTGCAACATCGCCGCTTCGATTTTGCTGCGTGATGGCTTGCGGCGTACTGAGGTATAGCCAACGGTTTCGCCGCGGCGAACATTGGGCACGACAGTGGCATATACCCAATAGTGACTACCGTCTTTGCATAAGTTTTTGACGTAACCATGCCATTTTTGTCCAGATTCAGCGGTATCCCACAGGTCTTTATAGGCGGCTTTTGGCATATCAGGGTGGCGCAAGATAGATTGCGGTTGACCGATGAGCTCAGCAACGCTATACCCACTAATCTCGACAAAGGCATCGTTGACGTGAGTGAGGATACCGTCCAGATCGGTACGCGAGACAATCAATTTGCCGTCGGGATAAGGGCGTTCTATTCCCGTATCATAGACAGTCCGCGACGTGCCATCATAATAGGTTAGGGTGATTTGCTCAGCAGGCAGTTCAGGATTGTGTGCATCAGGGATTGGAGAACCCATGGTCATCTCCTTCGTTAGTCGTTATGTCGTCAATCCTCTATAAATTGGATACGGTGTCAGCCTTGCTTAGTCTACTACTTATAGGGCTTTCACTCGGCTTGCTTGTATTCAAATCATATTGAACCGACTATGTTTATAATAATTAAAAAGCGAATAGATAAGGCGCTTGTTAAAAGCCAAAGCCATCAATCAAATGAGTTTTGCCAAGGCTTCTGAAGCACGCTTGATGTCTAAGAATATCAAGCCAAGCTTGGCATTGGGTTTTGCCATGATGGTGAGCACTGCTTCTTCGCCTGATGAAGTCATAATCACATAGCCTTTTTCGCCTTGAATCATGATGCGATCGATACTACCGCGTGCCAATTCGCGGCCTGCACGGTCGCCCAATGATAGCAGTGCCGCTGACATCGCCCCAACACGGTCTTCGTCAACGCCAGTGGGTAGAGCTGAAGCAATCATTAGACCATCGTTAGAGATTAGGGCGGATGCTTCAACATCTGCTGATGAGCTGTTTAAGTCTTCCAATATCTGTTGAAATGAATCTGTACGCATATCGCTTTCTCTATACTGTGTGTTAATTTTCATTTATGAACTATAGTTAGCCAAAAATAACCCTGTTTAAAAAAGGGTATTATAAATCCTTACTAAAGATATTGATATAGTAAATCCCTATTTAAATTAAGGTTATGAACATTTCTTTCTTTAATTTCATAAAATTTTTAATATTTTTACCAAAAAAGCCCTAATCATTGAATGACTGGGGCTTTTTAACTGAGATAAATAAAGGTAGCTTGACTATATGGTCTCGCGCCATTGTCCTTGAACCATAATGCCTTGGAGAGGGTTGAGACCCATTTGGTATGCCAAATCAGCAGGGCGGGCGATGTCCCATAGTGCTAAATCAGCGTCACAACCAACCTCTACTTTTCCTTTATTAGATAATCCTAGAGCCTGCGCTGCATAAATTGTTGATCCTGCCAATACTTCTTCAGGGGTGAGGTAAAATAGCGTACAGCCCATATTCATCGTCAATAATAGCGACGTTAACGGTGAGGTTCCGGGGTTGCAATCGGTCGAAATCGCCATGGGTACGTGGTGCTTACGCAGTGCTTCAATCGGCGGCAGCTTGGTGTCACGCAAGGTATAAAACGCTCCGGGTAATATCACCGCAACCGTGTTGCTAGCGGCCATCTTCGCTATGTCAGTTTCTGATAAGTGTTCTAAATGGTCGCTAGATAGCCCTTTATATTCGGCAACCAATGCGCTACCGCCGATATCAGATAACTGCTCAGAGTGTAGTTTGACGGGCAGCTCTAATGAGCGCGCGACCTCAAAAACGCGTCTGATTTGATCGCTACTAAACGCAATGTTTTCACAAAAGCCATCGACCGCATCGACCAAGCCTTCTGCATGCAGAATCGGTAACCACTCGCAGACTTGCTCGATATAGTCGTCCGCACGGTCCTTGTATTCTAGCGGTAGCGCATGTGCCCCAAGGTAAGTAGTACTCACATGAATGCCGTGCTTTTCGCCAAGCTGGCGAGCGACCGTGAGCATTTTGCGTTCAGTGTCTAAATCTAAGCCATAACCGGACTTGATCTCGATACTGGTGATGCCTTCTTTAATGAGGGCGATTAAACGCTTTTCACTTTGTGCAAATAGCGATTCAATACTGGCCGCGCGGGTGGCGCTCACGGTTGCGACAATACCGCCACCTTGTGCAGAAATATCTTGATAACTGGCCCCTTGCAAACGCGCTTCGAACTCATTGCTGCGGTTGCCGCCATAGACAATGTGCGTATGACAATCAATGAGCCCAGGCGTTATCCATTTACCATCGACGTCTGTGATTTGGTTCTCATGATAATGAGGCAGATGCGTAGCAATTTGCTCCTGTGCCCCAAGCCAAGCAATTTTGCCGTCTTTAATACCGATAGCCGCGTCATGTAGTTGACCATATGGGACGCTATCAGTCTCTTCTTTTTCGTAAATATCAAAACCATATTGTGCCGAGAACGTCGCTATATTGGCATTAATAATGAGTTGATCAAACGATGTCATAGTAAATTTGTCGAGCGTCTGCTCGTTAAAATTTTCTGATTCATTCATAGTATGCTCCTAATGATTGGGAGGCGAGTAACCTGTTAAGTCCTTTTCTTTGTAAGAGCTAGCTGACAAGTAAGTGCTGCTCTACAATAGTCGCTAGTAAGCGAGCAGCGACCTTGCAGCTACGGCTATCTACATCAAAGGTCGGGTTGATCTCAGCAATATCAGCCATTTTTACTTTGCCTGATGACATGATCAGCTTCACCATACGCTCAACAAAACCAAGCTCAATACCAAAGGCGGCAGGTGCGCTTACACCTGGAACGACACTAGATGGCAAACAATCCATATCGATGGTGAGATACAAGATATCGACCTGATCTATGAAGCTTTTGACCTGCTCGGCAAGTGTATCCCAAGGCTGATAATGACAGTCTTCATCGCTAATGACCTGTACGCCCAGTTGCTCGGCACGATCAAAAAGTGCGGCGGTATTAGAAAAGCGACTGACGCCTATACAGCAGTAGTGAAAGGGCTGATCGTGTGCGTCAAGGTGCTCAGCAATTTGACGAAACGGTGTCCCAGAGGTCGCCACATCAGACTGACGAATATCAAGATGTGCGTCAAAATTAATGATTCCGATTGTCGGTGCTGCGGATGTGCTGACAGTCGTGTCATTTGTTTCTTTTAACGCTTGCCACAATCCCAAAAAGCTACCGTAAGCGATGGCATGACCACCGCCCAATCCGATGGGTAGTCCACCTTGTTTGATGATAGTGCCGACTGCATCGGCATACTTGATCTGAGCTTGCTCAAGTGTACGCTCGGCAAAGCCGTCGTTGTCATGACAATGAATATCACCCGCATCACCGAGTAAGGATGGTAGTTGATCGTCAAAGCGTTGTTGCAACTCGGCAATGACTGGCAATGCAGCGAACGCGTGACGAATCAATGGCGGGGCGGCCCTTGCACCCACACGCCCTTGATTGCGTCTGACGCCTTGGTCACATGCAAAACCAACCAACCCGATATTTTGAGCCTCATAAGGCTGGGCAAGCTGATACCAGTAGCGGGCGCGCGCAGTCTCAAACGGCTCAGCACGGCCTGTCCACTGGGTCATATCAGCAGGTGTATGGTTAATGGGTGTGGTTGCTACTGTCATCGTTGCTCTCCTTTAACCAATTAACGGTTACTTAGACTCGTACCAGTCGCGACGCAGTTCTTGCCAATGCTCAGCAAGTGTACCGTCTAGTACTAGCTGTTTGGCGGCTTCGATATCAGGGGCTAGGTAGCGATCTTTATCATAGAACGTCACTTGCTCACGCAGTTTTTCATGTGCCACTGTCAACGGCTCTGACGTCTCGAGTCCGCGATGGAAGTCGATACCTTGACCAGCAGCTAATAGCTCAATACCGATGATAGTGGCCGTGTTTTGCGCCATCTCGTATAGGCGGCGCGCACAATATGTTGCCATAGATACATGATCTTCTTGGTTGGCAGAAGTTGGGATACTATCGACGCTGCCTGGATGGGCGATAGATTTGTTTTCCGATGCCAGTGCTGCGGCGGTCACATGCGCAATCATAAAACCTGAGTTGACCCCAGCGTTATTAACCAAGAATGGCGGCAGACCACCTGACAGCGTTGCATCAATCAGCAAGGCCACACGGCGCTCAGACATCGAGCCAATTTCAGCGATTGCGAAGGCTAAAATATCCGCGGCAAAAGCGACTGGCTCGGCATGGAAGTTACCACCTGATATGGCGACCGGGCCATCTTCGCTATTAAAGATAAGCGGATTGTCTGTCACCGCATTGGATTCGATGAGTAGCGTTTTTCCTGCTTGGTTGATGATATCAAGGCAAGCACCCATGACCTGCGGCTGACATCGTAGGCAGTAAGGGTCTTGTACGCGATCATCTTGTTCGCCATCGTGCGAGGCACGAATAGCACTGCCTTTGATCAATTGACGATGCGCTTTGGCGATCTCTATCTGACCATGATGACCACGTACTTCATGAATACGGGCATCAAATGGTGAATCTGAGCCTTTGGCGGCATCAATCGATAGCGAGCCGACGATAGTCGCTGTCTCAAGCAAATCCCGTGCTAAGAAATAACCACGTAATGCTAGTGCGGTTGATACTTGCGTACCGTTGATGAGAGCAAGGCCTTCTTTGGCTGCCAGTGTAATCGGCTTTAGTCCATGCTGGGCTAGAGCATCAGCAGCTGGCACTTTTTTACCGTCAACAAAGACATCACCTTCGCCCATCATTGCAAGTGTCATGTGTGATAATGGCGCCAAGTCACCAGATGCACCAACCGATCCTTTGGCGGGAATGTTTGGCGTGATTTGATTGTTGATCAAACCAAGTAAGCTATCAACCACCTCGCGGCGTACACCAGAAACGCCTTGTGCTAGGCTAGCAACCTTCATCACCATAATCAGTCGTACCACACCGTCTGGTAGCGCGTCACCAGTACCTACCGAATGAGAAATGATCAGGTTACGCTGTAGCAGCTCAAGCTGGTCATCACTGATACGTGTCTTGGCAAGTAAGCCAAAACCAGTATTGATGCCATAAGCGCTTTTATCACGGGCAATGATCGTGCGCACATCTTCGTGCGAGGCATCAATCGCCTCATAAGCGCTCTCAGGCAAGCTCAATACCACGGGCTGATCATAGATTTCACGTAGCATCTCAAAGCTAAGCTGGCGTGGATGTAGGGTCAATTGTTTGATGTTGCTCATAAGGGTAATCCTAGTTGCATAGTCGTATAGTTAATTATTTTTATGGTGTTAAGGCGATGCTTATTATCTAATCATTGGCAAGTTTAGACCATAATCTTTTGCGGTCTTAATCGCCAGCTCATAACCTGCATCAGCATGACGCATAACCCCTGAGCCGCAGTCATTAACGAGCACTCGTGACAAGCGTTTGGCAGCCGCATCCGTACCGTCTGCGACGATGACCATACCTGAGTGCTGTGAGTAGCCCATGCCGACACCTCCACCATGATGCAATGAGACCCACGTCGCGCCGCCTGCCACATTGAGCATACCGTTTAGGAGTGCCCAATCAGATACCGCGTCTGAGCCATCTTTCATGCTTTCGGTTTCGCGGTTTGGACTGGCGACAGAGCCTGTATCCAAGTGATCACGACCAATGACGATAGGGCCTTTTAGTTCACCGTTTTTGACCATTTCATTAAATGCCAAACCTGCCTTGTCACGCTCACCCAGACCTAACCAGCAGATACGAGCAGGCAAGCCTTGGAACTGAATGCGCTCTTTTGCCATATCTAACCAACGATGGACGTGGGTGTTTTCAGGGAACAGCTCTTTGATTTTTTGATCAGTCTTATAGATATCTTCTGGATCACCTGATAATGCTACCCAGCGGAAAGGGCCTTTACCTTGGCAAAATAGCGGACGAATATAGGCGGGGACAAAACCTGGGAAGTTAAAGGCATCTTTCACCCCTTCATCAAAAGCTACCTGACGGATATTATTGCCGTAATCGGTCGCTGGAATATCCATCGATTGCAGATCTAAAATTGCTTGGACGTGTACGGCACAAGACTGAGCGGCTGCTTTAGTCAGTGCTGCGTGTTGCTCTGGATCCTCTTGCGCGGACCTCCATTCCTCTACTGTCCAGCCACTTGGTAGATAACCATTGATCAAATCATGCGCCGAGGTTTGATCGGTGACCAGATCAGGCTTCATGCCGCCAGCGTTAGCGCGTTTAACCATTTCAGGTAAGATATCTGCGGCGTTACCAAGTAGGGCGATTGAAACCGCTTCGCCTGCGTCCGTATGTTGTTTGATTAACTCATAAGCATGGTCAAGATCGTCTGCTTGCTTATCGACATAACCCGTACGCAAGCGAAAATCGATACTAGACTGCTGACACTCGATATTCAGTGATGTTGCACCTGCAAAAGTCGCGGCTAGTGGCTGTGCGCCGCCCATACCGCCAAGACCGGCGGTCAAAATCCAACGACCTGCCCAGCTACCGTCATAATGCTGACGACCGGCTTCCACAAAAGTCTCATATGTGCCTTGTACGATGCCTTGCGTACCGATATAAATCCAGCTACCTGCCGTCATCTGACCGTACATAAATAAGTCTTTGCGATCGAGCTCATTGAAGTGCTCCCATGTCGCCCAGCACGGCACAAGGTTAGAGTTGGCAATCAACACGCGTGGTGCATTTTCATGCGTCTGAAACACACCTACAGGCTTACCAGATTGCACCAACAACGTCTCATCATCTTCTAATTCTTTTAGTGACTCTAAGATTTGATCATAGCTTTCCCAATTACGGGCAGCGCGTCCGATACCACCGTAGACGACCAGACTTTTTGGGTTTTCAGCGACATCAGGATGTAGGTTGTTTTGCAGCATGCGATAAGGCGCTTCGGTCAGCCAGCTTTTGCAATGTAGTGTGCTACCAGTAGGCGCAGCGATATCACGAGACTCATCACGGCGAGTTAGCTTATTGTTGGTTCCATTATCGGTAGTCATGGTCATATCCTTGTAATAACAAATAGGGCAATAGAGTAGTCATAGTCAGTGTTTGACAAGCAGCCTATAAATTCATCGAAATATCGAGTAGCTCAATTAATATTTTAAGCGCTGCTGTATATTTGTATATACAAATTATCAAAGATTATTTTTTCATGCAAGGATTTTTTATTTGCCTACTCATTATTTTTGTTATTGATTTAGCAAATTGCTTACTGCTCAGGCATTTTGGCTGAGGTTTGCACAGTGGTCTCATGATATTATGCTGTCATTATTGTGAGCAGAATTGACGGTTAAAGACGAACATGACGAAGACAACTCCAGCATATCAACGTATAAAAAATGCCATATTAGACAATATTCATTCTGGTAAATGGCAGGCAGGTAAGGCGATTTCTACTGAAATGGCATTGGCTGAAGAGTTTGGCGTATCACGGATGACGGTCAATCGCGCGCTCAAAGAGCTGAGCGAGGAGCGGGTATTGGAACGCCGTCAAGGTTCAGGTACGTTTGTCGCGCAGCAGCAGTTTAACCATACCTTTGTAGAAGTGCGTAATATCGCAGAGGACCTCAAATCAGCCAATCGTGACTATGAAGCCAAAGTCGTGAGCAAGCGTGCGATGACTGCTGCTATGATTGGTGATAAATTACGTCGCAAATTCGGTATTGATGAAGTAGCAGCGCCTGTTAGTCCAAGCGCTGATGCAAATGAAACGGGTAGTAACCTTGGTATAGACAGCTTGGGCGATGCGCCTATTCTTTATGAGGTAAAGATCATCCATTTCGCAGATGGTCAGCCTATACAGTTTGAAGAGCGCTGGGTTGACGCCAACAGGGCACCAGAGTTCATCGAGCAGGACTTTACGGTCGTCAATACTAGTGATTATCTGGTTGAAAAAATACCGCTAGAGAGTGGCAGCTATACCATCCGTGCCCTTGCCGCGCCAAACGAGGTGGCAGACGCTCTGCAGATTACCCCGCAATCCCCAACTCTAGTACTACGTAGGCAAACTTACTCAGCAGGTCAAGTAGTGACCTTTGTCAAAATGTGGCATGCTGGCGATCGTTACCAGTTCTCAGGTAGGTTATAGTGACTGTCTTACGTATACTCACTGATTTTGTACGTTTGTGCTATCCAAAATGAGCTACTATATCCATAAGTTGTTATTTATTGAGTCGTCATGGCTTCTTATGTAGCCGCAATTATACATCCATACTTTTGAAAAATAATATTCAAACAGCATTGAAAAATATGCTGAGTAACCTCAAATCGAGCAGCCAAAGCCGAATATTATAGAGCAGCTATCGTACTGTCCTTGTGTATCGGCTTTTTCCTATTTGTTGATATTCACTCTATTCATTCTTATAAGGACGTCTTATGAAACGTCGTACTCTTTTAGCCCTTGCCGCTAGTACTATATTCCTTGCCGCTTGTGGTCAGTCATCTACCAATGAAGCCGATACTACCGCAACTGACAGTGCAGCGACAGGCGGTTCTGATTTGCTGCAACGTATCAATGAAGGCGGCACCATCAACGTCGGTACAGAGGGTACGTATCCTCCGTTCACCTATCATGATGAGAGTGGCAAGCTGACAGGTTATGACGTCGAAGTGACGCGTGCCGTTGCGGATAAGCTGGGCGTAGAGGTCGAGTTCAAAGAGACCCAGTGGGATGCCATGCTGGCAGGTTTGGACTCAAAACGCTTCGATATGGTTGCTAACCAAGTGAGCTTAACGACTCCTGAACGTCTGGCTAAATATGATAAGTCTATGGCTTATAGCTGGTCAGGTGCGGTTGCACTAGCACCAACGGATGACAATCGTTACAGCTCTTGGGACAATCTAAAAGGCCTACGTACCGCCCAATCACTGAGCAGTAACTATGGCGAGCTGGCAGAAAAATATGGCGCAGAAATCGTCCCTGTCGATGGTATGGCGCAAGCGATTCAATTGGTTAAGCAAGACCGTGCTGACTTTACGATGAACGACAATCTTGCCGTACTCGATTATCTCAAAAAATTCCCAGACTCTGATCTCGAGATCAAACTGACCGCACCTGCTAGTGAGCAAACAGGCTCAGGTCTAGTACTCATCAAAGGCGATGATGAAGTCGTGGCAAAACTGGATGAAGCAATGGCAGCGCTTGCCGCTGATGGCACCCTCACCAAGCTTAGCGAAGAGTTCTTTGGTGCTGATGTAAGTCAACAAAAATAATGTTAGCGTCTATCACCGCTGTGCTCGCTGAACTACTGGCGCTATTGCCATTTATGAGTCCTGATCGGGCGCAGATTGTCATCTCATCATTTTGGCCAATGCTCAAAGGTGGTATTTATTATTCGATACCACTGGCGTTGATCTCGTTTGCGATTGGTATGGCGATTGCTCTGACGGTCGCTTTGATTCGTATTGTACCGCGTGCTGGTTGGTTTCATGAGATCGTCTATCGCTTGGCGCGTATCTATGTGTCTGCGATTCGCGGTACGCCGATGCTGGTGCAGCTATTTATTATCTTTTATGGTCTGCCTAGTGTCGGTGTCAAGCTCGATCCGTTTCCCTCAGCGATTATTGCGTTCTCTCTAAATATTGGCGCATACGCCTCAGAGACGGTACGAGCTTCGATTTTATCGATTCCAAAGGGGCAGTGGGAAGCAGGTTCTACCGTTGGTTTGACGTACTTGCAAACGTTTCGTCATGTAATCTTACCGCAAGCCCTACGCGTGTCGGTACCACCATTATCCAATACCTTTATCAGTTTGGTAAAAGATACCTCACTTGCGTCACTGGTGTTGGTCACTGAGCTATTTAAACAAGCACAAATCATTACCGCTCGTAACTACGAGTTTATGCTGGTGTACACAGAAGCGGCGGTTATTTATTGGGGTATTTGTCTGTTCTTGACCTTTATCCAAGGCAAGCTTGAAACCCGCCTTGATCGCTACGTGGCAAAATAAGTCATGCGGCAAAACAAATCATGGCTCAATAGATACTCGCAAATATAGACCAGCCCAACAGGAATTTTTATGATCAAAGTCACTAATATCCATAAAACCTTTGGTAGCAATCAGGTGCTCAGAGGCATTGATTTGACTATCAATAAAGGCAAAGTGGTTGTTATATTAGGGCCTTCAGGATCGGGCAAAACCACGTTTTTGCGCTGCCTTAATGCGCTAGAAATTCCTGACAAAGGCGTGATTGCGTTTGATGATGACAGCTTAAGCGTTGACTTTGCGACCAAACCAAACAAAAAAAAGCTGCTAGCGTTACAGCGCAAATCTGGCATGGTCTTTCAGTCTTATAATTTGTTTCCGCATAAGACAGCTATTGAGAATCTGATGCTTGGTCCTACGGTGGTACAAGGACAAAGCAAAGCGCAAGCACGCGAGCAGGCATTGGTACTGCTCGATAAGGTAGGGCTATCGGACAAAGCCGATCTATATCCATTTCAGCTATCCGGTGGTCAACAGCAGCGTATTGGCATCGCCCGTGCGCTGGCGATTGAGCCGTCGTTACTATTGTTTGATGAGCCAACCTCTGCGCTTGATCCTGAACTGGTACAAGATGTCCTTGAAACCATGAAGCAGCTCGCGTCTGAGGGCTGGACGATGGTCGTGGTGACTCATGAAATTAACTTTGCTCGTGACGTTGCTGATCATGTGGTGTTAATTGAAGGCGGTGTAGTCGTCGAAGAGGGCAGTGCCAAGCAGTTATTTGAAGACTCCAAGCATCCGCGTACGCAGGCATTTTTACAGCGTATTGATCAGAAGTAGAATCGAATCACTCGAACTGTCTACCGTATTTTTAGCGCTTACAGTCTGTGTTATTAAGTCAGTTGCTAAAGCAGAAAACGATAAACTAAAAAGCCCCAATCATGCAGTCATGGTTGGGGCTTTTTTATCGACATAACCAAAATGTATTTTAGTTAGCACGTATCTTAACGAGTATATGTTTTAAACATTAGGCAATGGCGTTATACCTTTTGCCGTTGTTTTAGCCAGCGAGGTACGCGGGTGGCAGTACCGTTTAGCACCGCGTTCAATAACGCTGCTAGCAAGATAAGTCCGACACCTAAGTATTGAATCCAAGATAAAGACTGCTGCAATAACAGTACTGCAAGTGCAATCGCTGTCAATGGCTCAAAAATAGTAAAGACTGATGCACGCGTGGCAGGCAGTTTTTCTAACGCTTTCATATATAGCCCAAACGGGACTACAGTACCTAATAGAGACAGCCCTAGGACATAACCCCAAGTCATTACAGGAAGATCTAACAGCTGCCCATAAGTACGATAAGTCTCAGGTAGGAGTAGCAATCCGCCAGCACTAATGACGATAGAGGTAAAAAACACCAAAGGAGCAGGGTGAGCGTAATGCATCGCCCGCTTGCCTAATACCCCATATAAGGAATAGCACATACCTGCTGCCAAGCCGAGTAAAATACCCCAATTGACTTGTGCCTGCTCGCCTAGCATCGTCAAACCAACGCCAAATACCGCCATGAATGCCAGCGCGAGAGATTTGCGAGTAATCGACTCACTCAGTAAGAACCTCGAAAACAACAAGCTAAAAACGGGCGCAGTATATAGTAGGGCCACCGCAGGACCTGCTCCGACATAGATGACGGCAAAAAAATAGCACACCGACATACCCAGCACACCGATCAAAGACTGCATTGCGAGTCCAAACCATTGCTTGGGTTGTAGTTTGATTATGGCTGGCCATAGTTTTGGTAGCATAGCCAAGATAATAAATGCCGCCGTCACGATACGTAATATCGTCACCTGCCACCCACTAAAGCCTATTTGATTAAGATAGGTTGAAAATATACCAAGCGTGCCCCAGCAAATTGCTGCGGTAATGATTTGAATAGTGCCTATCCATGACTGATGCGAGTATTGTATCGTCGTTCCGCTGTCGATGTTTGCCATACTGTTGTCTTCTTACGATCTAAATGACACAAAGTTTTGTCAGATTACCAGTGATTTAAACGCTCTGAGCAATACTGAAATAAGAAAAGACAACCTGATTAAAGGCTGTCTTTTGTTGGTTCTCTCAGTCTATCACTAAAAGATAGTCAGTCGCTACTGGGGCATGCTACATTTAATCAATTCACAAAAACCACGCTTGAACCCGTAGGGTGTTTTGCTGAATAAAGCACACTTTTTCGGCTTGAGTCCTTGGCAAATGATTAGCATCAGCACCGCAATTTTTTGTTCGCGGCTTTATCCATTGAATCTACTCTTTTTTGAGGTCAGCTGAGGTTTGTTTATCACAAAAACGTTAAGCCTCCCGCTGTGCAACGCCATAGCTGCTGTTTAGTGTTTGATCTGATATGTTGTAGCTATCGTCAATTAACGCCGTTTGCGAAACCAATGGTAAATAAGTGGTATTTTCTGTGCAGGTAAAAGTATCGTTATCTGTCGTCCAGTTGCTGGATAAATACAGCTCATGATTTGATGGATCTATAAACCCGTTGAGATCTTCTTCTTCAAAACGATAATCCTGAAATTGGCAAGGTGTAATACCATCGTTACATAAGCTATATTTGGTTTTAGCAGGAGACAGATTGACCGAGTAGGGTGCGCCATCGAGCTTTTCCCCTAGTTGCTTTGTCTGTAGTAATCGTCCCAGATCTGGCGCGACCAGTAGCATATCACTACAGGTCACATTCCTTTCTTTGCAGCCTTTATATAGATTTAGACGTTGACCTTGGATATCCATACCCAAGATGAAGTTTGCTTGTACTGGCGTTACTGCCGAGCTGACAGCAGTCACTAAAGCTAGGCTCAAGAGCAACACAATACGTCTGAATAATAAGCAGTATTTATTTAGGCTTGAGACAGACCTAGCAATAGATATATCGGTCTACACCTGCAATAAAAAGTTACTCAGCAACCGCTTAGCCCCTTCAGTGGCAAAGGATTCAGGGTGGAATTGAACGCCTTGTATTGGATAGTCTTTGTGCGCCAGTCCCATAATCTCATCGCCCGTCAGCGCAGACTCGTCAAAGCTCAATTCCGCACGTTCATCATTGGCGACGATTGAGGTAATGGTCAGACAATCTGGAATGGTGTCTGCTTTTACCACCAGTGAGTGATAGCGCATGATTTCAAGCTCTTGCGGCAAGCCTTGATAGATACCTGTACCATCATGACGAATAGAGGATACTTTGCCGTGCATCGGCACACTGGCGCGTATCACATCACCGCCGAATACATGAGCAATGCCTTGCATACCCAAGCAGACGCCTAGTAGTGGTACTGTCTTGCCCAATGTCTCAATAACTTCCGCACAGATGCCAAAATACGCTGGATCATCAGGCGAACCAGGGCCGGGTGAGATAATGATTCTATCTAAATTCATGGCTTGTACGTCAGCTAGGGTAATCTCGTTATTACGTTTGACAGTGACTTTGGCTTCATTGCTGCCGTCCAAAGTTTGCAAAATCTCGCCGACATACTGATAGAGATTAAAGGTAAACGAGTCGTAGTTATCGATAATTAAAACATTCATGGGACATAAACTCTTTTATAAAAATATAGCTGGGTAAAATAGGGCCAACTTGCGAATGACGCTTGATAAGATTACGGCTGCATAAAGCTGTCTAACACGACTTTCATCGCAGACAGTTTGCGCTGAATCTCTAGATACTCATCGGCTGGATTTGAGTCATAGACATTGCCACCGCATGTCTGCGCGTAGGCTGACTCGCCGCTGATAAATAGACTGCGAATAGGAATGGCAAAGATACAATCGCCATTGAAGTTGAATGATCCTAGCGCACCGCCATAAGCACCGCGTCCATCTGGCTCTAGCTCATTGATGACTTTGATGGCTTCTACCTTAGGTGCGCCTGATAGTGTGCCCGCAGGGAAATTGCTGGCAAGCGCGCTAAACATATCTTCGTCAGGATGCAAGATACCAACGATCTCAGAGGAGATATGCTGTACGTGCGAGAAGCGTTTGATATCCATGAGACTACGGACTTTTACCGTACCAAATCGCGCCACACGGCCGATATCATTACGGTGCAAATCGACAAGCATATTGTGCTCGGCGATTTCTTTGTCATCGTTGAGTAGGGCGCGGGCAAGCTTACGGTCTTCTATTACATCGACGCCGCGTTTAGCTGTCCCTGCTAGTGGATAGGTTTCCATCTCGCCTTGACGTAAGCGGAACAGCAGCTCAGGCGACGCGCCAATGATGCACTGCTGCGTAAATTTCATAAAATACATGTGCGGTGATGGATTGACCGCACGCAGTTTTTCGTAGATAGGCATCTTGTCACCAGCGATACGATATTTGGATTTGAACCCAACTTCACACTGAAAGATACGGCCAGAGATGATGTCTTCTTTGACTTGCATGACGACGTTGGCATGTTCTGCTTGGCTCATACCATCGCCCAAGAACTCAACGGTAGGCGCTTCATAACTTGGAATTGGGTCATCGAGTAGCGCTTTGATCTGCTCGATACGGTTGTTTTGCTGTGCAGTGGGATAATAAAAGTAGAAAATCTCGCCTGTCATCTTATCAAGCGTCAATCCATCTAGATACACACCAAACTTAAACGGCTCAAAGTCTTCACTGGCTTTTGCCGTCAGACTCGGCTCAAAAAAGTTCACACAGTCATAACCCAAATAACCGACAAGTCCGCCGCTCTGATCACGGGCAATAACATGTTGCGGCGTGATGGCGCGAAGCAGCTCATAAGGATTGTCAGTTTGATACTTGGTGGTGGTCGCTGTTTTATTATCCGTGATAGCAAGCGTATGGCGGTCTAACGCTGCGATGGTAGTCACAGGGTTGAAGCCGATCGCATGATGGCGTGAAATATGGCTGTCTTCACCCAACGATTCGAGCAAATAACAAGTGTCAAACGCGCTCTCGATACGTTTAAATAACGCAAAAAAGTCAATATCCTGTGTGAGCTTAATGCGCTTTGGTTTGCTAGGGATATCGATAGGTGCAGGCTGGGTTTGTGCAAGTGTACTAGAAGTCATAACAAAGTCCGAAATTCATCAAATAGGTGTCGATTAGGCAATTAATAAAGTAGTTATTAAGAAGGTAATTAGTAAAAGAGTAGTAAATGCGCTAGGTAGTGGCTTAGGAGCGCGCTCTATGAGTAGCAAGTAACGCGCTTACATCATGGCTTTGCATGGCTCTAGCACCGCGAGAGACCGTGGCAATACCAACGCCCAGTTGCTCAGAGATCTCACGTTGTGTAACGCCTTGCTCAAGCAAGTCAAAAATACGAATACGATTGGCAATATCGTGTTGCTCTTTATTTGTCAGTAGTGCACTTAATAGCTTATCGATGTCTTTGCTATCAGTACAGTTTGTCAAATGAGTTAGTAAGCTCTGATAAGGATCGGTAGTCATAGTAAATAGTCTTAAACAAAAAAGGAGACAGCGCGCTCGTCAAGCAGCTATTCTGCAAAGAACTGCCTTGTTTCAGCATTCTAGTACAGTAGTACAAGAAAAACAAGTGCTAGGTAACTTGCTATCATATCATCGATATAATCTGTCATTCATCAATACAGTCCGGAGCTGTTCCTCGTTGTCAAATGTCATCAGAACCAAGCAATGAAGGCTGAACAATCAAAGCCAAGTGAGTATGAGTAAGCATAGAATTGAATAGTGAATCGAGCTGTTGATACCGCTGTGCTAACCGATATAGAAACCTCCCATCTTAGGTTTATCCTTGCCCAATGTCATTCATGTAAATTCTGCACATTAATTATTGCCAAATTGTTAATACTTCGTTATTATGCCCCTCAATAATTAAATGCTAATCATTATCATTAACATTAATGATGTTATTCGCGTATTAGCTTAAATATATGCAAGTTTATATACCCCCCAAGAGCAGTTTTATAAGAGACCGTTTATCGACGGCTTAAAAATTCTAATAGTAAAATAAAGTGAGTGTGTTATGCGTGAAGTAAAGTTATCTAGCCCATTGACTGTGCTATCTGTAGGCGTGGCAGCGGTATTGTGGACACAAGCGGCCAACGCCGCTACGGCAGATGATATGCCAAATACCACACTACAGACTATTACCGTAACGGCCAATAGCTCAGTACGTGATAGTGTGCAAGAGGACTCTGTCTATATAGATGACTACACACCAGCTGCTCAAGCAAGTCATTTGAGTGATTTTTTAGATGTGGTACCAGGAGTAGATGTAGGCGGTACCTCATCGGTCAATCAGCGCATACGTGTGCGTGGTCTTGATGATACCAACCTAAAAGTCACTATCGATGGTGCCCGTCAAGAGGGTGCGCTGTTCTACCATATGGGCGATGTCACTATCGATCCAGACTTGCTCAAGCAAGCAGAAGTGTCAGTAGGTAATAACTCAGTAACGCTTGGCAACGATGCCATCGGCGGCGCGGTTGCTTTTGAAACCGTCGATGCAGCAGATCTACTCAAGCCTGGTCAAACAGTAGGCGCCAAAATCCACGCAGGATATGGCAGCAATAACGATGAGCTGTTGACCTCAGCGACCGTTTATGGCGCTCCAACAGAAAACATCGACTTACTTGCTTATTATGGCAAGCGTGATGCCAATGCTGGCGAAGATGGTAGCGGCCGCAAAATCCAAACCGAAGACAGTGAAGGCGAAAACATCCTTCTAAAAGCAGGCGCATATGTTGGCCAAGATCATCATGTGGGCGCTAGCTTTAGCCGTACCGAAAACAAAGGGCTATTTCCATTACGTCCAGATTTCCCTGCTGGCGGTTGGAACCCAATCCTGCCGCAAGAAGTAAAACGCGACACTTACGCGCTCGATCATAATTATAACCCTGCCAATCAATTGGTTGATATAGACACTAATGTCTATCAGACCAGCACGCAGATCTTACGTAACTCTGATGGTGAGCCTGGGTTCGAGTTTGATGCAGAGGTCAAAACCACTGGCGGGAAAGTACAAAACACCAGTATTGTCGATAGCAGCATCATTGATGGTATCAAAGGCACTCATAAGCTAATTGCAGGTGTTGAGCATTACAAAAAAGAATCTGAGATGTCACGAGACTTTGCAGATGCTAGTACCGATGAAGCAACCAACACATCGGTATACCTAGAAGACCAATGGCAAATCGGCAAACTTAGCTTAACGCCAGGTGTCCGTTACGACCGCTACGAGTCTCCTGAGTTTGTATCGGCAGGCAAGACTTATGACAATGTCGTTGGCGCATTGGCTGCTAGCTATGAGATCGCACCGCGCACCCAGCTATTTGCAAGCTATACCCAGTTATTTAACGGTCCAGATCTGAGCCAAACGATCTTCAATACTGATGGCGCTGGCACCTATGTCAATGATGATCTAAAAGCAGAAGAAGGCGACAATGCCGAAGTCGGTATCGCAACGACTTTGCGTGGTCTAACGACAGCCAATGATTCGCTAAAATTAAGTGGTAAGTACTTTGAAACCAATATCGAAAACTACATCGAGTTTGTACGCGCTGGTAATGGACGAGTTGGCTTAGATTGTGCGACTGGACAATTAAACGGCAGTTGCCAAGGGGTTATTAATAACGACGAAGATTTCAAAATAAAGGGCGTGGAGCTATCAGCGGATTATAGAGTAGATAACTTCAATATGGGTCTAAGCTATGCGCGTGCACGCAGCAAGGGCGAGGAGACTGGTTACAACATCACTTCAGTGAGTGGTAGTGGCTCTGAGTCTGGTGACAAGTATATGGTCAACCTTGGCTATGCACCAACTGAGACTACTGAGCTTGGCTGGCGCAGCACTTACGTCGCCTCAGTGACGCCGAACACCGCGGGCGATGACAACGAAAAACCAAACTATGACGTGCATGATATCTTTATGAGCTATACACCAACTCAAGTTGAAGGCTTAAAAGCCACGCTTGGGGTATACAATATCTTTGATGAGACCTATGCCAGCCATGCATCACGTAACTCTATAGATGATGACTATACTGACTTTGAGATGGGACGCAACATCAAAACCTCATTAACGTATCAGTTCTAATCTCACTTATCTGGTTTAATTTAAGATAAATCTAATCGTATCAATAGAGTCAGCTGTCTATATATGGGAGCTGACTTTTTATTGTGGTTAGCTTTTAAATTATCACAACAGCGATGACGTATTTTCTAATAAACACTCACTGATAAGTGCCTACTGACAAATGCTCATTGATAAGCACTTATTGATAAGTACCTACTAAAATATTATATGAATAAAGAACCAAGACCCATGACTTCACTCAATCCGCGCCAAGTCTGTTTATGGATTCACCGTTATACTGGGCTTGCTATGGCAGCCTTTTTGATCATTGCCAGCATCACTGGGACATTACTGGCGTTTCATCATGAGCTTGATGATGTATTCAATCGCAAGCTGGTCAGTATCGACGCCCAAAAGTCACCGCTTCTGTCTATCGCAGCGCTGCATGACAAGGTTGTAGCGAGCTACCCCGCACAAAAATTCTCCAGTATGCCCACATCTATAGAACCCAATAAAGCGGTGGTGTTTTCGGTGGATAGGAGCCGAGGCAAGGGCGGTAATAAACCAAAACCAGCATTCCAAGAAGTGTATATCAATCCCTATACCAGCGATATCATTGGCACGCGTGACAAAGATGCATGGGCATGGAACAACACCATGTGGAAGGTGTTTTGGTTGCACCGCGACTTACTGCTTGGTGATATTGGCAAATGGGTGCTGGGTATTGTCTCATTGGTCTGGACGATTAACTGCTTTATTGGCTTTTATCTGACCTTTCCACGAGCCATCAAACCATCCAAAAACAAGCCGCCTTCCAATAAAAAACGGGCGTCATTCCTTAAGCGTTGGCTACCTGCTTGGAAGATTCGTCGCAAGACCAATACTTTTAAGCTCAATTATGATTTGCACCATGCTTTTGGTTTATGGCTTTGGGTCATGTTGTTCGTCATTGCATGGTCGAGCGTCGGCTTTAATCTAAAATCCGTCTATCAACCAGTGATGCAAGCCGTGGTCGGGCTAACACCAAGAGAGGGCCGACCAACCTTTAAGCCTGAGCAGAACAAATCAGCGGAGCAGCAGGGTAGAACAGAGAGAATGGCAAATTCAAATACCCCTGTTAGCAATAGTACAAATGACGCGAATATAAGCACGCAAGTTGTCAGCAAGTCCAATAGCATTGCCTATCTAAGCACGCAAGCCGAGATAGCTGCTAAGCAGAATGGTGTATTGGTACAGCAGCTATTAGGTATCCGCTGGGTTGAAGAAGACAAACAATGGCAAATGCGCTTTAAAACAAATAAAGATATTGGTGAAAAAGGTGGGGCGTCATCTATCACGGTTGATGCGGCGACAGGCAAGGTTGAGCGTGTCAATTTTGGGTATCAAACTACCTTTGGTACTAAGGCAGACCAATGGTTATCTACCCTGCATATGGGACATATCGGTCAAAGCTGGGGACATAGACTGTATCAAGTATTCTTGGCGATGATTGGACTGGCCGTAGCAGTACTATCAGTGACAGGCGTCTATCTGTGGTGGAAAGGTCGACGACAGCGCTTAAAAGCATTGCAAAAAAGTAGATAGTGGTTATCACTGAGATATGTCAGTACGTTTGATAGGCTAAATATAATGCCGATACAGATGTAGCGGTATGCGTACTGACAGGATATCGAGCCGTCTGATTACTGAGCAATCAACTACTAGTCTCTAAACAATCAACTACCAGTCTCTAAACTGTATCAACAATTACGGGGCGACCTTGATGGTTTAGGACCGTAACATCAACGTTGTACAGATCTTTCATTGTCTCTTGGGTAATGACCTCAGCAGGACGACCTATAGCAGTCACTTGACCTGATTTTATCGTAACCACCGTATCGGCAAACTGCGCCGCTTGGTTGATATCATGCAGGACGATTACTACGGTTTTTTGCTGAGAATGGCTAAGTGTGCGCAGCTCGCGCATGAGGCGACCAGCATGATACATATCTAGGTTGTTGAGTGGCTCATCAAGTAGCAAATAGGGTGTATCTTGACAGACAATCATGGCAATGAGTACGCGCTGACGCTGTCCACCTGATAGCGTTGACAAAAAACGCTCGGCAAGTGGCTCAAGCTCAAAGCGTTCGAGGATCTCTTGGACTTTTTGCACATCGTCTGCGGTTGGTTGTCCTTGATGATAAGGGTAACGACCAAACATCAACAGCTCGTGTACGCGCAGGCGTCCTTGTACTTGATTGTCTTGTCCAAGCATAGCGACGGTCTTGGCAAGCGTACGCGCCTGACAACTGGCAATATCATGCTCGCCAAAGCTTACTTGTCCAGCCTGTAGTGGTTGCAAGCGCGCCATCACCGAAAACAATGTCGATTTGCCCGCACCGTTAGGGCCAATCAACGCAATGACCTGCGCAGTAGGCAAGGACAGCGTGATGTCATGTAGGATTTGCTGCTTACCAATATGGTGAGAGATGTTATTTAGTCGAATCATAATGCGTCTTATCTCAAAAAGGTCTTGTATGAGCTTTAAATAATAATGCTGGCTAATCGATCAGGACGTACGGCGCTGAGACATAAATATCAATGCCAAGAACATCAAGCCACCTGCCAGTTCTATGACGACGGACAATACGCCTGCCATGTCTAGCACTTGCTCAAAAATAGTCTGCCCCAGTACCAAGCAAATCATAGCAACCAAGCTAACCAGGATTAGCCGCTCACTATGATACATATGACGAGCCATACGATTGGTCAGCGCACAGACCAATAGCCCAAAGAAAGTCACTGGACCGACTAATGCGGTGGCAGTAGCGACCAGTACGGCAATGATAGTTAATAAACCGAATGCCAGACGTTGATAATTAATACCAAGATTGATGGCTTGCGACTGACCGAGCATCAGGACATCGCACTGATAGCGCCAGCGCCAGACAAATACTGCCATGATGGCACAGATAATCAGGCTAATGCCAAGCAGTTGTGGATTGACCGTGTTGAACTGAGCATAGCTGGCAGACTGTACGACTATAAAGTCATCGGGGTTTATCAGCCGTGCAATGAGCGCTGATAAACTGCGAAACAACACACCAAAGATAACACCCACCAGTATCAAGCGCGTCAAATCCTGACTGCTCTTAGAAAATAGTAGCTTAAATAATAACAAAGACGCCCCAAACATTAGGACAATCTCTAGCGTAAATTTGGCGATAGGGTCAAGACTGGTAAAACTAATCGCACCCAAAAAAAACACTAGCAAGCTTTGCAGCAGTACGTAGAGTGAGTCAAACCCAAGTAAGGAAGGCGTTAAAATAGGGTTATGCGTCAATGTCTGGAACAGCAAGGTTGATACGCCAATGGCATAGCCAACCACCATCAATGCCAACAGTTTCTTGCCCCGTAGTGGTAGCGCAAAATCCCAGTAGCCATTAACATTCAACGTCAAAAATAAAGTTATGGAGATCAGTAGGGTGACAGCTGCTATAGACTTTGGATGCGCCGCTATGAATGCCCAAAATTTTGCCAACTGACCTTGTGCAGCGGCTGAATACTGACCGTTTGCTAAAGATGAATTATCTATCGCGACGCTAGTTTTGGTAGCATCAGTCTTGGTGGAAGTAAGCTTAGTCGATGAGAACATACAAAATCCTATGGTGCCAAGCCTGTCTAGTAATAAAAAATAAGCGATGGTCATTCAGCTTTTAAGGCATTGAGCACTTAGTATTAAATCCGCTATCGCTCAGATGGCGCACGTAATAACAACCACAAAAACAGCACCGTACCCACCACGCCAAAGACCGTGGCGACAGGGACCTCAAACGGATAGCGAATAGAGCGACCGATAATATCGCACAGCAATACCGCTGAAGCGCCGAGTAGGGCAACGGCTGGTAAGCTACGACGTAACTTATCACCCATCAGACGGCTGACGATGTTGGGTACAATTAAGCCAATAAAAGGAATCATACCGACAGTCACGACGACAACAGCGCTCATCATCGCGACCATTCCCACGCCGATCCATGTGACCTGCCGCTTGCTGATACCTAGGTTCAGTGCGATATTGTCGCCTAGACCGATGATGGTTAGTTTGTCTGCGATAATATAAGCGAGCACACACAGACCGCCTGTCAGCCATAGCAGCTCATAGCGACCTGCCAATACGCCTGAGAAATCACCAAACTGCCACACGCTGAGCATCTGTAGCGATTCAGTTTGATAAGCAATGAATGTCGTCACCGCCTCAATGATGCCGCCAAAGACAATCCCAATCAGCGGAATCATCAAAAAATCAGTCGGCGGTATACGATGAATCAGTAGCATAAAAAGCATCATGCCGACTACAGCGGCAATAGTCGCCACGCCCATTTTTATGATGAGTGCACTGGCAGGAAATAGCAGACTGACCACCAATAAACCAAGCGCCGCACTTTGGGTGGCACCAACCATAGACGGCTCTACAAAACGGTTCTTTAGGACCACCTGTATGATCATCCCAGCCACAGCCATCGCAACACCAGTCAAGATAATCGCAATGGTGCGTGGTATACGGCTGACCATTAGCAGTGAACTGTCAGAGTTGGCACTATGGCTAATGATGCTTTGCAAAATACCTGACCACGAAAAGTCCGCCACCCCAATAGATAAGCTCATTAGCACCAAAAGCCCCATAACAATGAGGCTTGCGGTATTTATTAACCATGGCGGTATGGCAGCACGTCGATCTTCTGTGCCTAGGTTATGGCTGGCATTTCTTTGCCAAGATGATGTTGGCAAAGAAGTGTTAGGTTTGAGCCTAGCGTGAGTACGGTGTGAAAATAACGACATAATCTCTACTGGCTAAAAAATAAAAGATCATTACAGTGACTATGCTTAGTGATTATGATTAGTGACTGACTGAACATGGACGACTGATCGAAGGTGAACGTCTAATTAACCGTTATTTGGCGCTAGCAAAAGCACCTTTAATAGTGGTCAGATCTTGCATCCATTGATAGTAGCCACCAAACGCAAGGTAAGAGTCTGGGCTGAGATAGACTACCTGCTGCTTATTCCACGCATTGGTTTGGGCGACCAATGGATTGTCCAATACGGCTTTGGCACCAATACCGTCTTCGCCAATTGCCGCACTACGGTCGATGACAAACAACCAATCTGGATTGGCTTTTTGTAAGTATTCAAAAGATATTGGCTGACCATGAGGCGCATCAGCAATTTGGTTGTCTGCCATTGGTACGCCTAGCACAGTATGGATAAAGCCATAGCGAGACTTGTCGCCATAAGCAGACATCTTGTTGCCATTAACCATAACGACCAGACCAGTACCTTTGTTTTCTTCGGTGAGGCTATTGGTCTCGTCGATGAGGTCATCTATGTTTTGTTGTAGTTTGGCCGCCTGATCGCTTTTACCAAACAAAGCACCCAAGTCATGCAGGCGCTGCTTACTGGACTCATAGATATTGGCTGTATCAATACTCATATCCAACGTCGGCGCGATACTTGATAACTCATCGTATTTTTCTGCCATACGTGAGCCAACCAAAATAGCTTGCGGGCGCATCGCATTCAATGCTTCAAGATCTGGCTCAAACACCGTACCAACTGATTTTGGTTCAGGCTGCGTGTCGGAGTGTAGGTTATCCAAAAGCATCCCGCCAGGCATCCCGTCAACAGCCACATCTAATGCTGCCAAATCTTGCATCAACGTCATGTCATACACGACGAGTGGTGATGGGTTGATGGGCATCTCGACATCGCCTTTTACGGTATTTACCGTAATCTTTTCGGCAGAGACCGCATCATTACTGGCGACATTTGATGATTCATCAGCCGTCTGGTTGGCAGTGTTGGCATCGGCTGGTTCAGAATCATTGGCTTCGTTTGAGCTACAACCTGTCACGCTGAGAGTCGCGACTAAAGCGGTTATCATAGCTGTCAATAAGGGACGTTTAAAAAAAGGGCTGGTAGGGCGTGTTGATAGTGAACTAATAGACATAATGAACTCGGGATATCAGGTGTTTGGGTGATTTTTTAGTGAGATAATAATGATTATTGACTAATAAAAATATAGAACAATAACAAGTCACTACTGGGCGTAGACTCAAAATTTCCCAATAGCGTACCTGTTCCTATCTCTACTCAATTTCTTTACTTAATATTGTTGTTATAAATTGAGCATAGTTACATTTATCGTCTTACGAAAATATATGGATAATAAAACAGCCGTTATGATAAATTAATTGAGACTCATTATCAATAAAAATGATAATGATAATGGTTTTTATTACCAATAAATGATTGCCTAAAGAATAGGCAGCTGCCCAAAAAGTGAGCTGCTAATGTCACGTTCCGATAGGGGTATCTGCTTACTCAAGGTTGGATATAACTGCAGTACATAGTCAAAGTAAATGCTTCAGTCAATTATAGGGCGGCGTGTAGAGAGCTTAATGGATATGGCTCTGAGGAGAAAATATTGTAAATTATTATTGATAATAATTATCGTTTGCATTATTATCTACGCCATTCCGTCTTGGACAATAAATATTAGGCTGTTATGAGTTCAACAGAGTTAGACGCGCCGCCAATCAGATCGATACTGTTAGCCATCATCACAGTGGTAGGGTTACATCTGCTGACAGCATTTGCATTGGTAACCATAAAAACGCCTACAATAAAACCTGAGCCAGAAACAGAGACACCACCTGTTGAAATTCAGTTTGTGACGTTACCTACCAAAAGTGCAGCGCCCAAAGCTGAAGTATTGCCACAAGAAGTCAGCGTCCAAAAACCAGCGCAACCAACAGTAGAACCGCAGTCTACAACACTGCCTAAAACTGAGACGCCGCCCAAACAGCGTGTCGAGACACCCATAGAACCTGTTGTGAAAAAGAAAGCAACTGAAGCGGTGCCTGTTATCGCAACAGAGCAGAATGCTCCTGACAGCAGTCAAAAACCTCTGCCAGAACAAGCAGTGCCAAAAAAGACAAGCCCAGAACCGATAGTTGATACGTCAGCTGCTGATGAACGTCGCAAAGAAGCTGCCGCGCAAGCAAAAAAATCCGCTCAAGACGCTGAAGCAAAAGCGGCTGAAATCGAAAAGGCTAAACTCAAAGAAGCTGAGCTCAAAGCCGCGAGAGCTGCCCAAGAAGCCAGAAGAGTTGCAAATGCCAAAGCCGCTGCACAAGCAAAAGCTGCTAAAGATGCAGCAGAGGCGGCTGCACGAGCGAAAGCCGAGGCAGAAGCTGCAGCTCAGAGTAATGAGCCAGTGAGCTTTACTGCTAGCGCGGCCAATTGGGCGTCTGCCCCGAACTTTAGTTTCCCTGAGCGTGCGGCACGTCGCGCCCGATCAGGAGATACACTCAACGTGGTTCTAGTATTGCGAGTCAATAAGCAAGGCGGGATAGACAGTGTTAGCGTTGCTCAGTCATCAGGTAACTCACTGCTAGATCGAGAAGCCCAGCGTCAGGTACGTTCTGGCAAGTTCAAACCCTTTACCAAGAATGGTGTACCGGTCGTGGGTAATGTAACCTTGCCGATCAGCTACGCGGTTCCTTGATGGTTTATATTTTATAACAACGTATTTATTGATAATCTTTCATAATAAGACTAAACATGATACTTATCTCAGTAGCATGTGCTTGCATTACACATTAAGGAGTCTGACATGGACTTTATGCAATACTGGCAAATCAGTGACATGGTGACAAAAACATTGTTCTTTTTGTTGCTTGCGTTATCTATTCTCTCTTGGGTGACGGGTATCGTACGTGTGCTGCAAAGCCGCAAATTGGCAAGCAGTGTGGCAGACGACTTGAGCCAACAGTTGCAAGCTAGGCAAGCTGACTTGGTCGGCTCTGATTCGGCGGCTCGACGTTTGATTACTGAGCAGACACTGCTCAAGCACATAGGCCGCTATCGTTTTGCTAGCGAGCGTGGTTTACCTATTCTTGGTACAACAGCCGCCATCGCCCCATTTATTGGGCTGTTCGGGACCGTATGGGGTATCTTTCATGCGCTACACAATATTGGCATGAGTGGGCAGGCAGGACTAGGACAAGTTGCAGGACCTGTTGGTGAGGCACTGATCATGACGGGTCTAGGTATCGCTGTCGCCATTCCAGCTGTCATATTTTATAACGTAGCGGTACGGATCAATCGCCGCATCATGTATCAAGCCAACGATAGAGCACATGACCTACTGGCAGTATCTGCCGATACGAATGCTAGCGTAACATCAGTGCAAGCCGCAAAAACCAGTCGCTCAAATACGATCGAAACAGCAACCAACGATCAGCAAACCAATCACTACAATAGCTCAGTGCCAGAACAGCTATAAGAAGTATTGAGATACGGGATAGAGATGTGAAAGCAGCGCGGTATTTGGGTGTAAAGCACAAATGCTAAACAGCGAATAAGTACGGCGCAGCCTTTTAGCAGTATGAAAATAAACACAAGTATTGAGAATAATTATGGCATTTCAATTGGGTGATGATGATGTACGCAGCATGGATGAGATGAACCTCATCCCGCTCATCGATATCATGCTGGTATTGATGATTATCTTTTTATTGACCGCAACCGTACTGAACCCGACGGTGCCTTTAGATTTGCCAAAAACCAGCGCTGAGGTCAGTCAGACCCCGCCAGAAGCCATTCAGATCAGTATTGATAAGGATGCAGGACTATTTTGGGATAGCGACCCAATCAGTATGCAAGCGCTAGAGACGCGTCTACAACAGCAAGGCGCAACCGACGAAGATACCCCAGTACAGTTGCGTGCAGATAAAGAAGGCAAATACGATACGGTCGCTCAAGTCTTGGCAGCGGCAAGTAACGCTGGACTGACCAAAATTGCTTTCGTCAATGAATAGTCTTGGTGCTCAATAGTGGCAGGTAGGAAGTAGACACTATACTTATAAGGGCTATTATGCTCACAAAAGCTATAGCTATTTGTGAATCATAGTTGTGGCTCATGATGTCTATAAGGCGCAATATCTATAAAACAATGTCGATAATAAAGTGCCGTATCGATGCCGAAGTGTTTAGTGACAAATCACATAGCTATAGCAAAAAGCGGGCTAGATAGAACAAAAAGCCAATCAGTAGAACGACCATAACCGCAATAAAAAGAACAATTAAAATAATAAGTTTTTCTCCAACCTCATTGACGACTTAAACCTCAAATTAAGTCATCAGTGAGGTTTTCTTTTTACTAGCCATTTACCAGCCATAACCAAATGGGCGATAGCCGTAGCCGAAGACCCCATGTCCATAGCCAAATGGGTAAGGCGATCGCAAGTAGTCTAGATCGCGCTGACGAATATAGTAGTAGCGCCCTTGAGAGTAAGCCTCTTCTAATTTCTCGATACCCTCTAGTGGACAGACAGGCTGCCAATCATAGCCTTCGCGGCCAATCTTATAGGCGTTTAGCTCGGTACAGTAGTTTTTGAGCCCTTGCTGTCGTCCTTGTTCCCACTGTATGCGGTTGGGGCTAGCGCCGCCTACGCTAGCACAGCTGTTGGTATAGTGACCAAAGTAAGCGCCTGAGCGCCCTTGTAGACCATCAGCATAACCAACGTCCTGCCAATTACTGCTTTGACATTGTTGGGGCGTCAGGCTTTGGGTGGTGGCACAGCCCGATAGTGTCAGTACAACGGCACCGAGCAATGACAGGCTAATACCCGTTTTGCTAAAAATCTTACCCGCCAGTTTATTTGGGCTATAAGTACTTGATGAGTTTGACTTAATAAGATTATTCATAATAAACCTGCGCGCGTTTAAAATTATGGTTTATCATAGCACTTTTTTGCGCCGATCATGTTTTGTATCTGGTTTTTGCATGGGACTATGATGCATCTAATTGCATACGTTAAGTTTTTGATTTAACAGCGTAATTAATGAGTGGGCAGTGAGGCGTAACGCTGTCTGTTGCGCCATGGATGAGCTACTATGCTTGATTTCTCAGGGTTTGGGCTCATTATAAGCCTTGCTATACCCTTATCTGTTATTCGGTATTGAGCAGGTAAAACAGTACTACATTGCTTGTGCGTTCACTATTTATAAGACAATAGTTTTTACGCTTTGCACAGACAGTAGCGAGCAGTCGCGGTAGGTACACTTATAGTGTTTAGCTTCACTTTTATTTAGTCAAAAGGTCAGAGCATCATGGGAACATTGATTGGTATTGTCATTGTACTATTCGTATTAGGGAGTATGATGGCGCTCAAACCGAACGGTATCGATCAGCGTTTGGATAAGCTGCGTATGACCGCGCGTCGGTTACAGTTAAACCCAAAACTTGTTACTTGTCCTGATTGGATAAAGGGGAAGGATAATGAGTATGGTCGCGGTATGCTGGGGCAGTATTGCCTGATATTAGAAGAGACCAAGCTGCCGCACACCCGTTATCAGGTGATTGACGGACAGTGGCGCCCAGACAGCAGCTTTGTCGATACCAGTACTGACGACAAGATACTAACTGTTCCAAGTGCCATTCGCGCCACTCAAAGCAAGAAAGTAACGGTCAGTAAGACCAATTTTAGTCTGGACAAAGCGTCATTAGATTTGCCAGTAAGTATTGAGCCGTTTGTTAAAGGGCTATTGACCAAAGCGAATAGTATTGTCATCTATTGGGAAGACGTTGCGTATGTGCGTCCATCATCCAATCCTGCGTACCAGCAAAAAATGATTGAGGCAGATCTGCTAGTGCTCAAAGCAAACCTTGAAAAATGGGCATTACAAATGCAGCAGCAGTCATAAACCTAGTAAAGCATTTGTTTGTCTCCATTAAGAGCAATATATATGCGATTCGTCATATTCAATTTATTTAAAGTTGACATTTTGACGCTTAGCAGTGTAACGTCTTTATAACTATATCTTTATTTTATGGTTATAATTTGTTTTATAACCTTTTTTATTAGCAGCACTTATTACTATAAATCGCTGAACCATAGCAAAACTATGAGTATCCGCTTCCATAAATCGCTGTGCTGCTAAATTTACTTTTAATCTACTTATATTATGGTGTCGTCAAATATGGCAAAAACCACAACCAAAAAAGCCGCAGCATCGACTGCTGATAGCCCAAAGGGCAAGTCTTTGGTAATCGTAGAATCACCAGCCAAGGCAAAAACGATCAATAAATACCTTGGTAATGACTTTGTCGTACGTTCAAGTATCGGTCACGTCCGCGATTTGCCAGTCAGTGCAAGTAAGAGCGCAAAGAAAGCGACGACTGCTAAAAAAGATGACAGTCTGACCAAAGAAGAAAAAGCACAGCAAGCGCTGGTACGCCGTATGGGCGTAGACCCAGAGCACGACTGGGCAGCTGTCTATGAAGTCCTGCCCAACAAAACCAAAGTCATTAAAGAGCTCAAAGCACTCGCCAAAGACGCTGACAAAATCTATCTAGCAACGGATATGGATAGAGAAGGGGAAGCGATTGCTTGGCATCTAAAAGAAGTCATCGGCGGTGCTGATAGCAAATACCAGCGCGTGGTGTTTAATGAGATTACCAAATCTGCCATCCAAAATGCCTTTAAACAACCATCGAAGCTCGATATTGACCGTGTGAACGCGCAGCAAGCGCGCAGGTTCTTAGACCGTGTGGTTGGCTTTATGGTATCGCCACTGTTATGGCAAAAGATTGCTCGCGGACTATCAGCAGGTCGTGTACAGTCAGTCGCTATGCGTTTGGTCGTTGAGCGTGAGCATGAGATTCGCGCGTTCATTCCAGAAGAGTACTGGCAGATTCATGCGGATACGCATATTGCTAATGACAAAGCCAAAAAAACCTCAGACGCTGAACAAATCGGCATACGCTTAGAGGCGACCAAGCAAAGCGGCAAAACCTTAAAGCTTGGCAATAAAGAGCAGACCGATAAAATCTTAGAGATACTCAAAGCCAGTGACTTTATTGTCAAAGAGCGTGAAGAGAAGCCAACGCAGTCGCGTCCAAGCGCACCTTTTATCACCTCAACTTTGCAGCAAGCCGCCAGTACGCGTTTGGGATTCTCTGTCAAAAAGACCATGATTTTGGCGCAGCGTCTGTATGAAGCGGGGCATATTACTTATATGCGTACCGACTCGACATTCTTGTCTGGTGATGCACTTGCTGCGGTCCGCGGTCATATCGAAGACAGCTATGGCGCAAAGTATGTGCCAGAAAAGCCAAACTTCTATGGCAACAAGCAAGGCGCACAAGAGGCGCATGAAGCGATTCGTCCCTCTAACGTCAACATGAAATCAACGCAGCTAAAAGGCGTGGAGCGCGATGCCATTCGTCTATATGAGCTGATCTGGCGTCAGTTTGTGGCGTGTCAGATGCTACCTGCCAAATATCTATCAGTGAACCTGTTTGTTGGTGCCGATAATGTCGAGCTAAAAGCCCGTGGTCGTACCATGGTATTTGATGGCTATACAAAAGTGATGCCACCAGCCAAGACTGACGATACCTTATTGCCCGATGTCAAAAAAGGCGATAAGTTAAACCTAGATAAACTAGATCCAAGTCAGCACTTTACCAAGCCTGCGCCGCGCTATACCGAAGCGAGTCTGGTCAAGGAGCTTGAGAAAAAAGGTATCGGTCGTCCATCGACTTATGCTTCAATCATCTCAACCATTCAAGATCGCGGTTATGTGAAGCTTGAGAATAAGCGCCTGTTTGCCGAAAAAATGGGTGATATCGTCACGGATAGATTGACGGCTAGCTTCCCAGACTTAATGGACTATACCTTTACTGCGGCGTTAGAAGACAAGCTCGATCATGTGGCAGAAGGTGATCAAGATTGGAAAGATGTGCTCGATAATTTCTATGGCGAGTTCAAAACAACGCTTGAGCGTGCCAAAGAAAAAGACGGTATGCGTCCAAATGATCCAACTGATGTGCCAGATGTTCACTGTGATATTTGTGATCGTCCGATGCAGCTGCGTACAGGTTCAACTGGTGTATTCTTAGGCTGTACGGGCTACAACTTGCCGCCAAAAGAGCGCTGTAAAGGCACCAAAAACTTGATGCCTGTTGAAGCGTTTGCCAACTTGGATGATCCAGAAGGTGATGATGAAGCGGCAGAAGTTAAAGATTTGATGGAGAAAAAACGCTGTCCAAAATGCGGCACAGCGATGAATGGTTATATCGTTGATGGTGGTCTCAAATTACACATTTGTGGCAACAATCCTGATTGCGATGGATACATCCTAGAAGAAGGTAAATTTGAAGTACCCGGCTCAGATGCGCCAACCATCGACTGTAACAAGTGTGATGGGCAAATGGAGCTAAAGACAGGTCGCTTTGGTCCTTACTTTGCTTGTCAGAATTGCGACAACACACGCAAGGTACTAAAGACAGGCGAAGCTGCGCCGCCGCGTATGGATCCAATCCATCTGCCAGAGCTCAAGTCGACCAAGCATGATGATTACTTCATCTTGCGTGAAGGGGCGGCTGGCATGTTCCTTGCGGCTTCTAAGTTCCCAAAAGTGCGTGAGACCCGCGCACCAAAGCTTGCTGAGCTACGCGATGTTAAAGATAAAATGGAAGATAAGTTCCAGTATCTGTTCGCAGGGCCAGATGAAGATCCAGATGGTAATCCAACTATTTTGCGCTGGTCACGTAAGAAAAAAGAGCAGTATATCGGCTCTGAAAAGAATGGCAAAGCCACACGCTGGGGTGTGTACTGGCGTAAAGGCGAGTGGGTAGAAGAATAAGTTTTTCTATCGAGCATAAAAAAGACCTCTTAGATGCTAAGAGGTCTTTTTGTGCTATCCATAATAGCTAAGTGTAGATGCTATTAGTTCTTTTCGATAATACCACAAGCAACGCGATCGCCTGCATCACCTGCTGGCTGGCTGGTATAGTCATCAGTACCAGCATGAACGATAAAGGCTAAGCGATTGACGCTATATTTACCTGCTTCATCAGCAGTGATCTTTTTGTTTACATAATTAATAGTAGCGACGCCGTCTTCATTGGCTGTCAAGTTAGGCAAGTCGCCTGCATGACCATTCATATCATCTGGATTAGAGTGTGGGTTGTTGTCAGGGTTGAAGTGGCCACCTGCCGCTTTACCCATGTCGGCACAGCTGCCTGTTTCATGAATATGGAGCGCGACTGTTTGGCCTGGTTGTAAGTTCATTAGCTTACCATAGACCTGTACACCGCCATCGACAGGACGTAGAAAGACTTGGCCGACTTCTTTTTTGTCACCGCTTACTGTGTTGATGGTTGATTTTAGGGTAGGCTGCGCCAAAGGGTTACCCGTTTGCATTTGGTCTTGTACCGTTTGGCAACCAGTCATCGCCAACGCTGATCCACATAGTAGGGCACTTGCTAGCATTGTCTTATTCATTATTATCTCCGATTGTTTTATTCATTATTGTAATTATCGTCATTGTAGCTGTCGTCAAAGTTACAAATATTCAGAACTGTTTTTGTATTAAAACAAGTATCAATATTCGTTAACAACAGGGTCAGTATAGCCAAGCGATGCTTGTAGTTATTCATCAAATGCGCAACAATCAGTTAATATATGTAAGTTTCGTATGGGTTTACAAAATCAGATGGCACAAAAAACTTACGAAATTAATTGAATAACAAAATACATTGGACTACTCAAAAAACACGAGTTGGTAATGAATAAGCTATTAGTAAACGAACGGCTAATAAGCATAAAAAAGCCACCCATCATTGTGATGAGCGGCTTTTTGCTTTTTCGAGTTAACTAACCAATACGCAATTAGTTATGTAGCGCTTTACCTGAGGTTTTATCAACCGTTACTTTTGCAGGCTTCAGTGGCTTTGGCATACTGACCAAGGCAACCTTTAATATCTCTTCAATCGTAGCGACTGGTTGAATGGTCAAACCTTCTTTGACGTTATCAGGGATATCCGCCAAATCACGCTCATTGGTTGCTGGGATCAAGACGTGCTTGATGCCGCCGCGATGCGCTGCAAGTAGCTTCTCTTTGAGACCACCGATACGTAGGATCTTACCACGCAAGGTAATCTCACCTGTCATCGCGATATCTGGACGAATAGCAATCCCCGTCATTGCAGATACCAATGCTGTCGTTAATGCACCACCAGCAGAAGGACCATCTTTTGGCGTCGCGCCTTCTGGCATATGCACGTGAATGTCCGTGGTTTTGACCGTCTCGTAATCGATACCGAGGCTTTCACCGCGAGCACGTACCACGCTCATAGCCGCACGAATCGACTCTTTCATCACATCTCCTAGTGAACCGGTAAAGCTAAGTTCGCCTTTACCTTTCATAGCGACCGCTTCAATAGTGAGCAGCTCACCACCGACCTGTGTCCACGCCAGACCAGTGATACGACCGATCTCAGGCTCTTCTTCTGCTAGGCCGTAGTCATACTGATGCACGCCTAGATAGTCATCAATGTTCTTGTCATCAACTGTGACGAGCTGACGTTCCGCTTTTTTCGGAGCACGCGCGCCGTGGTTTTCAACTGAACCGCGAACTACTTTGCGGCAGATTTTATTGACTTCACGCTCAAGGTTACGCACACCTGCTTCACGCGTGTAACTACGGACGATACTATGTAATGCCGCCTCAACAATCTCAATCTCACCTTCTTTGAGACCATTTTGCTTAATTGCTTTTGGTACCAGGTACTTCTGCGCGATATTGACCTTTTCTTCTTCGGTATAACCCGGCAGACGAATGACTTCCATACGGTCAAGCAGGGCAGGAGGAATATCCATGCTGTTGGCAGTACAGATAAACATCACTTGCGATAGATCTAAGTCCATATCTAAGTAATGGTCGTTAAAAGTATCGTTCTGTGATGGGTCTAATACTTCAAGCAATGCCGACGCTGGATCACCACGGAAGTCTTGCGCCATCTTATCGATTTCATCCAACAAGAATAGCGGGTTTTTGACTTCTACTTTGGCCAATGACTGGACGATTTTACCTGGCATCGCACCGATATAGGTGCGGCGATGACCACGAATCTCGGCTTCATCACGGACGCCGCCAAGCGCCATACGCACAAACTTACGTCCCGTTGCACGGGCAATTGACTCACCCAATGAGGTTTTACCGACACCTGGAGGACCGACGAGGCATAGAATCGGACCACGCAGTTTTTTCACGCGTGATTGTACGGCGAGGTACTCCAAGATACGGTCTTTCACATCTTTTAGACCATAATGATCTTCGTCTAATACCGTTTTGGCTTTATCTAGATTAATAGACACTTTGGTCGTCGCATTCCACGGCGTATCTAAGATCCACTCAATATAGTTGCGTACGACTGATGACTCGCTGGACGCAGGTGGCATCATTTTGAGCTTTTTAAACTCTTGCTCTGCTTTTTTGCGTACATCGTCTGGTAGATCAGCATCTTCGAGACGTTGCTCTAGCTCAGCCACGTCATCTTCACCATCGAACGCACCGTCATTCATATCTGACAGCTCATTTTTGATGGCTTTCATCTTCTCGTTCAAGAAGTATTCGCGCTGATTGTCTTCCATCTGCTGACGAACCGCATCTTGAATGTCTTGTTCGATGTTTTGCTCAGCACTTTGCTTGACCAGATATTCCGTCAAAGTGTTGATGTGTGTTTTGATATCGTTTTCTTCTAAGAACGACTGCTTGATATCAAGATCCATCGACACGCGAGTTGAGATGAAATACACCAGCTCAAGCAAGTCATCAATACGCTTGGCAACGCGAGTCAGCTCACGAGCATTACGCAAACGCGCATCTGCATAGCTTTCAAACAGTGTGGTCAACGCTTGGATGGTATTTTTCTGTTGGCTCTCATCCATGCTGATATCAAGATCGGCACGCTCAAATCTTGCCATCAATAACTCGTCATGGCCCTCTATGTTGTCGACACGGGCGCGATATTGACCTTCGATCAGTACTTTAATGCAGTTCTCATCGCTATCGTGCGGCATAGTGCTGACGATGCGGCACACCGTACCGTATTGATACAAGTTGTCTTGATCAATGTCTTCGGTCAGTGAGTCTTTTTGGGCGACGACCAGTACCTTATTGCCATACTCAGCTTGTGCCAGCTCAACAGCTTTTACAGACGGTGCGCGTCCTACAAACAAGGCAATCTGCATGTGCGGATAGACGACGACATCGCGTAATGCCAGTAGTGGCAGATAGCTTTCGTCTTGATCATCGTTTGCTTTTTTGTTGTCAGTATCAGTAAGCGTACTGCCATCAAGATCAGTATCTTTGGCATCAGTCGTTGCTGCTTCTTGCGTATCAGTTGACGAGGTATCTGCCTCGTTGTTTTCTACGTCAGTTGTTGAAACGTCAACATCAATGTCGATATTGTCTTGGGTTATTTTATGTTCACTCATATATTCTTCCTCGTTCCCCAGACTTGTAAAGTCAAGTTCGTGGTTCATGTCTAGATAAATGGTGTCCACATATAAAATTGCAAGGCTTGGTGGCAAAGTCGTCTGCTTATCTTTGTTAAATAATCATTATGTGTTGATGTCTACTTGGTTCTATACGTGGGCTTTGCACCCAAAATAAGGTAAACTGGCGCGCGTCTAAAAACACGTCTAAAAAAGCACTAATACGGAAGCATTTTGGACGGCATAGCGCTATTCATCAGTTGCAATATTCATAGGTCTAAATAAGACCAAAGTACAAAAAACAAGGGGCAATACATGGCCATCAATGCGGTACTGCTGGCAGTTATCATTATGCTAGGGCTGTCACTGTCGCGAGTGCACGTAGTGCTCAGTTTATTAATCGGGGCATTGGCAGGTGGGCTATTGGCGGGTCTTGGTATCACCGATACGTTAGACGCCTTTCAAGAAGGGATTCGTAATGGCGCACAGATTGCGCTATCGTATGCTTTGCTGGGAGCTTTTGCAGTAGCGATTGCGCATTCAGGCTTGCCGCAGTCGTTGGCAGGGGCGGTGATTAGACGCATTGATGCTGCTGGTACGAGTGGCATGATTAAGTATATGCTGTTTGCAGGTCTTATCACCATGAGCTGCTTTAGCCAAAACTTAATCCCTATTCATATTGCCTTCATTCCGCTACTGGTACCGCCATTACTACTGGCGTTCAACCGTATGCACATTGATAGACGCCTGATTGCCTGTTTGATTACGTTTGGACTGGTTACCACCTATATGTTTATCCCTTATGGATTTGGTGATATTTACCTCAATCAGATTATGCTAAAAAACGTGGGTGAAGCGGGTATTGATGTTGGTAATATCTCTGTGGTGAAGGCCATGGCGATTCCTGCGCTCGGCATGCTACTTGGTCTGCTAGTCGCTGTATTCTTTAGCTACCGTAAGCCGCGCGAGTATCAGCAGATAGCGATAGACAAACAAGCGCATGATGCGGCTGTCGAAGGGGATGCCCTAAGCAAAACCGCAGCTGACGCTCAGTCACAAAGTAAGCTAAAAACGCTAGTCGCACTGGCTGCTATTGTTACTGCTTTTGTGGTGCAGCTTTATACCGACTCGCTACTGCTCGGCTCGATGTTTGGCTTTGGTGTATTTATGGCGACGGGCGTGGTGAAATGGCATGAGGCTGATGGCGTCTTTAATGACGGTATCAAGCTGATGGCGATGATTGGCTTTATTATGATTACGGCGCAGGGCTTCGCTGAAGTGATGAAAGCCACTGAGCAGATTCAGCCACTCGTTGATGGGGCGGCGTCACTGTTCGGTGGTAACAAAGCGATGGCGGCGTTTATCATGCTCCTCATTGGTCTGATTGTGACCATGGGTATCGGCTCGTCCTTCTCGACCATTCCTATTTTGGCCGCGATTTATGTGCCGCTATGTATCTCTTTGGGGTTCTCGCCACTCGCAACCGTTGCGATTATTGGTACGGCTGGTGCGCTGGGTGATGCCGGTTCGCCTGCGTCAGATTCGACATTGGGACCAACCTCTGGTCTTAATATTGATGGACAGCATGACCATATCAAAGACAGTGTAGTGCCGACATTCTTGCACTATAACATTCCGCTACTGGCATTTGGTTGGATTGCGGCGATGGTGTTGTAATAAATGATTTGAATGGTTATGTTTGATAAGAAGGGTGGGTATGGCAACTATCACGAATAGCAGCTATGCTCGCCCTTTTTCTATCTCTACTAATCGCTCAATCGATGCGTTTTCTAATAATCTTCATCAAAATCCTTAATCTCACCATTCAAACTACCCAAAAACGCATCACTGTCCGCCAGCAACGCATTTAAGCGTTCTTCACTAACGAGCCGTGCCATCTCATCAGCGCTAAAGGGTTGCTCTTGACTGTAGTAACGTTGCACCCTAGCGTCCTCATTGCCTAATGTTTGCAAATACTCATCCACACTGTCTGCACTGGAATCAGCAGCGCTAGAGTCTTTTTTATCAGACTGTTTATTGTTATCACTCATCAAAACCACCTTATGCTGCTTGGCGTAATTAAGCCATCTAACGGCACATCCCACGGCTGACGTTGTAACGCTTCAACCACCTGAAAATCATAACACCAGCCAATTTTAAGCGGTCTTGACGCCCCTGAGCGATAGCTTTTGCCAAGTGTCGTATCATAAAAACCGCCACCCATGCCCATGCGGTTGCCGTGATTATCTACCGCGACTAACGGACAGATAATAACGTCTAATTCGTGCGCCCACAGCAAACGACGATGATGATTTTGCTTCATACCCAAACGATGAATACGGGTTGGTACGTTGACGAGTTTTGAATGATAAACAGGCACAAAACGCAATCGTTTATCATCACTGCCGAGCGAACCAACTACAGGTAAATGAGGTAAATAGCCTAAGCGCCCGCACCAATCCAGCAGTGGCTGAGTGGGTAGCTCGCAAAATCCATCATAATATATTCCGATACGTGCATGTGCTGGCAAGCGCTGCTGTAACTTAGACAAATGCAAGCTTGCAGATAAAGCATATTGTCGCCGTGCAACATCCGTTAATTGACGACGCTGGCGGGTAAAGTGTCGTCTAGGTGGGTTACTTAACGCCGTTTCTTGTGAGTTAAGCGTTTTTGGCTCAGCGAGTATTGTTTCAGAGTGCATAAGTAGACTATCCAATGAGATATCAGATTGATAAAGGGCATTTTTAGACATTCGTTTTTAGGCGTTGACCGAGGCGATTTGTGAATATTCAACACGTCCTAGTCATGCTATCATAACGCCACTTTATATCGTATTCTCCTTTATGTGCAGCAGATGTTGCATTTTTTAGAGCAGTCATAAAACAACAAACCAGTAAAGAGGGTAGTTATGTCGACACAGAATCAGGCAACTCGTACCGAAAAAGACACCATGGGTAACGTAGAAGTCCCAGCTGATGCTTATTGGGGTGCGCAAACCCAGCGTAGCCGCGAAAACTTCAAAATTGGCGGCGAAACATTGCCGCGTCCGATGATTGAAGCGATGGCACTGGTCAAAAAAGCCGCTGCGATTACCAATGCAAGCCTAGAGCGTATCGAAGGCGACAAGCGTGATCTCATCGTACAAGCCGCTGATGAAATCATCAATGGTGGTCTGGTCGATCAGTTCCCACTCGTCGTATGGCAGACAGGTTCTGGCACCCAGTCAAACATGAACATGAACGAAGTACTGGCCAACCGTGCCAACGAAATCGCGGGTTCTGAGCGTGGCAGCTATACGCCAATTCACCCAAATGATCATGTCAACCATGCACAGTCTACCAACGACAGCTTCCCAACAGCGATTCGTGTGGCGGCTGCTCGTCAGATCAATAGCTTGTTGATCCCAGCGGTACAAGCACTGCGTGATACTTTGGATAAAAAAGCCAAAGAATTCGATAGCATCGTAAAAATCGGTCGTACGCATTTGCAAGACGCGACGCCATTGACCCTAGGCCAAGAGTTCAGCGGCTATGTGAGCCAACTTGACCACGCGTTAACTCGTATCGACAATGCGCTACAAGGTCTATATGAATTGCCACTAGGCGGTACTGCGGTAGGTACTGGTCTAAACGCCCATCCTGACTATGCAGTAAAATCAGCTGAGCAGCTATCAACCTTGACTGGCTTACCGTTTGTTACTTCACCAAACAAATTTGAAGCGCTAGCCGCTCGTGATGCCGAAGTATTTGCGTCAGGCGCTCTAAAAACGCTAGCAGGCAGTTTAAATAAAATCGCTAACGACGTACGTTGGTTGGCATCAGGTCCTCGTTGTGGTCTAGGTGAGTTGACGATTCCTGAAAATGAGCCAGGCTCTTCTATTATGCCGGGTAAAGTAAACCCAACACAGTCGGAAGCAATGACCATGGTTGTTGCTCAGGTCATGGGTAACGACACAACTATCAGCATGGCTGGTGCATCAGGTAACTTCGAGCTAAACGTTTATAAGCCAGTGATCGCGTTTAACTTGTTGCAGTCTATCAAACTGCTTGGTGATGCTTGCAACAGCTTCAACGAAAACTGTGCCGTTGGTATCGAGCCAGTAAAAGACAAAATTGATGACTTCTTGCACAACTCATTGATGCTAGTAACGTCATTGAACCGTCATGTTGGCTATGAAAATGCAGCAAAAATCGCTAAAACGGCGTATAAAGAAAACAAAACCTTGAAGCAAGTGGCGGTTGAGCTAGAGCTATTAACTGAAGCGCAATTTGATGAGTGGGTCATTCCTGCTGATATGGTACATCCTAAGTAAGCAGTAGACCAAATAGTGACCTGCTACGGCGTCAGACTCGCTTAATGTACGATAAGTACCATTTGCACTCGTCTTTCTGGTAGCAGCATCGTATTTGTGCCACTGAGAGCTTAGAAATCAAAAAGACCTTGTCGTGTGACAAGGTCTTTTTTTATAGTTAACGTACTGTGCATATAGCAAGCATCCTAGTTTATTTGCAAATATTTAAAGGATGTTAAGGTTTTTATTTTTAACCTCTTATTTAGAAAAATCGTCTTAAGAACAGCTTGAGCCAGCTTTTTGGCATCAAGTCTTTTTCAGTTCTATACTGTACGGCCATAAGCAATTTTTCTAACTTATTTGCCTGTATGGTTAAGTGGTACTTATTCGCAGCTTTTAGCGCAGTATCGAGCCCAACGTATGAGAGGTCGTATTTAATTTTTCTTAACCATTTGTACGCTATATTAAAAGCCTTGATACCGAACGCAGTGTTGTCAGCCAATAAACTAAATTCAAAAATTTTCTCGATAGTCATACGACCCAACCCTACGTTTTTCCAGTCGCTAAATTCTTCTAATTCTTTATCGATACAATCAACTGTTTTTGAGGCATTTTCTGATTGCTCTGTTTTAATATAAAAGTCCAATAAATCTCTATAGCAGCTAATGCTATCCCAATGTGAGTCACTGGCTGCCAGCTCCTCTTTTAGTAGTTCGATGACTTTTAAGTATTCTTTTAATTCAGTATAGGCATGCTTTAAGGTATTCTGTTTATTGACCGAGTCAGGGGTCGTCTCGTTCCATGCTTCAAGATATTTTTTGGCGAGCTCGTAGTTATCTAAATATAAATGGCGCTGATACAAAGTATATAAGTGCTCATCAGCCTCTTGTTTGGGGTAGTTACTCGATAGTTGCGTCCACCATTCTTCTAACGCACTAGCACAACTGTATTGAGAATATAATTCTTGTAAATCATCATAAATCTCTGGGAAGTTATTTTTGATGAATCTCCCTGTTTTATCTTCTAACGCATAAAACATAAACTCGTTATCGATGACAAAACTGGCATCAAAATTTGAATGCTTAGCGTTGTAGAACAAAGGGATGTCGTCTGGATTTTTAAAGCTGGCGAGCAAGTAAGCATTTAAAACAAGAGCATCACTCACACCCCATATTGAACCCTCCTGATGATTCAAAATATCTTGCGTGAATAGATATCTGACCAGCGCTTCATCCTGCGCTTGTAAGTCATATTGCAGCTCGATTAATAAGGCATAACGCGCTTTTGCCTGCTTATCATAACTGACGTCGTAACCATCATCAGACATGAACGTTGACGGTGAGTAGGCGAGCTGTTGCCACAGCGTTTTATCACGACGATATAAAGGTAGTTGCTGCATTTTTCATATTCCAGTTTAAATATGATTGAATCATAAGTCATTTTATCTATTATCAATAAAACTCATTGCTTATCAGATGTTATTTTTCGTTTGCATATATCTTGTGAGTACTCGAAATAACACCTTCTAATTTAGCTCATTCTAAACCAGAAAAAGGCCGAGCAAACCGCTCAGCCTTCTCCACATCAAACATCAAATCTCAATTAAAACTTATAAAGCAGACCAAGTGTCGTTGCCGCTTCAGTACGTGAGTCGACCATTGGGCTATCGTACTGCTCATTGGGTACATAGCTCACACTTTGATTGGCAAATCCCGCCCATTTATCACTGAAGTCATAGTTAGCACTCACGCTGACATACGGATTCAAGCTTGAGTTTGATTTATAAGCGGCAACGCCCGTTTCTGCTGACTCTTCTTCACTGACGCCATAGTAGTATTCGTTATAGTCAGCATCGTGATACTCAAAGCCAATGCTTGGATAGACGGTGAGCTTGCCTTTGCTGATTCTAGCAAGGTAGGTCAAACGACCAGAGTTACCGCCACTACGGTCCAACACATCAGTGTCAAACTGAGCACGTATACCGCCAATAGGGGTGCGGCGCAGATAGCTCAGACCAGCAGCTGCTGAGAGTTTGCGCTCATCGAGACCTTGCAAGTCACCATTGGCGTCGTCAGGATCAAAGCTATTGCCCGATGGCTGCGCATAGATAGACAGCTCATTGGTACCATCATTGACTAAGTACGCGCCAGCTTGGGCACCGCGCGCGTAGAACTTATTATTGTCATAAAAGATACCGGGCAGCACACGTACTTCCGTGCTGTCTTCTAGATCATAGGATGAGTTGACTGCCATCACATTGACCCCAACGCTCAGCTCAGCGTCTTGATCAGCAGGTAGGTTTTTGAACAGTGCGGCGTTAGAGAGGCTTGCTACGCTAAATAGCGCAGTAGCAGTCAACGCGCTAAGCATAGTGCGTGTCGAGATATGAGGTAGCGCTGCAAGTTTTGACATAATTGGGTCTCGTGAGTGAGTATAGATAACTGGGTAATAGCATCAGATAAAACGTGCTCGAAAACGTCAGTAAAAAAGCGTCAATAAAAAAGCAATAATCTAAATAAGTAGGCTATGCGTGAGAGCTATATAGCAATGATAGTTAAGTATGAGCATTTACTCAATGGATTTTAGTACTTGTAGTAACTGCTCATGAATATCTTGCCACCACCAGACAAATCCGATGCTGATCAGTAGCATCACAAGCCAAGGCAGTAGTTGCCAAATGATTGCAGGCTTTATAGGTTCTTTGGGTGGGGCTGTGGGCTGAGTAATATTATTGTGATCTGGGTGGTCAGGTGACGCGGTATGCCTAACTGTGCTGTGATTCATGTCATTGCTACGTATATCTCGCGTATTACTATTATAGCTGTCTATCTCGGAATCATATCGGTCTAGTGTAGGTTGACGGCTATCCAAACCAGCATTTTGATTGTTAAAATCAGTATCTAGGGGAGGTAAATGGGCATCATCATTGCTGTCATGACTATCCTGATTATTGAGTTGATCATTATATTGTGAATTGTACTTACTGTTGTACTGATCGCTATCTTGCTTCCCATAATGATGGGTGGTTTGATAAGGGTTAGCATTGCGCTGCTGCTGAAACGCTGCGTTTTGCAGTGCGACAGCCACTCGCTGACGATAACCAATCACAAAAGCTAAGGCAATGACCAGTCCGGTAATCGCGCCACCAATGTGACCAGCATTATCAATACCTGGTACGGCAAAACCGTAAACAAGGTTGATACCCATGATAAATACCAAGCTCTTAAGGTTCAGCACCATACCATTGACCAATATCTTAAATAGTGCCGCGATTAATAATGCCGCCCCAATACCCATAATACCGCCAGAGGCACCAGCTGATATGCCAGGTTGTCCTGTACCGTCTATAATACCCTGCCATGTGACATAGTTATTGAGCAAATTACCACCGATAGCCGCCAACAAAAACAACGCCAAAAACTTGGCTGAGCCAAACATAGGCTCGGCAATCTGTCCAAAGAAATACATGGCAAAGCCGTTAAATAGCAGATGCATGAGACCAATATGCAAAAACGCACTGCTGACCAATCGCCAGGGCTCGTCACTCATCGTAAAAGGTAGGGCGTTGGCACCCCATGAGAGCAATGCTTCAGTCGATGGGTTGTTGGCATCGACCCCTGTCACTATCTGCAAGACAAACAGCCCAATAAAGCTGGCTAATAGCAAGGTAGTGATAGGGGCTGTTTTTAATAATTGCAAAATGGTCATAAACGCGAGATATCATCAAAATATTGTATATATAGTATAAAGGGTATGCGCAAATAATGTTATGTATCCGCAAGTCATCATGGCACAAGTTTATATAGCTTTAATGGCTGATAGCTCTTAAAACTAGCTAGCTCTTAAGAAGAGACAGTTCTTAGAGATCGGAAGTTCTTAAAAATGGATAGCTCTAAAATTGACCAATTTTGAGATTCTCATAAGTGCCTTTTACCAAGATATCGTCCATTACTTTATTGATATCCGTATGACCGCAGAATGCCATTGAGATATCACATTCTTTATAGATGATCTCGAGAGCACGGCGTACACCATCTTCACCATAAGCGCCCAGTCCATAAAGGAAGGAGCGTCCGATCATTGTGCCTTTCGCACCTAATGCAATGGCTTTTAGCACATCTTGCCCAGAGCGGATACCACTGTCTAGCCAGATCTCGATATCGCTGTTTTCGGCTTGTACTGCCTGTACGATGTCTGCGAGGGCAGAGATAGAAGACAATGCACCATCCAATTGACGCCCGCCATGGTTTGAGACGACTAGGGCGTCCGCGCCACTACGAGCGGCCATGATGGCATCTTCAGGCTCCATGATACCTTTGATGATGAGCTTGCCGCCCCACATGTCTTTGATACGCGCCACATCATCCCAGCTCAAGCGTGGATCAAACTGCTCTTCTGTCCAAGCGCTCAGAGAGGACAAGTCTTCGACACCCTTAGCATGTCCCACGATGTTACCAAACGTGCGACGTTTGGTACCTAGCATATTCATACACCACTGCGGTTTGGTCATGAGATTCATGATATTGGTTAATGTGGGTTTGGGCGGTGCAGATAGCCCGTTTTTAATGTCTTTATGACGTTGTCCGAGCACTTGCAGGTCCGCTGTAAGAATCAGTGCCGAACAATTGGCTTCTTTTGCTCGCCGGATTAGATTGGCCACGTAGTCTTGATCACGCATGACATAGAGCTGAAACCAAAACGGCGCACTGGTATGACTGGCGACATCTTCGATAGAGCAAATACTCATGGTGGAGAGCGAGAAGGGCACGCCAAATTTTTCGGCGGCACGCGCAGCATGAATCTCGCCATCTGCCCACATCATACCAGTGAACCCAGTCGGAGCGATGGCAACGGGCATATTGACGGACTCGCCAATCATTTGTGTCGCTAGACTGCGATTGTCCATATCGACCAGCACCCGTTGGCGCAGCTTGATACGATCAAAGTCAGTCTCGTTACTACGATAAGTCGTCTCAGTCCATGAGCCGGAATCCACATAATCATAGAACATACGAGGTACTTTACGCTCGGCGACACGGCGTAAATCTTCGATTTCGGTTACCTTCTTTAAATCTTGCATCGTTTCTCACCACTCTATCATCGTAATACGGTGTCTTTACTATAAGACGACTGCTATCAAACAAGTAATTGCTGTAAATCCATCACCGAAAACGGATAGTTTAATCGTCTAGATGGCGTCAAAATGACGGGAATAGTTGTGGCAAAATCCATCATAAGTGCCTCATCAAAGTCTGCAATATCGACATTGTGGTAAGTGATTGGTTGTACGGCCTGAAACTGTAAGATTATTTGCTCAGCGATATCACATAAATGACAACCAGAGGTGCCCAGTAGCCACCATTTATGACTGTTTTCAGCAGTTCCAAGGCTAGGGTACTCTGCAATAACACGCGCTCGTAATATTTCTATACTATTATGTGAGTCGTTATGCGAGCTGTTGTGTGAGCTATTATGAGAATTGTTATTGTCGGACATGGTTATTCTCTTATCTTAATACTGGTTAAAAGGCGCCTACTCTTAGTACGTGCTGATAGCAAGCGCTGACAGTACCTGCTAGTAGTACGCGCTGAGCTAAAATTTAAAATACCCCAGTGATTATTACATCATAAAGAAGTGGGGTAAATAATGACAGCGATTGTGAGATTAGGTAAGATGACCTGCTATTGGTCATTATTGAAGACCAATAGCTGACTGCTAATGACTAAGAGCAAAGAGTAGATTGGTGACGATGGGCTCGTCGCTGTTTCTTGGTCATCAATAGAGCGTTCATTTATTACTTTTTTAATCACTCGGATATCGCACATGACAAGTTTTGGCACATTTATCAAACGACTGTTATTGGCAATCATGTTATTACTCGTCGCCTTTCATGTCTTGGTCGCTGGGCTGTTATTAATCTGGAAAACTCAGCCGATCAATAACAGCATGTTTATGCTGACTCATCGTCTCACGGGTGGCACGGTGACGCAGACATGGGCTGAGTATGATGCTATTGCCAAGTCTGCCAAGCAAGCGGCAATCGTGAGTGAGGACTCGACGTTCAGTCAGCACAATGGCTTTGATATAAAAGGTATCAAGGCGGCACAAAAGAAAAACGAAGAGACTGGCACGACGTCTGCTGGTGGCTCAACCATTACGCAGCAACTGGCAAAAAACCTATTTTTGACCTCGCATCGCTCCTATGTCCGTAAAGCGGAAGAGGCTGTCATCACCATCATGATTGAAACGCTATGGGATAAGCAGCGTATTATGACCGCTTATCTCAATGTGGCAGAGTTCGGCAACGGCATCTATGGTATCGACGCGGCGGCGCATCATTATTTTGATAAGTCAGCCGCCAATCTGAATCGAGATGAGTCAGCGCTACTGATTGCCATGCTCACTAACCCAAAGTATTACGAGGACAACCAAGGGGACAGACGTCTGCGCAATAAACAGGCAATTATCAAGAAGCGAATGAAAAACGCTGCATTGCCGCAAGCGTCTTAGAAGTAAATTAGGAATAAACAACCGTATTAACCGGACAGTCGTTACAGTCGTTTATATAGCAGTGTAAATCCATCGTAGGCAGAGTAAAGCAGTAAGGGTGACGAAAAATAAAAGAAATATCGGTCAAAAATACAACAACAGCTGATAATCTTTGAAAAAGCCATTGGTTAAGTCGTATTACGGGCGAGATGATTTTAGATAGACATAAGATGATGGCGTATCGATAACGCAAAAGGAGTAACAACGTGGTAGAGACAAACAACAATCAGGGTAGTGGTGATGCGAGCGAGATGATTGATGTCAATCATCACAGCGAAGATACGGGCGCAAATACAAATCAAGACATGAGTGTAAGCAGTCATCGTGAGGAACTAGCCGAAATAGAGTGGCAGCGCTCAGAAGATGGCAGCTATTCACCCAGCAGTTATATCAATCGAGATTTGTCTCTATTACAGTTCCATCTACGTGTGTTGGCACAGGCATCCAGTAGTCGCCACCCGTTGCTTGAGCGTTTGTTCTTTTTGATTATTTTTTCATCCAACCTCGATGAGTTCTTTGAGATTCGTGTCGCTGGTATCATGCAAAAGCTCAATATCGGTGATGTATCAACCAGCGCCCACGGTATGCGTCCGAGCGAAGTGCTAAACGAGATATCCATTATTACTCATGCTGCGATCAGTGAGCAGTACCGTATTCTTAATGAAGATATTTTGCCCGCACTTGCGCTCGAAGATATTCGCTATCTAAAGCGAGATGAGCTGAATGCTGAGCAGTCTGCTTGGATGAAGCGTTATTTTACTGAGCAAGTATTGCCTGTATTGACCCCCATCAGTATTGATCCTGCCCACCCATTCCCGCGCTTGGTTAATAAAAGCTTGAACTTTATCGCGACACTAGAGGGCAAAGATGCCTTTGGTCGTGATATTAACTTGGCGATTGTACCTGCACCTCGCAGTCTACCGCGTGTCATTCGTCTGCCTGATGAGCTGACTGGCGGCAAAGAACATCATGTGATGCTCTCCGCCATCATTCATGAGCATATCGGTGAGTTGTTCCCGGGTATGAGCGTGACCGGTTGTCATCAGTTCAGACTCACACGCAACGCCGATTTAGATTTGGCAGATGACGTTGAAGACATTGCCAAAGCACTAGAGGGTGAGCTTGAAAACCGCCGCTTTGGTGACAAGGTTCGTCTTGAGGTGACCACAAACTGTCCTGCCCATATTAGCGATTATTTACTCAATGAGTTTGAGTTGCATGACAATCAGCTGTACCGTGTCAATGGTCCTGTCAATCTGACGCGTTTGCTTTTTGATTTTAATCTTCCTGCACTGCGCTATCAGCCATTTACTCATGTCGTGCCAAAAGCATTCCGCCGAGAGATGGACAAGTCAGACAAGTCGACCAGTATGTTTGCTGCGCTGCGTAAGAGCGATGTGCTCGTGCATCATCCTTTTCATGCCTTCTCGCCCATTATCAACTTGCTTTGGCAAGCAGCGAGCGACCCCAAAGTGTTGGCGATTAAGCAGACACTATATCGTTCAGGTACCAATTCAGAAATTGTCAAAGCGCTAGCTGCAGCTGCTCGCAACGGCAAAGAAGTGACGGCTGTTATCGAGTTGCGTGCCCGTTTCGATGAAGCCTCTAACATTGCTGTTGCCAATTATTTGCAAGAGGCAGGGGCAGTTGTGGTCTATGGTATCGTCGGCTACAAGACTCATGCCAAACTCATGCTCATCGTACGCCGTGAGGAAGATAGAATCCGTCGCTATATACATCTAGGAACTGGTAACTATCATGCGGCTAACGCTAAAGTCTATACGGATTATGGCTTGTTCAGTGCTGACCCTGATATCTCAGAAGACGTACATAAGATTTTTCAAGAGCTAACAGGTATGGGTAAACCTGCCAATCTCAAAAAACTGCTACATGCGCCGTTTACCTTGCACGACAAACTGATGAGCTTTATCGATGATGAGATCGCTCATGCCAAAGCAGGCAAGCGCGCTCATATCATTATCAAGGCAAACGCCCTGACTGAGCGTCGTCTTATCGATAAACTATATGACGCGTCGCAGGCAGGCGTCAAAATCGAGCTGATACTACGGTCTATGTGCTGTCTACGTCCGCAAGTAAAAGGGCTGTCTGAGAACATCACCGTACGCTCTGTTATTGGTCGGTTTTTGGAGCATACCCGTATCTATTATTTCTACAATGACGGTGATGAGCGTCTGTATTGTGGTAGTGCCGACTGGATGGATCGTAACTTGTTCCATAGGGTTGAGGTCGCATTCCCGATTGAGAATAGAAAGCTGTTTAAGCAGATTTATCAGGATGGGTTGATCAATTACTTACAAGACAATGTACAAGCATGGACACTGAATGGCACAGGTGTATGGCAGCAGCGACAACCAGTGGCAGGCGAAGAGCCTCACGTCGCACAAGAGCAGTTATTGAAACTGATCAACCGTGTTGAAGAGTCTAACTAATTTGTCAAAATGCATTTAGCAGATTTCTAGCGCTTTAATTAGCTATCCAACCAAGCACTGGTGAATACTGGTGCTTGGTTTTTTTGTGCTGACCAACTGAAAAAGTTACAAACTGTCTTGTAACCTCACATTTATTCACATATTGATACGGCAGTACACTGGTGCAATACACGTTGTCCTACTTATAATTAATCTCGATTGTGACGCTATCTGATCTGTAATCGAAGACTTATTTGTTTGTACTTCATACACTTATATAGTGTCATAAAGTTTCTAAAATAATCGAACTATAAAGAACAGGGAATATATTATGAGCACTACAGACAATGACACCTCAGATATCAAAAAAGCGGTTGATCAAGTGAACAGTCAAGAAATAGAAAAGAACCTAAAAGACAGTAGTAAAACTGATGCTCCCGAGCAGCTAAGTGAAGAAGAGCAAACACCTTTTATTGATGATGCATTACGTACTGATAAATAATAGTCCATATTGGCACTCAAATTAAAATACCAAATTAGCAACTAATAAATAATAATCGTGCGAGGGAGAGACCATGACGATTCAAGGACAGAAAAATAATGAAGAAAAAGTGGTTGTGGACGACCCAGCAGCAACAGTATCAGATAACCCTAAAGACAGTTACGAAGGACGCAAGCACGAGCCAGAAATAGATGGTCCTGAACAAGACTCTCAAGAGACTGACGAAATATACGCTGACCCACGTAAAGAAGAGAACTTACCGGCGGGTGGCAAAAACGTTGCAGAGTTGAATGCTCATGATTTAAGCAGAAAAGCCGACTGATAATTGCTATAAATAGATAATCGTCGTAAATGGCATAGTAAGATCGCTATAAATGGTACATTAAAATTTTAGTGACATAAACGATAATTATAATAAGGACAAGACAATGGAAACCAGAGATCCCGCTTTAGGTAAAACTAAAATAGCAGAAACTGATACTCATGAAACACTAAATGATTCGCAAACAGTCGAGAATCATGATGAATTAGAAGAAAACGTTAGCGAAAATAAAGGCACTGATACGTTTGAAGAAGGTGTGGTAGCGTCTGAACATGTTAACAAAAATGATAATCCAGCACGTCAGCCTGATCGCCGTGATCAGCCAGGTAATGGTTTTGATGATAATATCAATGAAGAAACTGTCCGTAGTGAAGGGCCTGATAGCGATAAAATCAATAATATGAATCGCTATGCAAACATTGATAATGCCCAAACGCGCACTTTGAACCCTGATGACAAAGACTAGTTGCATTGAGAACTAGATGCACTGAGCAGAACCAAGTGAAGACAAATGGCGTCCATAACGCCATTGGCTGTATTTAACGTATCAAGAAAAACTGCACTGAGCCGAAGATATACTCGGCAACAAATAAAAATAATAGGGGATACCGATGACCAAATCACATGATGAGCATGCTACCGATGAATATAGTTTAAAAGATGCAGATGACAACAACGGTATCGTGCCAGATGACGCACTACAGAAAGTAAATCCGGCAGCAGCAGACAAGGCAGCTGGAGATCATGATCCGCACAATGTCGCTAAGAGCAATAAGCAATATGACAGCTCGCTTATGGAAGATGACAAATAGTACTCAATGTATGATAATTTCTACATTAAGCACCAATAGTAAGTACTAATAGCCAGTATCAGCTTTAGTATTAGTAAAAACAAAAAAGGCACTGCAATTGAAAGAGTCTATCACTCTAGCAATTGCAGTGCCTTTTTCTATGTCTGTTGCATATAGTGGTAAACAGACATCAGCGATAAGATATTGGTTATATAGGTATCTCTAGGCAGGCGTGCCACTATGGAAGCGTAGTTCGGCATCAGGACTGTCTATCAGCTCAGCTTCTACTTCCTTGAAAAACGCAACTCGCTCATCGATATTATCTTCTGATAACGATTGAGCCAGCACAAGGTAGTCCTCGAAATGACGGCTCTCTGACTTTAGTAAATAGCGGTAGTACTTTGCTAGGCGTTCATCATCGATAACCTCGGCCAATGCCGCAAAACGTTCGCAAGAGCGCGCCTCAATAAATGCACCAATGATCAATACATCCACCATCGCTGCTGGCTCATAAGTGCGCTTGTGCTTTAGCATACCCTTAGCATAGCGACCAGCACTCAAATATTTCCAGTCCTGACCACGCTCATTCATGATACCTAGCACTTGCTCGTAGTGCAGCATCTCTTCACGTATCAGCTGTGCCAATTTACGCTGCAAGTCATAGGAGAACTCATAACGGAATATTAAGTTCATCGCGGTACCCGCAGCCTTCTTTTCGCAGTTGGCATGATCTTGAATGATCAGTGGCAAGTTATTAAGGGCAGCATCTACCCAAGCTTGTGTGGTGCGCGCGCCCAAAAAACTATAAACAGGAGACAGATCTACTTTGATAGGGGAGCGCAGATGCGCGATATCGACACTGTCTTCCTCAATTTCGTTACAGTCCTGTGCGATAACGTCTGTTTTGGAAACATTTGCTTTAGAGATACTGTGTTCAGCTGCTTCTTGAGAGCTATCATCATGAGCTTTGCATTTGTTAATCGTATCTGACGGCATGAATGTTGAGAGTTCTGGCTGGTTTATGGTCATAGTATAAAAGAACTTTTTTATAAGTGTGGGTTTAGGACAACTGGTTGGCAAGCGTTTGCAACACGATTGATATTAGCTTCTATCTACCAGTCTATGTATTGAATGATAGAGGGTATTTGAACACTACTTTACATAATAATGGCTACTTACTATTCAGATGAAACTGAGCATTCACAAGTTTGTGTTGGGCAGCCATAGCCTCTATAGCTTGCGCTCTGTACGGTATCATTATTATACAACCTCAATATTTATCTACTAAATGAGGATTGCTTGTTTATTTTATTATTTGATAGTAGGATGATATTCTGCTTTTTAGGCATAGTGTCTTACTACTGATTGTCATTTAGTAGCGGGTAGCGAGCATTATAGCAACTGCTAATCCTGTATCAAAATATAAGATTTATACAGTCTTTCTTTATAAATGGTCGAAAATCCCTGCTACGATATTGAACATACATTATATGTTGGTATGTATGCTGATTGCTAACTTATATACATAGCCATTGGCAACATGTATTTTTCAACAGTGATCATTACAACTTAGTATTACCACACCTCACAAACAAATAAGGATAACAACATGGGCCAGTCTTCTAACGCCAATCGTATTCAAAAAGGTATTCTTGCCATCGACCAGCAGTTGTATGACTTTATTGAAAATGAAGTGCTACCAAAAGTCGGTGTCGACTCAGACAGTTACTGGTTGGGCTTTGAAAAGGTTATTAAAGAATTCACACCACGTAACAAAGCGCTGCTTGCGACTCGAGACATGATTCAAGCGCAGATTGACGAGTGGCACTTGCAAAACCCTGCTAAAGAGGGCGAGATTGATTATCCAGCTTATAAAGAATTCCTAAAAGAAATCGGTTATTTGTTACCAGAGGATGATGACTTTACGGTCGATACAAAAAACGTCGATGATGAAATTGCTCATATTGCAGGACCACAGCTAGTCGTACCAGTACGTAATGCTCGTTACGCGCTTAACGCGACCAATGCGCGTTGGGGCAGCTTATATGATGCGTTGTACGGCACCGATGTAATCAGTGACGAAAATGGTCAAGAAGCAACAGGCAGCTATAATCCTACTCGCGGTGCAGCCGTTGTTGCCTATGCTAAGGCATTCTTGGACGAACATTTCGCATTAGCATCAGGGTCGTATAACGATGTGACTGGCTTTAAGATTATCGATGGTCAGCTTGAGGTTGTACAAGGCGATAGCACTACCGCGCTACAAGACACCAGTAAATTTGTCGGTTTCGTTGGTGCAGCTGACGAGCCTACTGGCGTGCTACTAAAAAATAACGGCTTGCATGCTGAGATTCAGATTGATGCCAGTCATCCAGTCGGCAAAGATGATCCAGCAAATATTAAAGATGTGCTACTTGAGTCAGCCATGACCGCGATTCAAGATTGTGAAGACTCAGTTGCTGCTGTAGATGCAGAAGAAAAAGTTGAAGTCTATCGTAACTGGCTCGGCCTGATGAACAGCGATCTACAAGAAACCTTCGAAAAAGGTGGCAAGACACGTACTCGTAAACAAAACCCAGACCGTGAATACAATACACCAGATGGTGGCAAGCTAATCCTACCAGGTCGCTCGCTACTGTTAATCCGTAATGTTGGTCATTTGATGCAAAACCCTGCAATTTTAGTTGATTTGGGCGACGGTCAGGAGCAAGTGTTTGAGGGCCTAATGGATGGTCTAATCACGCCATTATTAACGCTTAACGACATCAAAGGCAAAAACGAGCTATCAAACTCACGTAAAGGCTCTATGTATATTGTTAAACCAAAAATGCATGGCCCTGAAGAAGTCAAGATGGCCAACGATTTGTTTGATGCGTCAGAGGACTTGCTGGGTCTAGAGCGCAATACGCTCAAAATCGGTATCATGGACGAAGAGCGCCGTATGACGGTCAACCTAAAAGAAGCCATTCGCCAAGCAAAAGAGCGCGTTATCTTCATCAATACAGGATTCCTAGATCGTACTGGTGATGAGATGCACACCAGTATGAATGCAGGTCCATTTGTACCAAAAGGTGAAATGAAATCGCAAGCATGGCAGCCAGCTTACGAGCAATGGAATGTGGATATCGGTCTAGAAACAGGTCTACAGGGACATGCTCAGATTGGTAAAGGTATGTGGGCGAAGCCTGATGAGATGAAAGAGATGATGGAGACTAAGGCGGCTCATCCTAAGTCTGGTGCCAGCACTGCTTGGGTACCATCACCAACAGGTGCTACCTTGCATAGCATCCACTATCATCAAGTCAGCGTAGCCGACGTACAAGACAACCTAAAATCACGTGAGCGCGCCAGCTTAGATGATATTTTGACTATTCCATTGGCAAAGAACACCAATTGGACTGATGAAGAGAAGCAGCAAGAGCTTGAAAACAATGCTCAAGGTATCTTGGGGTATGTGGTACGCTGGGTAAATCAGGGCGTTGGCTGCTCTAAAGTACCTGACATTAATGATGTCGGCCTAATGGAAGATCGCGCGACCTTGCGTATCTCTAGTCAACATATTGCCAATTGGTTGCATCATGGTGTCGTCAGCGAGCAGCAAGTGATGGATACCATGAAGCGCATGGCGAAAGTCGTTGATGAGCAAAATGCAGGCGATAGTGATTATCAGACAATGGCTGATAACTTTGATAGCTCTTATGCCTTCAAAGCAGCTTGTGATTTGGTATTTAAAGGTCGCGAGCAGCCTAGTGGTTATACAGAGCCACTATTGCATCAAGCACGTCTTGATCTAAAAGCAGACGCTTAAGCTTCAAATTAGATATATCAAAACCTTCTAATACCCAAAGTATAGAAGCCAATATTGCTTATTTGTGACTGTCAAATATGTCAAAAATAAGACAATAGACCTTCTATCGATGCTGATTATTTATCGATAATTAGCATGTATTACGGTTGATTTAGCCGTATTTATTAACATTGTTAGTAATGATATTAACCAATAAAAGCCCTATCTAATTGAGTAGATAGGGCTTTTTTTTGTGAGTGGCCAAAGTTTGATAGTGGTTATGTATTCGATACTGGATGTATCGAAAAAGCAAAAAAACATGTTGCAAATTATGTCAAAGTTGTTATGCTTGTATTCGAAGTATGAGTTTGGTAACGGATGTTACGCACGGAGCAATAAAAAATTAAGTTTACATGGCAGTTACGTTGTTTAATCCCAGTCATGTGAGTCATGGTTTTTTATCTTACTGTAATAGAAATTCGCCACACTTGTTTCTGACTAATCTCGGTAGCCAGTTACACATTATATCTTTGAGGATTTGTGACGATACCATTATGGGCGCCAGCTACTTATAGCTTGCTCATTACTACAATTGTAAAGTGGAGATACCCCATGAAAAAACTACTTTTAGCTACAGCAATCGCAGCCCTATCTGTATCTGCCGCACAAGCAGCACCTACCTTATATGGTAAAGCATTCGTTACTACTGACTACGTAAATGCTGAACTTGATCGTGAATCTATGGACGGCGATACTAGCATCAGTACAGATAGCGATTCAGTACAAATCAACTCAAACATCTCACGCCTTGGTTTTAAAGGTTCTGAAGCAATGACTGCTAACACTGATGTTATCTATCAGTTAGAGTATGGCATCAAGATTGATGATACTGGCGAAGACAACATCGCTTTCAAAAGCCGTGACACTTATCTTGGTCTAGTAAACAAAGACTTTGGTCAGTTCCGTTTTGGTCGTAACTACTCAGTATCTGATTACATCAACAACGTAACTGTTACTGAAGGTTACTGGGATAATATCGGTGTAAGTTCACTAAGTAGTGGTGATGTGGCTGAAGCTTTGACACTAACTGATGGCGGCCGTGTAAACAACTCTATCGTATGGATGGCTCCTAAATACAATAACCTACCATTAGAGCTAGCACTACAGTATGGCGCTGATGAGAGTTTTGTTGATGATAGCGATGATCGCAACAATGGCTATGGTGCATCATTGATGTACAACCCAGGTAACGGCTTCACTGCTGGTATCGCACTAGATGACGATATGAGTATCGATGGTGAGATCTTACGTGGTAGTGCGACTCTTGATTTGAGCAAGTATGTTGCTTATCCAGTAAAATTGGGTGCTTTATATCAGCAAGCTGATTATGATGGTTTAGACGAAGAAGACGGTTTAATCTTAAGTGCTGAAATGGGTCTTGCTAACTTTGCTCGTCCAGCAACTGTATACCTTCAGTACAACAAAACTGAAAACTTGAGTGGCCTTAACGGCAATGACTCAGACCAAGTTGTATTGGGTGGCACGTACTCTTTCAAAGACAACATGATTGCTCATGCTTATATCGGTCAAAACTCAGCTGACCTAGACAATGGTCTATTCATTGTAAGAGATGCTGAGACTGATCAAGTTGGTGACACGATTGCTGCACGTGGCGATGCTGATGTATTCGCTATCGGTGCTGGTCTAGAGTACTTATTCTAGTATCACACGTAAATAGATAGCATATAAAAACTCATCCTTCGGGGTGAGTTTTTTTTGTTCCATAATCAGTAGTGTGTTTTAAACAACAGCGTGTCTTAAATAACAGAATCCGTAAAATTAATAATAACATTTGTGTAAATTTTGGTTTTTTCACCTTACTGTAATATTTGGTTGGTAAAGTTGTGTCTAAGTAATGCTTCTAGCTCATATATATAAATGTTCTATAGGGTAGTCACCCAACCATTATATGTATCAGCCAATCTTAGCCAATTTATCACTCAAATCGTAAAGTGGAGATACCCTTTGAAAAAATTACTTTTAGCCTCGGCAATTGCAACGCTATCAGTTTCTGCCGCTCAGGCAGCGCCAACTGTCTATGGTAAAGCATTCGTGACTGCTAATTATGTCAATGCTGAACTTGACCGTCAGTCTATGGATCTACCTGGTGATACTATCAACGTCAACGAAGATAATAGTTCGGTGCAGGTCAATTCACATTCTTCACGTATAGGGTTCAAAGGGTCTGAAGCCATCACCGCCAATACTGATGTGATTTACCAACTAGAGTATGGCATTAGCATTGATGACAGCGGTAGTAGTAATATTGGCTTCAAAAGCCGTGATACTTATCTCGGTCTAAAAAACAAAAACTATGGTCAGTTCCGCTTTGGTCGTAACTACTCAGTCTCTGACTACATCAACAACGTCACCGTGAACCAAGGCTATTGGGACAACATCGGCTCAAGCTCTCTTGATGAAGGGACATTGAGCGAAGCATTGACCCTTACTGATGGTGGCCGTATCAACAATTCTATCGTATGGATTGCACCGAAATACAATGGTTTACCGCTAGAGCTATCTTTACAGTATGGTGCTGACGAATCATTTGTCTCTGACAACGATGACCGTGACAGCGGTTTTGGTGCGTCTTTGATGTTTGACCCAGGTGCTGGTTTTACAGCTGGTGTGGCTTATGACAAAGACATGTCTGTCTCAGATGGTGGCGAAATTCTTCGCGGTACTACTAGTATCGATTTGAGCAAATATATGGCTTATCCAGTGACACTAGGCGCGCTATATCAGCAAGTAGATTTTGATCAGCAAGACGAAGAAGAGAAAGGATTGGTTGTCAGTGCTGAGATGGGCCTGACCAATTTTGCACGTCCTGCCTCTATTTATCTACAGTATGACAAGACCGAAAACTTAGCGGGTCTCGATGGTAATGATTCAGACCAGATTGTACTGGGTGGCAAATATATGTTTAAAGACAACATTATTGCTCATGCCTATATCGGGCAAAACTCTGCAGATCTAGACAATGGTCTCCTAGTAGTCAGAAATTATGATGACGATACGGTTGCTGAAGTTGCTGCGCGCGGTGATGCAGATGTATTCGCTATCGGTGGCGGCTTAGAATACAAATTCTAGTATAGCTACTCTAGTATAGCTACTACGGTAAATATCGAAAAACTCATCCTTCGGGGTGGGTTTTTTTGTTGTATGGCGTTTTAATAATAGAAAAATGTTTGTTACCTATACAAAAAAATAAGAGTTTCAGACAGTTTGCATTTTTGCCCTATATTTTATGGTGTATTTTTAGTAAAATCCTTCTTTACCAATTACCGACAGAGTACTATGACCAAGTTTATATTCGTGACCGGTGGGGTAGTGTCCTCACTAGGAAAAGGTATCACCGCAGCCTCTCTTGCAGCGGTATTAGAAGCACGTGGCGTGACCGTCACGATGACCAAAATGGATCCGTATATCAACGTCGATCCAGGTACGATGAGTCCGTTCCAGCATGGTGAAGTCTTCGTTACCGAAGATGGGGCAGAGACGGATTTGGATTTGGGTTATTACGAGCGCTTTTTACGTCATTCAAAAATGAGTAAGAGTAATAACTTCACCAGTGGTCGTATTTATCAAAACGTTCTAAATAAAGAGCGCCGCGGTGAGTACTTAGGCGGTACTGTACAGGTTATCCCGCATATCACTGACGAGATTAAGAGCAAAATTCTGGCTAGTGGCGAAGGGTATGATATCGCTATCATCGAGATTGGCGGTACGGTTGGTGATATCGAATCACTTCCCTTTATGGAAGCCGTACGTCAGATGCAAGTAGAGCTGGGGCGCAATCGCGCCATGCTAATGCATCTTACTCTAGTGCCGTATATTGCTAGCGCAGGTGAAACAAAAACCAAGCCAACACAGCATTCAGTAAAAGAGCTACGCTCTATTGGTCTACAGCCTGATATCCTAATCTGTCGCTCTGATCATCATATCTCTCAAGATAACCGCCGCAAGATTGCGCTATTTACTAACGTTGAAGAGCGCGCGGTTATTATGTGTGAAGATGCACAAAGTATCTATCAAATACCGCGTACGCTACACGAGCAAGACCTAGATGATCTTATCTGTGAGCGTTTTGGTTTGGATGTGCCTGAAGCTGATTTGAGCGATTGGGACAAGGTTGTCGAAGCACAGCTAAATCCTGAAGGTACATTGACGGTAGCTATGGTTGGTAAGTATGTTGAGCTTCCGGATGCCTATAAGTCTATCAATGAAGCCTTATTGCATGCAGGTATCACTCACAAAGTAGATGTCAAGATCGACTATATCGATGCTGAGCTCTTAGAAAGTGATGAGCAGTTATTTGCCCGTCTTAATGATGCCAATGCCATCTTGGTACCAGGCGGCTTTGGCGAGCGCGGTACGATGGGTAAAATAAAAGCCATCACTTATGCTCGCGAAAACAATGTACCGTATTTAGGTATTTGTCTTGGTATGCAACTGGCTGTCATTGAATACGCCCGCAACGTACTGAGTATCGACGCTAACTCTTCTGAGTTTGATCGTAAGACAGCTGAGCCAATCATTGGGCTTATCACCGAATGGTTAGATGAGCGCGGCGAGCTACAGATTCGTAGTGATGACTCAGACCTTGGCGGTACCATGCGTCTAGGCGCACAGCAAGCAGAGCTTGTGCCTGGTAGTAAGCTTGCCCAGATATATGGCGCTAATAACATCACTGAGCGTCATCGCCATCGCTATGAGATGAATAATCGCTATATCGAGCCATTAGAGCAATCAGGAATGACGATCTCTGGTTACTCTGCAAAGCAGCATCTAGTAGAGTCTGTTGAGATTAGTGAGCATCCATGGTTTGTCGCTGTGCAGTTCCATCCTGAGTTCACCAGCTCACCACGCGGTGGTCATCCATTGTTCAATAGTTTTGTAAAAGCGGCAAAAAACCATAGCGAAGCTAAATAGTGCTTGGCACGTAGTGTAAAGCAAAATCGTTATTCTTAAAAAGACTGATCTTCGGATCGGTCTTTTTTTTGCTCAGTGTTTTTGTTAAGTTTTCTTTGCTTAATGACACGCAATGACAGTTCATAAATTTGATTGTCTAATAGCGGTCTTAAAATACTCTCTATCGATAATGGCTAATTACGCTTACATACTTTTTTTAATTGGGCTATCGGTTACAATATGGGATAAGTATATTAATAACAATATAAGAGGTAATGACTTTATGGAAAATTTATTGACAGCACAATCACACATCGCACTGAGCACGCCTACTGGCAGTACGATTAACATTGGTAACGACCAGCCTTTTGTATTGTTTGGTGGTATGAACGTCTTAGAGTCTAAAGAGCTTGCGTTCGAGATTGCAGAGCAGTATGTAGATATCTGCAAGCGTCTAGGTATCGGCTATGTGTTCAAAGCGAGCTTTGACAAAGCCAACCGCTCAAGCCTGCACTCGTACCGAGGCCCTGGACTTGAGCAAGGAATTGATTGGTTAGGTCAAATAAAAGAAAAGTTCCAAGTACCCATCATTACCGATGTGCATGAACCGCATCAGGCCGCACCAGTCTCTGAGGTCGCTGATATCATTCAGCTGCCAGCTTTTTTATCACGTCAGACGGACTTAGTCCATGCGATGGCAAAGACAGATGCGATTATCAATATCAAAAAGGCACAATTCTTGGCGCCGCATGAGATGCGCCATATCGTCAATAAGTGCTTAGAGGGTGGTAATGATAAGCTCATACTATGTGAGCGTGGTAGTGCCTTTGGTTATAATAACCTAGTCGTTGACATGCTTGGTTTTGATACCATGAAGCAGATGGATATCCCCGTATTCTTTGATGTGACGCACAGTTTGCAGCAGCCAGGTGCGCGTAGTGATAGCGCAGGTGGTCGCCGTGAGCAGATTACAACGCTTGCCCGTGCGGGTATGGCGACAGGATTGGCAGGGCTGTTTTTGGAGGCGCATCCAAATCCAGAAACTGCAAAGTGTGATGGACCCTGTGCGCTGCGTATGAGCCAACTAGAGCCGTTCTTACGCCAGCTCAAGCAAATTGATGACTTGGTAAAAGGTTTTGATGTCTTGGATACTCATTGATATCGAAATAATAGGAGGGTTGTACCATGGCAATTCAAATGGCGAAAGTCAGTATCGAAAATATAAATGATGAGCAAGGTCTAGATAGCGTAATGACAGCGCTCAAAAATATCTCAGGCGTGATCAAGATAGATCTTGATCCTGCTCATGACGTCGGCATAGTGAGCTATGATGATACGGATACCAGTATCCATGCTCTAACAGCGGCAATCAGCATGGTGGACTATGTGACGCAGCCATTCCCTATTGAGGCACCGCAGAACCCACACCATCACGACTAGTTTGTGTGCATCATTTTGCTTAAATGCACGGTTAGTCCTTGCCTGTTTAGTAATGAAATATCGTGTCAGTAATAAAGTAACAACCAAACAGTCTTGTTAGTGAAAATGATAAAGTTTATGCTTATTCAACACCACTCTGATAGTGTGTCTAAAGACCTGATAGTGTCTCTAAAGATAGGTATCGAGAATAAATAGTCGAGAGACAACGATTAGAGTCATTTTCACTATTAGCCATTTTTATTTATAAAAATAAGGAGCCTAATATGGCAGACCAAACACGTATTATTCAAATTGATGGTATGACTTGTGGCGGCTGTGTGGCAAGTGTACATGCGGCTACCGCTGACATTGACGGTTTAGATATCATCACAGTTGATTTGGCTGACAGCTTAGCCACGGTCACCTTTGATGATAGCAAAACCAGCGCAGAGACTATTGCCTCAGCTATCAGTGATGCTGGATTTGAAGCAGCAGTTGCCAACTCGTAGATCATGTTATTTCCCAAACAACCAGCTAACCTGTTATTACTAGCATGTTAGCTGGTTTTTTAATGGTGAGCATCTCTGAACTTAAAGCTGTGTTTCAGATTTCTTTAGCTTAATGCCGTTGATTGAATAACAGTGCTTTGTTTGAGTAGCTGGGTAGTAATGACTGTCTACAACGTACTGTTTGAGACTATTGTTGTATGTCTTTGCGTTATAGAAATAGACCCTAAACAGCACGTTTATAATTATTATTGCTGTGCTTGTTTTATTTGAATATTTTATTAATCCACTGATATTGTATGATGGCGCTTATGTAGTTATAGGTGCTATGACGAGTTATTTCTATGAATAAGAACGCCCATACCGCCACTAAAAAGCCTTACGATGTCGATACTGATGTGGAGTCAAACACACCGATCACGCCGCAACGTGCCCATCTACAATTAGCCATTGATGGTATGACGTGTCAGGCCTGCGCGTCACGAATTGAAAAGGTGCTTAACAAGAAACCGTCGGTCTACGAGGCGAGCGTGAGTTTTGCTGGTGAGACTGCCAATGTAGACTACGATCCGGCTGAGACGACACCTGAACAAGTGATAGAATGGGTGAACAAAACGGGATTTGTCGCCAACCTACAAGCCAGCGATAGCTTATTTGCACAGACAGATGAGGATACGGCAACTAAGTATCCATGGCGTTTAATTGGATTGTGGATTTGTCTGATACCATTTTTGGTTGGTATGGTAGGCATGCTGACAGGTATTGGCATGGCGTGGATGCCACCTATCTGGGTTCAGTTTCTCTTAGCAACGATTGTGCAGTTTGGCTTTGCGCTACCGTTCTACAAAAGTGCTTGGGCATCGATCAAAGGTGGTCTTGCCAATATGGATGTACTGGTAGTTATTGGTACTGTCACCATATGGGCGTATTCGACTTACCTTTGGCTCACGCATGGCGATGGTACTTTAAACAGTCTTTTGCAAAGTGGGCATCTGGGCGGACACGGTGCGAGTAATAGCCCAGCCGTATATTTTGAAGCAGGCGTTATGGTCATCGCTTTTGTCCGTACAGGTAAATATCTTGAGGAACGTACCAAGAAGCACAGTTTGAACAGTATTGATTTATTATTGTCATTGACACCTGATGAAGTAGAGCAGCAGCAGCCAAATGGTGAATTTCATAATATTGGGTTATCTGATGTGCAAGTAGATGACGTCCTACGTGCTAAGCAAGGCAGCCGTGTCGCTACTGACGGCACCGTGATATCCGGTAGTGGCTGGTGTGTGGAGAGTCATCTAACGGGTGAATCAGTAGCGCTCAAAAAAGAGCAGGGTGATGAGTTGCTAGCAGGTGCATTGGTAGAGAATGGCAGTTTGCTCTATCGCGTTAGTGCCAAGGGCAGTGACACAAAACTTGGTGATATGGTAAGAGCATTAAGTGATGCCCAAGGTTCAAAAGCCAACTTAGCTCGTCTTGCTGATCGAGTGACTGCAGTATTTGTTCCAATCGTGGTTGCTATTGCGTTGATTACTTTTGGAGTCACGTGGTGGCTAACAGGCATGATTGACACTGCATTGATGCATGCAGTATCGGTATTGGTCATTGCGTGCCCTTGTGCCCTGGGTCTAGCCACACCAGCGGCTATCATGGCTGGTATGGGTGTGGCTGCGCGTCATGGCGTATGGTTTAAAGATGCGCAAAGTTTAGAGGCTGCAGGCGATATTGACACAGTGGTACTTGATAAAACGGGTACATTGACCATCGGTAGACCGACTATCGTCGATCATGTCATGGTAGATCGATCGCTTGCTGTTGATGATGTGTTGCAGATCGCTGCCAGTGTCGAGGCGCATGCCAGTCATCCATTAGCGACAGCGTTAGTCAATACAGCCAAAGCCCGTCAGCTGTCACTATTCGATGTGACCGACATCAGTGTTGTAAAAGGTGCTGGCATACAGGCAAATATCGAAGGGCTTGGGCTGATAAAAATTGGTACGCCAGAGTTTGCTAACTTAACGTTACCTAAACTGATGCCAAAGGTCTGGCAAATTGCCAGTACGGTTGCAATCAGTATTAACGATAAGCCGTTAGGGGCATTCGCTCTCGCTGACGACTTAAAAGCAGATACGCCGCAGGCAATCACTGCGCTACAAGATGCGGGTATCAATGTGATTTTGATGAGTGGTGATAAGCAATCTGTCGTCGATCATGTGGCAGGACAGCTTGGCATCGACAACGCTTATGGCAAGATGAGTCCACGTGACAAGGCTAGCCAAATTGCACGGTTGCAAACTGCTGGTCATAAAGTAGCCATGGCAGGAGATGGGGTTAACGATGCGCCAGCGATGGCGACCGCTGATGCCAGCTTTGCTATGTTCGAGGGGACGGACGTGGCGCAGCACAGCGCCTCTGCACGATTGATGGGTGAGTCGCTCATGCATATCGATGCGGCGCAAAAAATCGCTCAAGCAACACTACGCAATATCAAACAGAATCTATTTTTTGCTTTTGTTTATAACTGTCTTGGTATTCCGCTTGCTGCACTTGGGTTTTTGAATCCAATGATTGCCGCCGCTGCTATGGCGATGAGCTCCATCTCTGTCTTAATGAATGCACTACGGTTGACACGTTTTCAGACAGCCGTTGAGCTTGAGCAGGTAGTACCCGTTTTCCCTACGGACAAAGACCCTTTAATAAAAACATAAGCATAAGTAAAAGTGTTGGCTTGGCTGTAGGGTTGTATGAATACAGACCGAAACATTATAGTAGATATGCTTATCTCCGATTATATTTATGACCGCAAGTCAGTGTAAGATAAGGGAAGTTTGGTAAAATATATGCTATGATGCCAAGCACTATAGCCAACCATTAACGCGCTCAAAAAACCTGTCATTACTATGTCAGTATAGTTATATGACATATAGGGTTAGGGTGTTCTTGGTGCATATGCTGTATGATATTTTGCTTTATCTTTTTTGTATTCTAGTTGCCGTTATTTATCTCACAAACTTGGCATGACCAAAGGAATTAACAGACATTATGTACGCTGAAGAAACCAACAACGTCACCGCAATTAAAGACATCCGCGCTCGTGAAATTTTAGATTCACGCGGTAACCCAACTATCGAAGCTGATGTGATCTTAGCTGATGGCACTGTCGGACGTGCTGCTGCTCCGAGTGGCGCATCAACAGGCTCACGTGAAGCGCTTGAGCTACGTGATGGCGATAATGCTCGCTATATGGGCAAAGGTGTCAAAAAAGCCGTCTCTAATGTCAATAGTCAAATTCGTAGTGCTTTGATGGACAAAAACGTGACTGAGCAGCAAGGTATCGATGATGCCATGATTGCATTAGATGGCACAGAAAACAAAGAAAGCCTAGGCGCCAATGCCATGCTAGCGGTGTCACTTGCTACTGCCAAAGCGGCAGCTAAGTCACAAAATCTACCATTACATCAGTACATTGCCAACCTGCGCAATCAGACGTCATTGACTATGCCTGTACCGATGATGAACATCTTGAACGGTGGTGAGCACGCAGACAATACGGTTGATATCCAAGAATTTATGATTGAGCCTGTAGGCTTCACTAGCTTTTCAGAAGCGCTGCGTGCTGGTACAGAGATTTTCCACAGCTTGAAATCTGTGTTGAAATCACAAGGTCTAAATACAGCAGTCGGCGATGAAGGTGGGTTTGCACCAAACTTACGTAGTAACGAAGAAGCCATTACCGTCATTATGCAGGCGATCGAGCAAGTCGGTTACAAAGCCGGTGAAGATATCCATTTGGCGCTAGATTGTGCAGCCAGTGAATTTTATAAAGATGGTCAATACGTTTTGGCAGGCGAAGGCAACAAAGCGTTTGATAGCCAAGGATTTTCAGACTACCTAGTTGGGCTGGCACGCCAGTATCCTATTATCTCTATTGAAGATGGTCTTGATGAGTCGGATTGGGATGGTTGGAAGTATTTGACTGAGCAGATCGGTGATAAAGTCCAGTTGGTTGGTGATGATTTGTTTGTGACCAATCCTGCGATCTTGCAAGAAGGTATTGATAAGCATATTGCCAATGCTATTTTGATTAAGTTTAATCAAATTGGCACCTTGTCAGAGACGCTAGATGCGATCTATATGGCGAAGAAAAATGGCTACGCTACTATTATCTCGCATCGTTCAGGTGAGACTGAAGATAGCACTATCGCAGATTTAGCAGTTGGTACGGCAGCAGGTCAGATCAAAACAGGCTCGCTATGCCGCTCAGACCGCGTTGCAAAGTACAACCAGTTGCTACGTATCGAGCAGCAAGTACGTGCAAGCTATCGTGGCCGTGAAGAGTTTATCGGTTTACGTGGTTAAGAGATTGACTGGGATTTTTGATGTGTATTGTACGTCAAAGATCCCGATATCGTAAACTGAGATGACAGTCAAAATCAGGCGGTATATAATCACTTATGTATCGCCTGATCAGCTCAAAACCCTACTATCATTCTTTCTATGTCGTTTGGCGTTATCATCTTATGAAATACTTTAGCCAATTTATACTACTTGCTTTAGCCGTTGCAGTGCTTTTGGGATTGCAATATCAGTATTGGCTGGGTGAAAATGGTCGGTTTGAACATAATAAGTTGACCACTCAAATTGAAGATCAACAGCGCATGAATGATAATCAAGTGGCAGCAAACAACCTATTACGTACCGATGTTCAAGACTTAAAAACCGGACTTGAAGCGGTAGAGGAACATGCGCGTCTAGACCTGGGACTGATTAAGCCCAATGAGACCTTCGTTCAAGTGTCTACTGCACCTACGACCCATAGCGCTTACTAGTTTGTATGAAGTACTACCGTACGTTATGACTTATCACAAAATCAGTAATTACCTTTCACCTCTTCAGCGTTCCCCTTTAAATATACTGTCATGGCCCCAACCATGAGTACACCACTATGAATAAACCCCCAAGCATTCACGCTATGATTGTCGCAGCTGGTCGCGGCAGCCGCTTTGGTGCGTCTATCGCCAAACAGTATACGACACTGCAAGATCAGACATTATTGCAGCATAGTTTGGCACGGCTCGGTCGTAGTACCTATATCGATAAGTGTCTGTTGGTTATAGCGGCAGATGATAATACAGCGCAGCAGCTAGAGTTTGCTATCCCTATATACTACGCAGTCGGCGGAGAAGAGCGCTGGCAGTCGGTAAAAGCAGGGGTTGAGTCAATCATTCAGACAGGCGCGAATGATTCAGATCTGGTACTAATTCATGACGCGGCTCGTCCTGCAGTGCCTGTTGCTGATATAGATCAAGTTATTGAAGCGGCGATGAGGGAGCCTTATGGCGCTATCTTGGCAACACCAGTAGCAGATACGTTAAAAACCTCTCATACAAAGCCGGTATCGATAGAAGAGGGCAGCAGTACAAGCCCTTATGCCAAGCGTACTATTGACCGTAGCAATATATGGCAAGCACAAACGCCGCAAGTATTTCGTTTGGGACAGCTCAGACGGGTCCTAAATTATGTATCGGAACACCAGCTCAGTATTACTGACGAAGCCAGTGCTTTTGAGCATTTAGAGTTACCGATACGTCTAGTGTCTGGTAGTCGACAAAACATAAAGCTTACGTATCCCGATGATGCGGTGTTGCTCTCAGCAATTCTGACTATTCAATCCTAACTCCATTCTCCTCAACACTATCAAGTTGCTTTTTATATAAGGCAGCTACCATTCTCGATTCACATATTCTATAAACATCAATCATTAGTTGGTGTCTTAATGCCTTCTCAAATATCAAATCATAGTAAGTAGTAAAAAGCCTATATCACGGTATATATCAGCTCGCATATATTAACTTGAAATATAATATATTGTTGTTACATGTTTTTTGTACAGAAATAAGACTATCAATCGAAAGAGGTTGCTTTGATGACTAAACTAACCTATGATGTAACTAACTTAATACAATTAATATAAAAACTTATAAAATCAATAATATATCAGACTCATTCATCACGCATAGAAGCGTTGTCTCTATATTTTTCTGAAGTTAGTATGATTGTTTTAGCGACATTTACCTAATAATAGGGAGAAGCTGATTGTCAACAATCAACGATTCGACAAATCCAGTAACGACAGATCTCTGCCGTCTTGTATATATAAGCCGGATTACCTCTACTGGTCTTTCAAGTCCTAGCACGCTTAATGACATTTCAGAGACCGCAGTTGATAGTAACCATACCAATAATATTACGGGTATCCTTTGCTACGGCAACGGTTACTTTTTCCAATGCGTAGAAGGTTCAGAACAGGCGCTAACAAACTTAAAAAATCGCTTGTTAGTAGATGATCGACACAAGGATTTAGAGATTTTAGATTTTTCGGAAATTACTGAGCGCCGATTCGGTAGCTGGTCATTACGCTCTATCACACTTGAGCGTTGGATGACCAAAGACCCTGAACTCAAAAAGCTCATGCCGTTTAAGCCCCAGACTTGGAACACTAGTGAATGGGAGAGGTTCTTAGATGTTTTGCAGTGCTATTACGAAGAACGAAGTAAAACAGGTGAAATCGATACGCCACCTGTTAAGTATAGTACTCTGGGGGTAACTTTGAGCAAAGTTGTTGGTCAGCATCAGGCGTTCTTTTTGATTCAGACGGTACTGGGTTTGATGATAGCTGCTACATTGTTGTGGCTAATGCTGTAATCGATAGACCTATATCATAGTAGGTAATATTTAGCTTAGAATATAATTGAAAAAAGCCAGCACTAGATGCTGGCTTTCTTGTTTGGATGAATCGTTTGAGCACTAAAAATCAACATAAAAAAAGCCCCCTCCATAATAGATTATGAAGGGGGCTTTTAGTGGTACGCTTATTAGTCTAATCGAATACTAAGTATTTGTGCTAATAAGTGACGCCGAATAGTGGCGTCCCCAGGGGGATTCGAACCCCCGTTACCGCCGTGAAAGGGCGGTGTCCTAGGCCTCTAGACGATGGGGACTAGTAACAACACTCCAACTGCTTTCACCGTTTATGCTGAAGTGGTGCGTATTTTAATAGCGTCGGCGCTTCCTGTCAAGCCTTTTTCTACGTCTTTTTAAAATTAAATATCTTTTTTTAATTGCACGGCGAGGGTGTAGGTCTTTACGCTTTAAATGATGTCGAATCCATAAAGAAGTACAAGCGCTGATGGTCAAAGCAAGTAGCATATAACCAATGATGGTCCCCCATAGTTTCAGTTGTGGATCCATAATGAAGTCCCTCCAATTAGGTCTTAGTAGTATTGGCTACCAAGACAGTGTGAGCAACTCAAATCATCTATAGGATATAACTGTATCGCTCAAAAGCGATATTTCACTATAAGTTAATCATATTGTTCATCCTAGAATATGATACTTACTGTCATAAAAGTAATCCCGCCTGCTTATCGTGATATCAATCATATCCCTATTGATTATCAAATCAAGATGTCAAAGTCATCAAGTATTACAAATAGCACTATTACGTGTGGTTGGCAATACATGATATGTGACTTATTCACTATTATTGTCGACTGATTCTTCTTTGGCGTCTTCATTATGCATGGCATTGGCCAACATAGGGTAATGGTTGAGTATGTGGCAGAACAGCTCAGCAGTTTTTTGAGTATCATATAGTGCTGAGTGTGCGTTTTTACCATCGAATTCAAGCCCTGCTGCTTTGCAAGCACGTGCTAGCACAGTTTGACCAAATGCCAGTGCGGATAAGGTCACGGTATCAAATACTGAAAAGTTGTGAAAAGGATTGTGGTTTTTACTATTGGTACGTAATACGGCAGCGTTCAAAAATGCCAAGTCAAAATGCGCATTGTGACCAATTAAGACACACTGACGACAGTCTTCCTCACGCCGCACATCTTTTAATCCCTTGAAAATACGGCGCAAGGCAGACTTTTCGTCTTCAGCAATGGCTTTACGCATGGGATTATTAGGATCAATACCAGTAAAGGCAAGAGCGCTTGGTTCTAAATTTGCTCCTTCAAACGGCTCAACGTGAGCATTAAATGCCTCGCCCGTATAAAATACACCTTGCTCATCAAGTAGCACAGGAATACAGGCGATTTCTAGTAGCGCATCAGTCTGGGCATTGAAACCCGCTGTTTCAACATCGACGACAACAGGTAAAAATTTGCGAAAACGATCTTTTAAACGCATAGGTGCGTGTTCGTCATCTACCTTGTCATCCGCCGCAGTATTTACAGTCACATTGAGGCTTGTGTTAGTAGGGTTTGATAACTCTTCGCTTGGCAAAGTTGCTGTATTATGGTTGGTCATATCAAGTTAAATCACTTTTATCAGTCGTACTGGTATATTGAATAAAAAATAAGCATCCTGTGATATTAATAATGCCTTTAATACTAAATAATATAGTACAAAGGCATCGTTAATATCATGATGTTAATAGATCTCTTTATAAGTGCTAAGAGCTGCGAGCACTATGCCTTTAAAGACCAAGGCAGTGTTTCACCTGCCATGAGCGGCGTCAGAGAAGCACCATCGAAATAAGGATAGTCAGTTGGCACTTGCATAGGGGTGTTGACGAGTGTAATGGTACTCTCGTTTAGAGGTAGACCATAGAATTGCGGACCAAAACGACTGGCGAACCCCTCTAGCTTGTCTATTTTTCCCACACTATCAAAAGCAGTGGCGTATAACGGTAGGGCAGTCGCTGCACTATAGCAGCCAGCACAGCCACAAGCGGCTTCTTTTTTATCCGTTGCATGTGGTGCAGAGTCGGTGCCTAGGAAGAATTTAGGATTACCACTGGTTGCAACATCCAGCAGCACCTTTTGATGGCTTTCACGTTTCAAAATAGGCAAGCAATAAAAGTGTGGTTTGATACCGCCAACCAACAGATGATTGCGATTGAACATCAAATGTTGCGGCGTGATAGTCGCTGCAACATGGTTGCCTTGAGACAATACAAAATCCGCAGCATCGCTGGTGGTGATATGCTCTACCACGATTTTTAGTGTGGGGAATTTGACGATGATCTGAGCCAACACTTCATCTAAGAAACGTTTTTCGCGATCAAAGATATCTACGTGGTCTTGGGTGACTTCGCCATGTATCAACAGTGGTAAGTTGTGCTTTTCTAATGCTTCAAATATATCGACACAAGCGTTAATATTAGTGACGCCATCGGCAGAGTTGGTAGTCGCCCCAGCTGGATACAGTTTGACAGCTTGTACGATGCCTGACTGTGCTGCCAACTCAATATCTTGAGCAGTGGTATTATCAGTCAAATATAAAGTCATACGTGGATCAAAAGCCGATTTTCGCTCCAGACTCAAGTCACTAGCGTCTAACTGATCCATAATACGCGCACGGTAGGCTCGCGCATCATGAGCATTTTTGACAGGTGGTACCAGATTTGGCATACAGATCACGCGGTTGAAACTACTTGCTGCATGAGGTACGGTCGTGCTCAATGCTAGATCGTCGCGCAAGTGAATATGCCAGTCATCTGGTTGAAGGATGGTCAATTCTCTAATCGAATCAGTCATAGTGTCAAAGCGCTCTATATCGTCAAATAAAGGAAACAAAAGGGAGTGATGTTGTGTGCCTATCATAACAGATTTGCTCACTTGACTAAATATAAGGCTAAATATCTGTACATAATTTAGGGAACGTTATTTGGTTTTTTTCATCACATAAAATATAAGTGCTGAGATTAGGAAATGGTATGGTTTGAAAATTGAGCTAAAACCGTACGCTGTGTGGCAGTTAGACTTTTGCCTATAGTAAATATGATGTACACTGAGCGGGTAATTGTATTTCAATTTGCTTTCGATTTGATCTTAGCGCGTTTCCCAAAACTACATTCTCATAACAGGAGTTTTTCATGGCTCAACTTGATCCAAAAAATATTAATAAAATCGTATTGGCATATTCAGGTGGTCTTGATACCTCAATCATCGCTAAATGGCTGCAAGAAACCTATGATGCGGAAGTGATCACTTTTACCGCTGATATCGGACAAGGCGAAGAAGTTGAGCCAGCACGAGCCAAAGCTCAAGCGATGGGTATCAAGCATATTCATATTGAAGACTTGCGCGAAGAGTTCGCTCGTGACTATGTATTCCCTATGTTCCGTGCCAATGCCATCTATGAAGGTGAATACTTACTCGGTACGTCTATCGCCCGTCCATTGATTGCTAAGCGTTTGGTTGAGATTGCCAAAGAACACAACGCCGACGCTATCAGCCATGGTGCAACTGGTAAAGGTAATGACCAGGTTCGTTTTGAGCTAGGGGCAGTTGCTCTGTCTCCAGACGTGGTCACCATTGCCCCTTGGCGTGAGTGGGACCTGTCAAGCCGTGAAAGCTTAATGAAATATGCTGAAGAGCATAATATTGCTATTGATTACGCTGGCAACAAGAAAAAATCGCCTTATTCAATGGATGCCAACCTACTTCACATCTCTTTTGAAGGTGGTATTTTAGAAGAGCCATATACCGAAGCAGAAGAAGACATGTGGCGCTGGTCTGTTAGCCCAGAAGCAGCACCTGATGAAGCACAATATTTAGAAATAGAATACGAAAAAGGTGATATCGTTGCTATCGATGGTGAGACGCTCAAGCCGTATGAAGTAATGATCAAGCTGAATGAACTGGGCGGAAAACATGGTATCGGTCGTTTAGATATCGTTGAAAACCGTTATGTCGGTATGAAATCACGTGGCTGTTATGAGACGCCAGCAGGTACAATTATGCTAAAAGCGCATCGCGGCATTGAGTCGTTAACGCTTGATCGTGAGGCGGCACATCTAAAAGATGAGCTCATGCCACGCTATGCAAAAATTATCTATAATGGCTACTGGTTTAGCCCTGAGCGTATGATGCTACAGGCATTGATTGACAAATCACAAGAATACGTCAACGGTACTGTACGTGTAAAACTATATAAAGGTAGCGTAAGTGTCGTTGGACGTAAGTCAAACGATTCATTATTTGACGAAAAAATCGCTACTTTCGAAGATGATGCTGGCGCTTATGATCAAAAAGATGCAGAAGGCTTTATTCGTCTAAATGGTCTACGCTTAGCTATCGAAGCCAGCCGTGGTCGCGATTTATCAAAATAGATTTGCCTGTTATATCTATTGGCTAATTCGAATGACACACAAAAAAGAGGCTATATTAATATAGAGCCTCTTTTTTTATTGCTAGTCACTTTTTATTGTATTACTCATGATTCTGCCTTGAGTTTTTCGAACACAAATTTGTCGAGAGTAAATACCTACTCAGCCACTACTGCAGTGTCAGAATCTTCATCATCTACCATGACAATAGCGACATCCTGCTGCTGACGCTCTTCAATGGCATCTTGTTCTAATACTTCTTCGGTAGCCAATATGAGTCCATCAGATTTTTGCGATTGATATTTGAGAGCAGCGAGCGCACCAAGCACACCGATGACCAGTATGATGATGAGAATGACAGGATTTTTCCAAAGCGGTGTAGATTTCTCATACTCTATGGGCTTCTCACTTGTCGTCGTCGGAGTGTTATCTTGATTACCACCGATCAAACCTAAACTTACCAAAGGCGGCTTGGGCGGGTTGGCAGGTTCAGAGTTAACACGCAGTCGATTCCGACTAAGATAGATGTCAGAGATCTTCGCCAATTGTAATAGCCAGCGTTGATGAGGTAATACAACTGCATGCATCTCTGTAAATACCAGCATGTCGTTATGGCGACCTTGCTGTAAATTATCAGGTGAGCGACCAATGGCTTTTAAGTAATTGCCAGTCGCTAACTGCATGTCCTGTACAGGCTCATAGTTTTCAGGCTTAAATCCAGTCAACTCGTACCAGTAAGTATCAAATGGCGGCGGCGTACTTGATAGCTGTTCAGTGTTTAATAGTGTGAGCTCTGCGGCGCTATCTACACTATTATCTGAGCGCTCTGTCAGCGTATCAGGCTCATTATCGATATTTTCTGTCTCAGCGGGTACTGCTTGCACCTCATCTGTACTAAATCTTGCTGCTGACAAAAACTGTGGCTGCATAGCAAACCATTTATTTCGCTCGTCATTATCAAGTTGGCTATATTCTGCCAGAATAGCCAATTCGCGCAGCACAATCACGCACAAAGAGGTAAGTAAAATCTGAACTTGTTGCGTCGTGGCACCAATTTTTTCAGCAATATGATCGCTCGCTTTTATGACACGTGCATTGTCACTAAATACAGCATCTGCAGCATCGTGACGGTGATATAGTGTTGCCTTCATGGTTGCAAAATTCATAGAGTTATACTGTCGCAATTCTTTGACAGCAGCACGTCCGAAGAGCCTTTTGCTAAGTACCTGTCCTTGATGCTGCTGCTGATAGGCAAGTAGCGCACTTAGAATTGCTTGTAGGCTGGCATCCATTGCCAAGCGCGCTTGTGGTAACGAGAGCTGTGAGGCATCAGCCAATAGCGACAGCATTGGCTTGGTATCATGATATAAAAAATCATACATCGACACACGTGTCGGTGAAATAGTCGTCATAATCTGCTAGCATCAAAAAGTGTGCCCCTATCTTACGGTGCCCAATGCCTTGATACAATCCCTTAATAATAGAAATTTTTAATCATTTTACGGATTATGCTAATGGTAATCTTATGAATGACCGATCGTTGGATACATTTATGACTCATAACAAAACACCTGATCAGCATTTGGTGATCAATATTGCTGAGCAAACGTTAACGGTTTATCAGCAGCACGCTGAGACTGCACGATACACGATATCGACTGCAAGAAACGGTATCGGAAGTCAGCAAGATAGTGGATGTACGCCACTGGGTAAGCATATTATCGAGATGAAAATAGGGGGTAGTGAGCCCATGAGTGCCGTGTTTGTAGGACGTGTACCAACTGGTGAAATATATGATGATGAGCTGGGTACGCGTCACCCCAACCGCGACTGGATACTGAGCCGTATCCTATGGTTAAGCGGATTGGAAGAAGGATCAAACAAAGGCAGCAACAGCCAAGGCGGCTGTGATACTTATGATCGGTACATCTATATTCATGGTACACCTGATACCGAGCCGATGGGCATACCGTTGTCACATGGTTGTGTGCGTATGCGCAATGAAGATATTGTTGAATTGTTTGAACAAGTCGAAGAGGGCATGCCGGTAACCATCGTGCCCAATTGACTGTCAGTGGATAACTTATCTTTAGATAAGAGAGTCTTATAGTCATATGATTCTAGTTATAACCACTAATACTGAGCATTCGACGATGAGAGAGGCTACTAAACAGGAAAAATGGACGATAAAAAAGACAGCTCGTATTGAGTAAGCTGTCTTTTTTATCGTTGTTAGTATCGTCATTAGCATCAGTGCTAGATGACAACTTTACCAAAACGTAGCGCTGTCTCTGAATTTAGCCAAACGTGCTTCAATATAAGTGGGGTCATCAGTAAGCATGGCGGCAAACCAACCTGCTCCATATAATGCGTTTGTATCTGTGGCTGATTTTAGAGCATAAAACGCATGATATTTGCTATCATCATTGCGCTGTGCTAATGCTGCTTGCGCTTTTGCCAGCCGCTTTAGCCAACGTCTGGTTTTTTTCTTAGATTTTTTCTTACTTAGCAAGGGAATAGAAAATTCACTAACGTAGCGCAGCTCTTTTAGATGATTGCACAACTTGTCTTCTGATTGACTGTCATCAATCACGTCTTCATCTATATCGTCATTGTCATCAAGCCTGCTGAATGCCTCAATTTTTTTACTGGTTTTAATGCACTTTTTATACTGTTTAGTTAGAATCTTTGCCAACTTATCGCAGGCAAGCTGATCAGTGTGAGGCTCAATGCTTGGATCACTCATAGTAAAAGCAATCAACTCTAACAAAGTGATCTGAAAATCATTGGCTTGCAGCGTATTGATAGGCGTGATTTTTATATCTTCGATATCTGTCGTCCAGTCAACAGCAGGTGCGCCGAGTGCCTGTAGCTCAGGCTCGATATGTGAACCAATATAAGTAAGTTGATAATAAGTGCCAAGCAAATTTGCCGTTTGTTCGAGTATCGACAGCCATTCAGGGTTGATCTCATCAGAGAAATCAGCAAATGCTTTTAGGGCAGCATGCAGGCGATCTATTCCAACTCTTAGCTGTAAAATATGCTCGTGATCAGTGCTTCCAGCGATAATAGCACTGCTATTGGGCAGTATCTGTAGTAGACAATTATGTACCACAGACCTTATGAAGGCGGGCGCGCTACTGTCTTTATCTACTTGCAACTGGCTAAGATCGGCATCAACGGCTGGACTATGGTCTTGTTCATTGATCAATAAGCCACCATTCTCAGCTTTGGTTACGGTAGATAGACACAGCTTGTAGCGTTTACACCATGTTTTTGCTGTCATAAACAAAAAGTCTATATCTCCTGACACCAATTCGAACTCTATTTCTTGAATGATTTTTCGCTGAGTCTTATCAGTGCCATGAATAATCTCTCCCTGATCATAGGCCACTTCGATACAGCTATTTATGTCGTCATCATTAGTTTCTGTCAGTAATCGCGTAGTGCGCTGTACATCAGTAACATACAACCGCGTCAGTGCTTTTTGTAGTTTTTTGAGCTTAAAGTCCGCCAGTGCAGGGGCGACCGAGGTGTCTTCATATATCGTTAAATCAGGCATTAATTCATTATCGTCAAGCATCGTTTGTACTTGCTCATTATCGAGTATAGCATTGTGCTCTAAGCGAGCAGCAATACCGTCACCAGCGGCTTTGATGGTTTGGACCCAAGTATCGTTTTCTTTTCGAATGCGCAAACCAATGCCTGCCTGTGCAAGCTGCTGGTCAGGCGTATCATAGTAATGTGCAGCCAGTTGCGTCACTTGGGAAGATTTAACTTTTGCTTGACGCATTAAACCTTTTAGGCGTGACTCTGGTACCAAAAACTTCAGCTCTATCTCTTGCATATTGGCTCCTAATAATTCTGACTGACGGCTCTGATTGATAGCTTTATTACTATTAGTCTACCATTCTCTGATTATTTAAACCGCAATAAAAAACCGCCCTACATGACGTAGGGCGGTTTTTTGATAAATACTGCTAATCTGTCAGTTATTAGAACTGGTTCATCGTGTTTTTGCCACCACCAGCTTTTAGTGCGTTGTCACCAGAGAAGATTTCTTTGTGATCATCGCCAAGGTCAGAACCGGCCATTGCTTGGTGCTTAACACAAGAGATGCCTTCGCGGATTTCTTTACGCTGTACGCCAGCTGCATAAGCAAGCATACCTTCTTCACCGAAGTAACCTTTAGCAAGTTCATGAACGCTAAGAGCAGTCGTGTGGTAAGTCGGTAGCGTGATTAAGTGATGGAATACACCAGCTTCACGTGATGCATCACGTTGGAAGTTCTTAGCGGCAACATCAGCTGCTGCATCAAGCTCTGTACCATCATAATCAGCACTCATCAAGTCATCTTTGTTGTAGCTAGAGATGTCTTTACCTTCTTCTTCCCACTGTGCAATAACTTGCTTACGGAAGTTAAGCGTCCAGTTGAATGATGGGCTGTTGTTGTATACAAGCTTCGCTTTAGGCTGTTGCTCTTTAATACGGTCAACCATTGATTTGATGTGTGCAACGTCTGGCGTAGGTGTTTCGATCCATAGTAGATCAGCACCGTTTTCTAGAGCAGTTACACAGTCAAGTACAACGCGGTCGATGTTAGTTTCTTCACGGAATTGATATAGACCGTTAGGCAAACGAACTGGACGTACTAGTTTACCGTTGTGCTTAAGCAAGCTGTCGTTTTCTTTTGCATCTTCAAGAGATACTTCTTCCATTTCGATGAAGTCGATATACTTAGAAGCAAGATCACCTGGCTCATTTGATACTGGGATTTTTTGCGTTAGTGATGCACCTTCAGAGTCAGTACGAGCAACGATAACACCATCTTCAACACCAAGCTCTAGGAATGCATAACGAATAGCGTTTAGCTTAGAGATGAAGTCTTCATGTGGTACGGTGACTTTACCAGCCTGGTGACCACATTGCTTAGCATCAGATACTTGGTTTTCAACCTGAATGGCACAAGCACCAGCTTCGATCATTTGCTTGGTCAATAGGTAAGTAGCTTCTTCGTTACCGAAACCTGCATCGATATCAGCAATGATTGGCACCACATGTGAATCAAAGTTTTCGATTTTTTCTAGGATGGCTGAAGTATCTTGACCCGCTTCTTCAGCAGCATTTAGCTCACGGAAGTAGTCGTTCAGTACTTTAGCATCAGCTTGACGTAAGAACGTGTAGATCTCTTCGATTAGCTTAGGTACTGACGTTTTTTCGTGCATAGATTGGTCAGGTAGAGGACCAAACTCAGAACGTAGGGCAGCTACCATCCAACCTGAAAGGTAGATGTAAGTTTTAGAAGTCGTACCGAAATATTTTTTCTTAGCATACATAGTTTGCTGTGCTACAAAACCATGCCATGCACCTAAAGACTGCGTGTACTGAGACGTATCATTGTCATAATCTTCCATGTCTTGACGCATGATTTTTGCAGTATATTTTGCGATATCCAAGCCCGTCTTAAAACGGTTTTGTGACATCATACGTGCAGCATCAACTTCGCTAATGTTCTGCCAGTTGCCGTGCTTTTGCTTCAATTCACGTACTAAGTCGATCGCTGATTTATATGCAGTTGACATCTATAGTCTCCTTGGTGGGGTGTAAAAAATAAGTTAATTATTAAAGTAATAAAAACGTGTATTACTAAGATTCTTATTAAACTAACAAAGCTATATGTAGAATTTGGGTCATTACTAATCTGTCTAAGTTCTATTTACCCTAAACAAACCGATGCACTAATACAAGGGAATTGCTAAACTCAGCAGTTGAAAATAATGACTATCTTATAGATGATAATTCGTTTATCGCTAAGGCATATCAGTATTTAATGGGCAGCGATGTCATAATGGGTAACAAGAGATGTTACAATAATACAGTCGCTTGGTAATGTTTCACTGCCAATAAAAACCATTAATATGCTACTTAGCTATTGAGTTTTTTTGGTTTGCAATCAGCTCATAAGACTCAACTTGATTATTTTTTCGCAAATCCTTTATGGAACTTACTATAACTGTCTTACCAAGATTTATCTAATTTATGATAGTTATCTTTAGTATTTTTATAGGTTATAATGCATGTATAACAGTATGTTGCGATAGGTAAATTGGGTTATAACTAGCGATTGGTATAGCAAGATCAATAAAAAATTATAAGACTGATGCTGTTGTAAACCGCAATCTGTCATCACAGCATTAACTATTACAGTACTAGCCATTACAGCATTGAGAATACCAAACTTGCAGTGGTACTTATTCGAAAGCCAAGAGAAATAGATATGAATTTGCAGCGGGTTGATTTAAATTTATTAGTCCATTTAGATGTGTTGCTACGAGAAAAAAACGTCACTCGCGCAGCAGAGCAGCTTGGTATTACCCAGCCTGCCATGAGTAATATTTTGCGGCGTTTGCGCAAGTTATTTAATGATCCGCTACTGGTACGCTCATCTGAAGGTATGACACCGACTGAGCGCGCCCTTGAGCTACAGCCGCGCATTCGGGAGATACTCGCTGACCTGACTCAAGTACTAGAGCCACGTACTGAGTTCCGTCCTTATAGTACGTCACGTGTGTTTCGTATCATGACCTCAGACTATGCCGAAGCGACCTTGGTACCCAAGCTCGTAAAAGCGCTACGCTCTGAGGCCCCCAATGTTATTTTGGACTTTTTGACCCCATCAGATGTCTCTTATCGTGACATGGAGCAGGGGCGTGTTGATTTGGCAATCAACCGTTTTAATGAGATACCGCAAAGCTTCCATCAGGTGCTGGTATGGCGTGATACGTTTAGTTGTCTATTATCTTCTGAGAGTCCTTATGCCAACCGTTTTAATCTGAAAAATTATCTAAAAGCGCAGCATGTCTGGGTATCTAAGACAGGTATGGGTGTGGGCTTCGGTGTTAATCCAGAAAAATCAGGTGGACTTGGCTCAATCGATCAGGCCTTGCAGCGCCTTGGGCAAAAACGCCAAATTAGTGTATTTACTCGTCATTATCAGATGCCAGCCATGCTTGCAGCAAATAAAGATTTGATAGCAACATTGCCCACCCGTGTGGCGAGAATGCAAGCTAACAACGACAGCATTATGATGGAAGAGCCGCCGTTTTTTATTCCTGAATTTGAGCTGACGATGGCTTGGTCACCACTGCTGCAGCATCACCCAGCGCATCGATGGCTACGTCAGCTCATCATGCATGTAGCACGCCAAGTGGTAGCTGAAGAAGAAAACCCACCACAGGAAATACCTGTTATCAACCATTTGTTTTAAAGACTCGATTGTTCTATATAGACCAGCCACTAGGCTGGTCTTTTTGTTTAGAGCTGCTATAAAGTCTTTTCTAATATTTAGCCATTCTTAATAAGACGGTCACACTCTTAACATCTTCAACACACTTTACAATATATTGTAAAACTCTTCGCTGCCCACACTTGGTAATATGTCTGCAGATAGAGAACGAGTGATTAACGAACGCCGCTATCGATGTAACAACAAATAATTAAAAATCAAAAGTAGCACTGCTACTAAATACAGAATAACCAAGCAGATAAAACTATACAAACACATAAAATCAAATAACAAGGACAATAATATGTCAGATATTACTACTGTAAACCCAGCCACTGGTGAAGACATAAAAAACTACGACTACATGAGCAATGAAGAAGTCAACAAAATCGTTGACGCTTCCCACAATGCATTTTTAGAATGGCGTAATGTCAGCCATGAAGAGCGCGGCCGTATTATCAAGACTATCGGCGACAAGCTGATGGAGTATAAAGAAGAGCTGTCTAAGCTCATGACCGAAGAGCGCGGTAAGCTATATAGCCAAAGCGTACAAGAGTTAGGTCTATGCAAAGCGATTTGCGACTACACAGCTGAAAACGGTGTCGCTTCTTTAGCTGATGATGTACGTGATATCGAAGGTATGAAAAAAGGTCTTGTGACCTATCAACCGATTGGTATCATCTATGGTATGCAGCCTTGGAACTTCCCAGCGTATCAGGTGTTCCGCTATACGATTGCTAACCTAATGGCTGGTAACAGTGTATTGCTAAAACATGCTTCTAACGTCACTGGCTCAGGTTTATTGATTGAAAAGATTCTTCATGAATCAGAATTACCGAATGATTTATTCCGCACTATCTTGATTGATCATGATCAATCAGAAGAGCTAATCGGAAACGATAAAGTACGCGGTGTGACGCTGACTGGTAGTGATGATGCCGGCCGTATCGTTGGACAACAAGCAGCCAAAGCAATCAAAAAAGCTGTATTAGAGCTTGGTTCTAACGATGCTTTCATCGTTTTAGAAGATGCAGACATAGATACCGCTGTGGAAACTTGTACTCAAGCTCGCTTGATCAACAATGGTGAAACTTGCGTAGCAGCGAAGCGTTTCATTGTAGTTGACAGCGTATATGATGAATTTCGCAAGCGTATCGTAGAGAAGTTTGAAGGTACCAAATCTGGTGACCCAATGGATGACAGTTCAGACATCGGTCCATTAGCACGTGCAGACTTGCGAGATCAGCTGCATGAGCAAGTAGAACAAAGTGTAGCCAAAGGTGCCACGATTGCTGTTGGTGGTAAAGTACCAGAAGGTAAAGGTAGCTTTTATCCAGCAACTATCTTAGAAAATGTCGAGAAAGGTCAGCCTGCCTATGACGATGAATTGTTTGGTCCTGTAGCCTCGCTTATCCGTGCAAAAGACGAAGATGACGCAATGCGTATTGCTAACGACAGTCGTTACGGTCTAGGTGGTGCAATATTCTCAAAAGACGAAGAAAAAGCAGTGCGCTTGGCCCGTGAGCAATTCGATACAGGTATGGTCTACGTCAATGGCTATGGCTTAGCAAATCCTGCACTACCATTTGGTGGTGTGAAAGACTCAGGCTATGGTCGTGAGCATGGTGGATTTGGTATCAAAGAGTTTGTAAACATTAAAGCAGTTCACGTATTCTAAAACTTAAAATACTATATAAGCATAATAGATGACTATTTATGATTTGATTCATGAATAGTCATCAAAAAAGCCCAGTTACTCATAATGAGTGACTGGGCTTTTTGTAGTGCAATGCAAAAGCAATAACTCAAATAACTGATATTCTTATGCGTCAATGAGTAACTGTAATGGTAGGGTTGGTAAATATTGCTTAGCTTGTGATGAAATATTATTTACTTCAAGGGATAATACATTCTTTGCCAGTAGTAATATCGTCCACGGTAGTAGCTGATGCTCAAGCTTCTGTACCCGTGACTGTAAACACTCCGCTGTATCACTGTTACCGACACTTAGTACTGCTTGCGTCAGCACTTGACCTGCATCCAGCTCGGCTGTCACTTTGTGGATACTACAGCCATGATAACGATCACCCGCTTGTATGACTCGTTTATGAGTATCTAAACCTTTATAAACGGGAAGTAGAGATGGATGTAAATTAATCATTGATGCAGGCGCATTATCGATAAATGAACCGCTCAATACCCGCATAAATCCAGCCAAAACAATCAGATTTGGTTGCCATGCGACAAGCTGCTCATTGGCATGGGCTTCAAAGGTCTTGATGCCCATGCGTTTGCCACTCGCAACGTGCGACAAAACAGCAACTGGAATATTGGCATCTTTAGCACGTGTCAATGCATAAGCATCTTCGCGATTACTAATGACGCCGACAATTTCTATCGGTAGCGCACCTGCTTGCATAGCATCTATCAGCACTTGTAGGTTACTACCACTCCCTGATACCAAAACAGCAATACGTAATGGCTTGATAGGCTGGCTTGTTTGATCAATAGACATTAACGGTATACCACCGCATCCGCTTGGTCATCAGTGCTACGTTTGATCATTTCACCCAATTGCCAAGCGTTTTCGCCAGCGTCAGTCAATATCTTGATAGCTGCTTCTGCTTTGTCTTTAGGAACCACGATGACAAAACCAACGCCGCAGTTGAATGTGCGGTACATTTCACTTTGCGCGATGTTACCTTGGGTCTGTAGCCAAGTGAACAGTTCTGAGAACTGCCAGCTGTTTGTATTAATGCTGGCCGCTAGGTCATCAGGCAATACGCGTGGTAAGTTATCTGTTAAGCCGCCACCTGTGATATGTGACATCGCATGAAGCGCTGAGCTACCAAGGGTACCTTGTAGCGCCTTGATGGCTTTTACATAGATACGAGTAGGCGCCATGAGAGCGTCTTGAATAGGCTGACCATCTAATTGCTCATCGCTATTGGTCACGTCAATGCCACTAACTTCGATAACTTTTCGTACCAGTGAATAGCCGTTTGAGTGTGCGCCACTTGAGGCAAGTGCAATCAGTACATCACCTTCTGCGACATTTTCACCAGTGACGACCTCTGCTTCTTCTACCACGCCCACACAAAATCCAGCGAGATCATAGTCGTCGTCTTGGTACATGCCTGGCATTTCAGCAGTTTCACCACCGATGAGCGCACAGTTAGCTAGTTTGCAACCATCACCAATACCAGTCACAACCGTCGCCGCAACATCGACATCCAGCTTGCCAGTTGCATAATAATCTAAAAAGAATAATGGCTCTGCACCGCAAACCAATAGATCATTGACGCACATCGCGACCAAATCAATACCAATAGTGTCATGACGGTTGAGTTGTAATGCTAGTTTTAGTTTGGTGCCCACGCCATCAGTACCAGAAACTAATAGTGGCGAGGTATAACCTGTTGGGATACGGCATAACGCACCAAAACCGCCAAGTCCACCCACGACTTCAGGACGAGTAGTGGCTTTTGCAACGGACTTGATACGCTGAACCAAAGCATCACCTGCATCGATATCAACGCCGGCGTCTTTGTAGCTTAAAGAAGGCTTGTCACTCATAGTCATCTCACAGTTGGGGGTAGATAATTGGGATTAAAAAGTAAGGGAGTCAATCACGCTACAATCAGCGCTATAAAGTTTAATGGCAAAGTTTACAAACAGTGGGCGCATTATACCCAAAAATAGACCGCACTCGCAAAGCAACTTACCGATATTTGGCTAAGTTTTGCATTAAGTGCCAAATAAGTTGCTAAGAAACAAAAAATGACTGATTCTTCGTTGGAGTCTGCGATAATAGAACGCTAAATTTATTGCTAATGATTGTCTAAATGATGACTTAAGTATCATTAGTATGTTAGTCGATGAGTACCAAAGAATACACAGCCATATCAAAAAAATCTTGTTAAAGATGTTCGTCGATTACATACCGAGTTCTTTTACTAAAAAGTACTCAATCATTTAATGAATCGCTGTTGTCTCACGCTTTGTCACTATCTCAAACCCGCTTAATAATAGGAGTATCCAGCATGATGAATGAGTCAATAGATCCCTTTTTTCGACGTTTATTCATTGTCGTGGCTCTAGTGGTGGCTGTATTCCTCTTATATCTAATGCTGCCTGTAATCGTGCCATTCATCTTTGCCTTTATGCTCGCTTACTTATTTAATCCTTTAGTAAAGCGGCTATCGAGATATCTTAAGCGGTGGGTTGCGATTATTATTGTCTACTCGACGATCACATTGGGCATGGCGCTATTATTATGGTGGTTGATACCGACATTATGGAGTCAGCTGCAAGCGGCCTGGGATTATCTGCCTAAGATATTTAATTGGTACAACCAAGTTGTGCGAGAGTGGTTTAATAGCAATACTCGTGTCCAATTGCCTCAATTACAGTCTAAAGAGTTCTCTGATACATTGGTTGATTATATGCAAACGAATTATAAGTTCGCTGATGCCAGTACCATGATGAGCCAAATTTTAACGTCAAGTATGAACTTTATTAACAATGCAGGCCTTATTGTATTGGTGCCGATTTTGACCTTTTACTTCCTGTTTAATTGGGATCAGCGTTTGCATACATGGAAGATGGCAATACCAGGACCTTATTGCAAACAAGTCATTGGTATCGCAAAAGAATGTGATCAAGCATTGATGGCTTTTATCAAAGGTCAGTTGTTGGTGATGGTACTACTGGGTGCTATTTATGCGATACAGTTACAGCTCATTGGGTTGGAGCTTGGTCTTATTATCGGTATGGTAGCCGGTATCGCTAGTTTTGTGCCTTACTTAGGTTTTGGTATCGGGTTTATCGCCGCTATCATTGCCTGCTTATTTCAGTTTGGGCTCAACTGGACATATTTGTCATTAGTTGTTGGGGCGTTTTTGGTTGGACAAGCCGCAGAAGGCTATATTCTGCAACCATTGCTATTAGGTGATAAGATTGGACTATCACCACTATGGGTCATATTTGCGGTATTAGCAGGGGCAAGTTTATTGGGTTTTGTTGGTATGTTAATTGCGCTACCTGTATCTGCTGTCTTGAATGTATTGTTCCGCCATTTGTATGCCCATTATCGTACGACTGACTTTTATAGAGGTCGCAAGCAGCTGGCGTTGTTTGAAAAGAAGTAAATACTATAGCGTTGGATGTTCCGGATAAATAGGGTGTAAATGATCATAGCGTTATGATATAGCCATAATCGACAAGGCTGAGTAGGTAAAAGACTTGTCAGTCATTTTACAAATATGTTATATATAGGCGCAGTGTTGATAGTATCAGTCGCTACGATAATCGTTTCATAAAGATTGAATTTCATCAGTGGCTTTTTCATCATCATGTTCTTAGTCATTGAATTGACTTATCAAAAAAATATATTTATCACATACATTTATACCGGATGGCGCTGATAGCACTTAATGTAGTGTTAAAGCCGTTTATCCTTTTTCTATTGTACTTTTATATTGCGCTACGCAACACGAGTTGATGATTCATGGCAGAAGCACAGCTAAGTCTCAATCTGGACATTAAGCATGATGCAAGTCTCAGCGACTTTGCCGGTCCTGGTTGGATGTCTATTATTGACGCAGTACGGCAGTTACATGTCGGCCTGATTGGTCAACTATATCTGTTTGGTAGCCCTGCCACAGGTAAGTCTCATCTGCTTTCTGCTATTTGTGAATCGTTTATTGAGATGGACAAGTCAGCAATCTGCTTGTCGCTTAATGAGTTGATTCATACCGATGTCCATGTACTATCTTCTTTAGAAAATTTTGATCTTATTGCTATCGATGATTTAGAAGTGCTTGAGCAAAGCAGTCAATGGCAAGAAGCCTTATTCCACCTGATCAATCGTAGCCGCGAGGGGCAGCGTCAGCTGTTGTTTGCTGCCAATAAACCTGCTGATGATTTACCCTTTCAATTGAGGGATTTGTTGACGCGTCTGGCACAAGCGCCTACCTTTAAGGTGCCTACTGGGCATGATTTGGCAGACAGACAAGCATTGCTACAGTCTATCTTGCGTCGACGCGGTTGGCAGTTTGATGATCGAATCATTGATTATTTATTGACAGAAGGGCCACACCGGATTGGTGCGATGATGGATGTGCTCAACTACATTCAGCCAATGTTCTCTAATCTTGGGCGTAGCAACATATCAAAAGCAGTGATAAGTGATGCGCTCAAAACGATCGATGAGCAGACGCTTGCAGCAGAGCTTGCTGATATCGCTCAAGAGACACAAGTAGACAACGAGACAACGGATCAAGATCAACATACGATGCCGCTTGATTTTTAGTATTTATAATTTTGGTAGTCAGAATTTTAGCAGTCAGAACACGAATAACCGTAAGAATACGAATTGTTTATCCAACATGCTTTTACTATTAATGGAATGCCTTATGAAATCGAATATTTCTTTGCTAAAAAAATTAACTATCGGGTCGTTATTGGTAGGTGCCACTTCGGTCTCTATGATGTCACAGGCAGCAGTGACAGTATTGGTTGATGACAATATCAAAGTCACTGCCATTAATGGACAGGAAATCAAACAGAGTGCGTTTCAGCCACTAACGAAGACATTTACACTCCAGCCAGGTCAACACGCAATCACGGCCAAATACGACCGCTTATATAACTTACCTCGTGATGAGCATGACTACTTGCGTTCAGGTAATGTTAGTGTGACCGCACAACTGGCTGATAACCAAACGTATCGTTTGACCATGCCTAATCAGCCAGAAGACTATGAGGCAGCCAAAGATTATGCCGATCAGCCAACGCTTGCTATACAGCAAAATAATACGGTTATTGCCAGCCAACAAGGTATGGTTGGTAACAAAGGTGGCTTGTTCTCAGGACTTGGTAAGGCAATAGGTGGTGTGTTCGGCGGCGCAGGCGATGCTGAGCTACAGAACCAGCGCGCGATTGCATCATTGGATCAGCCAGCAGTTACGAATACAAGTCCAGCAGCGATGCCTAAAGGCAACGTCAATACGACGACTGCTGTCCAGCAAAGTGCAAATGTAAGTACGTCTACCAATACGTTAGATTCATTCATGCAAATTTGGCTACAAGCAACGCCTGCTGAGCGTGAAAAAATGCGTCAATGGATGCAAAAATAGCTCTCTTCTTTTATAATTTTGACAATAAAAAAGCACCCTACGAGGTGCTTTTTTATTGTTTAGATTTTGGTAGTCATTTAGTCAGAGTTAATCATTACTAACCCAAAAATGCATTATACATCCATACCAATTTTTCTTGCTCTTGTACGTAGGCATCTACAAGGTCAGCTGTACCTTGGTCATCGCTTTCTGCTGCTAGAGAAGATACTTGGCGCTGTTCAGTGATTAGGGCTTGCAGACCATTTACTACGCCTTTTACACAAGTTGTGCCATCCTTAACGTTTTTGTCTTCACTGATGCTAGTATGCTGAGAAAAATCGCTATAAGCGTGAAGTGGTGTGCCGCCTAATGTTAGGATGCGCTCAGCAATCTCATCAATCTGTAGTTGTAAAGCAGTATATAGCTCTTCAAATTGAGGATGCAACGTAAAGAAGTGCTCACCTTTTACATTCCAGTGGTAGCCACGTACGTTCAAATAAAATACATGGTATGTTGATAGTAGGTTATTCAGTTGCGCAATAACTTCGCTCATGTCTGCTTTTTCTAAGCCGATCTGGTTAGTAGCATTGTTAGAATTACTCATAGTATTATCCTTATAATGTGAGTGTTGTGATACGTAATAAAGAAGAGTTTTGGTAGCTTAAATCAATAGAGATCAGGTTGGTAAAAAAAGTGATTCAATTCTAATAATCACTGTTCATACCAGCTATTTCTCTATGTCTGTCTCCTTTTGATGCTTATAATAATAGCAAACTATCATTAATAAGTTAAATTTAATAAATGCAATTTTACGATTGGTTTTATAAAAGTAAAATCAAATTTCTCTATCGTTTTCCTAAACGATAGAGAGCCCTAATTACAGCTATGCTGGTGGCTGCAAGTTTTCAGGGTTCAATCCTTTCACAGGAACCACTTCTTGTAGATGTTGACGAACAGTGTCGATTGGAAATTTCTGCGCTTGCAAGCGTTTCGGTACGATTTGGCTGCCTTGTTGACCTTTCAACTCAAACATCATAAAGATATAGTCGTCAGTCTCATCCCAGCTTTTGATAGCAGTCCAAGGAATAACGGCTTGTTGAGTTGCGCCTGCACGCATCTGCATACCGCGCATTTGTGAGTTTTTCATCATATCAGGTTGGTTGCTTGGCATTGCCATAACTAAACCATGCTTTTGTACACCCAGCTTCATCTGACGCATCTCATCTGGCATTTCCTGATCGGCGACTTGTTTTTCAAACTCTCTTTTTACATACCATTTAAAACCCAACGTACGAGCCAATAGATAAATCACTACACCAACGAGCATTAACCAAAATATAATGGTTGAGTAGCCAGTCACAAAGATGAGTCCTGCAATGGCAAGTATCACAACCACTGCCATAATGATCCATTCTTTGGTCTTAAAGCTTGATAAACCAAAAGAAGGGCTGGCACTGGCAAACAGTTCATACTGTGCTTGGTGAAATTCCGCCTCAGTCAGATTTAAGGCGACAGGTTGGAGCGTGTAAGGGTACAGGGCCATAAAGGTTTCTCAAATACTTGTGTTAAAAGTGTTGGGTTTGTATCGCCAAAGCCGAGCTATGATGCGCCACTTGGCTGGAGGCGAATAAAGGTATGCGCTTATCTTACCGAAAAGTACTCTTAAATGAAACATATAAGCAAGGCTGTTCGCTGATAGGGGTGATATTAATGATTTTATAAGGGTGAGTGAAGGGCATTCAGGTCGGTCAAACCTTTGAATATGGTCCTAAGATAAATGCAACCTGCTAACCATAACGGAAATGGTCGCTCAAAAATAAACCTACAGCCGCCAAAAATGACCAAAACATGGTCAAATCTGCTGGGTCTTGGTATTATAGCGGCTACAAGATATGTTGGTACAAGACATAACGCCATAGCCCGTTGTCACAAAGACAGTGATAGCGAGACGTTGGGCAACTATTATATTAATAAACCTTTTATTCACCTTTAGTGTTACAGGCAACTACTATGATTGATCCGAAACTCTTACGCGGCGATTTGAGCGACCTACAGCAGCAGCTAGCCACGCGTGGCTATGCGCTTGATATGTCGTTTTGGCAAACCATTGAAAACGAGCGTAAGTCGCTACAAGTCAAAACCGAAGAGTTGCAATCGCGTCGTAACGCTGGTGCTAAGCAAGTAGGTGCTCTAAAAAAATCAGGCGAAGATGCCAGTGAGCTATTGGCTGAGATGCAAAGCGTTAGCGGTGAGATTAAAGCTGCGGAAGACGAGTTACGTACGCTACAAGAGCGCATCACTCAAGCGGCTCTGCAGATTCCAAATATTCCGGCGGTAGATGTGCCAGTGGGTACGTCAGAAGACGATAACGTAGAAGTGCGTCAGTGGGGCACGCCGCGTACGTTTGACTTTGAGATTCAAGACCATACGCATATTGGTGAGACACTTGGTATGCTGGATTTTGAAGCAGCGACTAAGTTGACTGGTAGTCGTTTCAATGTACTTAAAGGGAAGCTCGCACAATTGCATCGTGCACTAATCCAATTTATGCTCAACACCCATACCATGAAGTACGGCTATCTTGAGACTTATGTGCCTTATATCGTCAATAGCGACAGCTTGAAAGGTACGGGTCAGTTACCTAAGTTTGAAGATGATTTGTTTAAGCTCAGCAATCACACGAATAACGATGAGATGGACTTTTATCTCATTCCAACCGCTGAAGTGCCAATGACCAACTTGGTACGCGGCGAGCGTTTGGATATCAAAGAGCTACCATTGAAATTCACGGCGCATACGCCATGTTTCCGTAGTGAAGCGGGCTCGCATGGTCGTGATACTCGTGGTCTGATCCGTCAGCATCAGTTTGAAAAAGTAGAAATGGTCAATGTTGGCACTGCAGAGCAATCTGATGAACTATTAGAAGCGATGACTGGACAAGCCGAATACATCTTGCAGCAGCTTGAGTTGCCGTACCGTACGGTACAACTCTGTACCGGCGATATGGGCTTTGCCGCACAAAAGACCTATGACATCGAAGTATGGCTACCAAGCCAAGATACCTATCGTGAAATCTCTAGCTGCTCTAACTGTGGTGACTTCCAAGCGCGCCGTATGGGTACCCGTGTCAAAGATGGCAAGCAAACCAGCCTTGCGCATACCCTAAACGGTTCAGGTCTAGCAGTTGGTCGTACGCTGCTCGCCGTCATGGAAAACCATCAAAATGCTGACGGTAGCATTACGATTCCAAAAGTACTGCGTCCGTTCATGGGCGGTGCTGAGACTATTTTAGTTTAACCAATTGACTATCAGTAATGAGCTGCTTGACACTTAGGTCACTCGCAGCTTGTTACTGATAACGTAAATTAAAACCTATAACGACTTATCGGTTAACAAAACTGATGTGAGTCATTGCTAAATATAAACGGTCTTGTCACCGCATTTTTGGCTAGGCTCATAGCAAATATGTTAAAATTGCATTTTTATTTTATAGCCTATCCACTGATGACGCCCGCCGCGTTTTTGGTGGATTATCCTTTGAGTAAACCTTCCTCTTATCTTTATACGACTCATTCGAATATTAGGACACTCTATGCCAGCTCCAATTAGCGAACGTAAACTAGCCAATGCCATCCGTGTACTGTCGTTTGACGCGGTTCAAAAAGCCAACTCTGGACATCCGGGTGCGCCAATGGGTATGGCTGATATTGCCGAAGTTTTGTGGCGCAAATTTTTGAAGCACAATCCAGCAGATCCTAATTGGCACAACCGTGATCGCTTTGTACTGTCAAACGGTCATGGCTCAATGCTTATTTATTCATTGCTACATTTATCAGGTTATGATGTGAGCGTTGATGACCTAAAAGGTTTCCGTCAGTTGCATTCAAAAACTCCAGGTCATCCTGAACTTGGTTACACGCCTGGCGTAGAGACGACGACTGGTCCATTAGGACAAGGTATTGCCAATGCCGTTGGTTTTGCGATTGCAGAGAAGACACTCGCGGCTCAGTTCAACCGCGACGGTCATAATGTCGTCGATCATCATACCTATGCGTTCTTAGGCGATGGTTGCTTGATGGAAGGTATCAGTCATGAGGTGTGCTCGCTCGCTGGCACGTTAGGTCTTGGCAAGCTGGTCTTCTTCTATGATGACAACGGTATCTCAATCGATGGTAATGTCGAAGGTTGGTTCACTGATGATACCGAAGCGCGTTTTGAGTCTTACGGCTGGCAAGTTATCAAAGTTGATGGCCATGATACTGATGCAATCACGCAAGCAACTGAGCAAGCGATTGCAGAAACTGGCAAGCCAAGCCTCATCATTTGTAAAACGACTATCGGTGCTGGTAGCCCGAACAAGCAAGGTCTCGCAGCCAGTCATGGCGCGCCACTTGGTGATGACGAAATCGCCCTGACGCGTGATGCATTGTCTTGGAAGCATGCCCCATTTGAATTAGCTGATGAAATCTATGAAGCGTGGGATGCTAAAGCCAAAGGCGACGTCCAGCAAAAGAACTGGGACGCAGACTTTGAAACGTACAAAAAAGCCTATCCAGAGCTTGCAGCAGAACTCTCACGCCGCCTAAATGGTGAATTGCCTGCTGACTTTGCTAGCCAAGCGCAAGCCTATGTTCAGCAAACTCAAGAAGCGGGTGGTGATGTTGCTAGCCGTAAAGCCAGCCAAAACGCTATTAATAGCTTGCAGCCATTATTGCCAGAACTATTGGGCGGTTCAGCGGATCTCGCAGGCTCGAACCTCACGCTATTTAAAGGTGCGAAAGGCATCGAGAAAGACGCTGATGGCAACTATATCTATTACGGCGTACGCGAGTTCGGTATGACCGCGATTGCCAATGGTATTGCACTGCATGGCGGCTTTATCCCTTACGTAGCGACTTTCCTCATGTTTATGGAATATGCACGTAACGCGGTACGCATGGGCGCACTCATGAAGCAGCGCGTCATCCATGTCTATACGCATGATTCTATCGGTCTGGGTGAAGACGGCCCAACGCATCAGCCAGTTGAGCAATTGACTAGCTTACGTACCACGCCAAATCTACGCACATGGCGTCCGTGTGATGCAACTGAGTCTGCCAGCGCTTGGGTAGAAGCGATCAAATCAGAAAACAATCCATCAGCATTGATCTTTAGTCGTCAAAGCTTGCCACATCAAGTACGTGATAGCGAGCAAGTAGCGAATATCACCAAAGGTGGCTATGTACTGGCAAAAGAGCAAGGTGAGCTACAAGCGATCATCATTGCAACTGGTTCAGAAGTTGGCCTAGCGATGGAAGCGTATGAAGCACTGAGCGCAAATGGTGTTGGCGTCCGTGTGGTATCTATGCCATGTGCTGAGATTTTCGTTGAGCAAGATGCTAGCTATCGCGAAGCGGTATTGCCTGCCAATATCCGTGCTCGCGTCGCCGTAGAAGCGGCGCATGTAGATTACTGGTATAAGTTCGTTGGTCTTGATGGCAAAGTCATTGGTATGACCACTTATGGCGAATCTGCACCTGCTAGTGATTTGTATAAAGAGTTTGGTATTACGACTGATGCTGTGGTTGATGCGGTAAATAGTTTGGTGTAATAAACCTGACTGAGTTAGTGTTTAAAAAAAAGTCACTAGAGAAATCTGGTGGCTTTTTTTTGTGAGTGATATTTAGGTTTTGAGGCTAATCCTGCTTTGCGCTATTGTCCGTGATTATTCCATCAGTTGCCTACTGTAATCAGAGATAACAATAGTCATGAGTTGAGTATTTATGGTAAATTAAGTTTAGCTTAGACTTCAGTACTCTCAGTTTGATGAGCAAGTTGTAGCAGAACTTATTAATCGTCAGAAATTATAAAATTTAATATGTTATTTCAAACTCTTATACAAGTAAACTAAATAATTCCCTTTCTGAAAGGTCAAGAAAATATTATGGAAAATCGCAAAGTGTTTTTAAGTTATTGCCACGAAGATATGAATGATAAGCTACAAATTATGAAGTATCTCAGAGGTACATTAAATAACTATGGATACGATTTGTGGCATGATGGAGAAATTTTAACAGGTAGTAATTTTATAGATGATGTTAATTCAGCTCTTGAAGAATGTTCTATCTTTATATGTCTACTCTCTCAAGATTATTTATCTTCCAATGTATGTATGAATACTGAGCTTAAGACTGCAATAGAACGAAACGAGATTGATAAGACAGCAATCTTTCCAATTATACTATCCAGTTGCACCTGGAATCAGTACGTTTTCAAGGAAATTATTTGTCAACCCAAAGACGCTAAGCCACTTGATAAATTTGAAGACCGTAATGAATGCTTAGTTAACATTAATGATGAATTAGTAAGGGTTCTAGATGAGCTAAAAAAAAAGAATTAAATACTGAGTTACTTGCTTCAAACAGTCCATTACTTAAATTTCAAGCGTCTTTAAATAACTTTTCAGATAGGATAAAGCATCCTAAAAAAGACTCGTTATTGCTTGAAGATATATTTGTTTATCCTCATGTGAAAAGTTTAGAGGATGGCGAAATAATAGATAGTGTTGATATCTGGAAGTCAGACAAAAAAATAACCTTTGTTGGTTCTGAGTATTCTGGGAAAACAAGTCTTTGTAAAAAAATAGCTATTGACTTACTTGAAGCAGGATACGGTCTAATAAAAGTAAACGGCCGTGATTTAAAAGAAGTAAGTGCTGAAAAGTTTTTTGAAAAGCAAAACAAAAAAGGAGAGTTCTTTCAGGGAAAAGTATTTAATGGTAAAAAAGCACTAGTAGTTGATGATATTCAGGATATTGCACTGAATGACAAGTATTTAGAGATATGCTTTTCAAGTTCTATTAAATTTTACGATATAGTAATATTCTTTTGTTCAGAAAGAGACTATTTTTCTAATAGTATTTATAGTGAGCATTCTGAAATAGAAGGTTATAGGATTCAAGATTTTGGATATGTTAAGAGGGATGAGTTATATAGCAAATGGCTGTCTGTTGGTAACCCTAGCATATATACTATCAATAATAATGAATACCATGAAAGAGTTGATAGTCTAACAGGGCATGTAGAGTCTGTTATTAAAAACAATGTCGTTGATGCAAAGCCAATATTTATTTTAACTATTCTTCAGACGCATGAAAACTTCTCTACTCGAAATTATACTATGACTTCTTTAGGTGAATGTTATAGAGTTCTTCTATATTCTCTTTTATCTAAGCAAGTTAACCATGAGTCGTTTGACTCAGTTATTAGCTTCTTATCCTATCTTTCTTTTAGACTATTAAAAGTTGATAAAGATAGTTTTTCAGAGAGTGATTTTAATTCATGGTTTAGAGAATATAGCGAAAAATTCATTACTATTGATAATATCAAAGAAATTTTGGTAAATTCTCATATTATTTATATAGATCACGAGAATACTTACAGATTTAATCAGCAGTATGTATTCTATTACTGTGCTGGAAAACATATAGCTGATAACTACGGAAATATGACAGATGTTGTTGAAGATATTTGTCAGAATTTAAATAATGAGAAGAAGGCAAGCGTTTTAATATTCTTAGTTCATCATGCGAGGAATACGGACTTAGTAGATAATATTATCTTATATTCCTCTGAGTTGTTATCAGACTTAGAGGAGTTTGATATCAGAAGTGATAATAAGTTTTTTCAGAATTTTCTAGAAAATTATACGCTATCTTATAATGGGGATAGTACAACAAAGAAAAGACAAGAGCTGTTAAAGTCAAAAGATAGAGCATCACATGAAAAAGATACTGTAGAAGAAATAACCATTCATGCAACTCAAAGTATGGAGCCGCATATTTCTGATGATCTTGAAGTTGCCAAACAATTAAAATTATTAGATGAAGCAGGTTCAGCCCTTAGAAGCATAGAAGTTATAGGTCAGGTGCTCAAAAATAGGTTCGGCTCGCTTCCAACCAGTCAGATCAAATATGCGATAGAACAATGTAATACTTTAGGGTTCAAAATAGTAAGGTTTTTCGTAGACTCTATCATCATGACTGAAGATGAATTCGTAAATTTGCTAACAAATATTATAATGGAAAATGAAAGTTTAACGTTACTTGAAGCTCAGGAAAAAGCAAAAACATATGTGAGGCTTATAGCCTTCAACTTATCATATTTCATAGTAGATTTAGTAGCAAAAAGCATTTCACAGAAGCAGATAGAAAAGTTTATTGATATATCTTCTGAAAGTCTTTCGCATAAGCTAATTAATTTGGCAGTGAAATTAAAACTTCACCCGACAACACTACCTAAAGATTACATTCAAAGTATTATGAATGAAACAAATAGCACTTTTTTCAAAAAACTAATTAATCAGATAATACATAATCATTTATATCTATATGAGTTAACATATCAAGACTTACAATGGGTCGCTGATAAGTTAAATATAAATGTCAAGAATGCTCACTTCAGTAGAAATACTAAGTTATATGGCAACTCCAAAAATAATAAGGCTTTAAGTATCGAGCATTTTAAACTATAAAATTCATTTAGAATCAACATAATAGTACTGATTTTTCCAATCAGATTCTTAATTATACTTAGCTGAGCTAGATAGATTATTGAAGTATAACCTATCTAGTTTAGATATTACTTTATAGCTAGAAACAATGTCCCTAAAATCCAGTTTTAAAGGTTTCCTAGGTGAAACCGTCATCAATGTTGCCATGTGGCTTAAGCTTGAAAAAGATATATACCACCGATTAAACAGTATCACCTTGCCGAAAGACAAAGGTGGCAGTACCCAAATCGATCATGTCATTGTCTCTGTATACGGCATTTTTGTGATTGAGACCAAGAACTATAAAGGCTGGATATATGGTAGCGAGAAGCAAAAGCAGTGGACACAAGTATTCCCAAATGGCAGCAAATTCAAATTCCAAAATCCATTGCGTCAAAACTACTTGCACATTAAGACACTGGCTGATTTGTTGGGATTGGATCTGAGTTACTTTCACTCGATGATTGCTTTCATTGGTGAATGTGAGCTGAAAACCCGCGATGAGTTGCCCGAGCACGTATTGACAGGTGGTATGGTCTCTTATGTAAAGAAGAAACAAGATAAGCTACTGACTGAAGACGAGGTTACATCCATTGTTGAGCAGATTAATAGCAATAGATTTAGTAAGTCTTGGCGCACCAATCGAGAGCATAAAGCCTATCTAAAAGACAAGCATAGCAATCCAAGCCAGAATACGAATAAGCAGCCTAGCGGTAACGCTAATGATAAACCAGTTGCTGTTGCTAAAGTAGCTAATAAGCCTACACCAGAGCCGATAGTAAAAGAGACCGCTAAACGAGCTATTCTAAAAAGCAGAGAAGTGCAGCGATGGTCGGGTCAAACTGAGATCGAATCTAAAGATTTATCAATTGATAGTATGGATACTCAGCAAGCAGACACTCAGCAGACAATTATACCACACGATATGGCTAATAAGGTTTTCCTTACGCCATTTGAAAGTATAGAGTCTGAATCACAAATGGATGAGCCTGAGTTACTTAAGGCGGCAGACAACGCCGCTGATATCGACCAAGCACCAACCTGCCCAAGATGTAATGGTGAGATGGTTGAACGCACTGCGAAAAAAGGCGCACGCCAAGGACAGTCCTTTTATGGGTGCGCGCAGTTTCCTAAGTGCCGAGGCGTGGTGAATGTAGCTTAACTGTTAGTCATCTCAACCATATATCTCTTCCAAACGTAAACAAGCGACCAATCGACCATCCCATTCGCGCAGTTGTGGCTCTACTTCGCTACATTGCTGCTTGGCATAGGGGCAGCGTTTATGTAGTGCACAGCCACTTGGCGGATTAAGCGGACTTGGTAACTCACCTTGCAGGGTTAGATCGTTTTTATGACCATTTACCGTGGGTGCAGCAGCCAATAACGCGATGGTATACGGATGTTTTGGCGCATTATAAATTGCTTCTTTGGGGCCATGCTCGACGGCCTGACCTAAATACATCACCATGACATCATCAGCGACATGGCGTACTACCGATAAGTTGTGCGAGATAAAGACGTAGGCAGTACGATACTCATCCTGCAAATCCATAAATAGATTCAAGACTTGCGCTTGAATCGACACATCGAGCGCGGAAGTTGGCTCATCAGCGACGACAATTTTTGGATTGAGCATCATGGCGCGGGCGAGGGCAATTCGCTGCCGTTGACCACCCGAAAACATATGCGGAAAACGACCAGCATGTTCAGGACGTAGACCTACGTTTCTCATCATCTCGTTGATCTTGTCGCGCTTCTCTTCTTTGGACAGTTTGGTATGAATATCCAATGGTTCAGTCAATTGATAGCCAATGGTATGGCGTGGGTTCAAGCTCCCATACGGGTTTTGGAAGACCATTTGTATTTCAGTACGCAACTCTTTTAGCGCCTTTCTACTATAGCCCGTAGTGCCTTCATCATTGATAAATAGCTCGCCCTGCGTAGGCGCTTCGATCAATGTTAGCTGGCGGGCAAGGGTTGATTTGCCGCAGCCTGACTCACCAACGACTGCCAGTGTCTTACCAGCTTCAAGTTCAAATGAGACACCATTGAGCGCTTTCACGTATGCTTTTGCTTTGCCCAGACCTTGTGATACTGGGTAATGTTTGTGTAAATTGTCTGCTTTTAAAACCACTTTATTACTCATACTTGTGACTCCAAAGTAGCAGCGTGAGAGATAGGGGTGCGAGAAGAAGGATCAGCATAAATGCAGCGAACCTTACCGTTCGGTGTATCTAATATAGGTGGCGGTACGTCACAAGTGGGCTCTTTGTAGGGGCAACGGGGCGACAATAAACAACCACTTGGGCGATCGTATTGACTGGGTACGACCCCAGGCAAACTGTTTAGACGGTCTTGACCAATAGCCAGTTCTGGGATGGCTTGTAGCAGCGCCTCTGTATAAGGATGTGCAGGATGTTGGAAAATCTCTGGTACGGTACTGGTTTCAACCACTTGTCCAGCATACATGACCGCGACATCACGTGAGTTTTGTGCGACAAGGCCTAGGTCATGGGTAATCAAAACCATCGCCATTTGTTTTTCACGTTGTAAACGACCGAGCAAATCCATAATCTGCGCTTGTACCGTGACATCAAGCGCAGTGGTCGGCTCATCTGCGATGAGCAGTTTTGGCTCACAAGCAAGCGCCATCGCAATCATGACTCGCTGACTCATTCCCCCTGATAGTTGATGCGGATAGACCTTGAGACGGTTTTTGGCGTCAGGCATCTCGACCAGTTCTAACAGCTCTAATATACGTGTTTGTACGGCGGAGCCGCGCAAACCAAGATGCTTGCGCAGAACTTCACCCAATTGCATTTCAACGGTAAAGCTTGGATTAAGACAAGACATGGCGTTTTGAAAGATCATAGAGATGTCTTTACCAATGATGCCGCGTCTCTGTTTCGGCGGCATACCGAGCATGTCTTTACCATCAAACATCACCCGCTGAGCACGCACGCTAGCAGACGGTGGCAGTAGTCCCATCAGCGCCATCATCGTGACCGACTTACCTGAGCCTGACTCTCCTACGACAGCGATGACCTCACCTTGAGTAATTTTTAACGACACATCATCCACTGCGCGAAAGGCACGCACACCTTGTCCAAAAGTGACAGACAGATTTTCGATATCTAACAGCAACGGTGAGTCTTTTGTTGATGCGCCATTCATAGACGTGTGGTTGGTAGGTGTTTTAATTAATGATTCAGTCATGTTAGGTCACCTGTTTGAGTTTAGGGTCTAGCGCGTCACGCAAGCCATCACCCGTCAAGTTGATCGACAATGCTGCTAAGAAAATAGCGACACCTGGCCAAATAGCGAGCCAAACATTACTTTGAATATACTGACGAGCCGTACCGAGCATCGCGCCCCATTCAGCATCTGGTGGCTGTACGCCAAAGCCTAAGAAACCAATCGCACCTGCTTCTAAGATAGCAGAGGAGAAGATCATCGTTGCCTGCACGATAAGCGGTGCCATACAGTTGGGCAGAATGGTCACGAACAGTAGACGCAGTACGCCAGCACCCATGACTTGTGAGGCAATAAAGTACTCGCGCTGAAGCTCTACCATCGCGGTGGCGCGAGTCAGACGAATAAAGGGCGGTGTACAGACCAGTGCAATCGTGATAATCGTATTGGTCATAGATGGGCCTAAGATAGCGGCAATAATGATGGCCAAAAGCAAGCTGGGATAGGACATCAAAATATCATTAACCAGCATGACCGCCTTGCCCCAAACCTTTGGCCAAAATGCGGCACTAAGTCCTAAAGAAATACCGACCAGCATAGCAAGGGTGGTCGCGCTCAAACCGATAAACAGTGAATAACGCGCGCCATACATCACTCGCGACAAGGTATCTCGGCCAGCATCATCAGTACCTAGCCAAAACATCGTATTGCCACCATCTAAAAAAGCAGGGGGCAATTGCTCTTGACCGGTAAATAGCTCATAAGGGTCATGGGGTGCAATGGTGGGCGCGAGTATGGCAACAAGCACCATCAATGCCAGTACGATAAAACCAAGCACCGCGCCTTTGTTTCGGCAGAACGTCGACAAAAATAGCTGCCAAGAAGATGGCGGTGTGGCGGCCATAAGCTTGACATCGGAGGGGAGAACAGAAGGCTTCATGAGCAGTTCCTATAGTGGCTAGTGCATTGGATTTTTAGGCTTCTTTTTCTAACAATTATTAGAAATTTGCTACAAACCTTTAAAACCAAATAAGCGCTAATCCTCACTATTTATAATATGTGTATTTATCACTGTTGAATTAAGACGTATGTCGAATGCGTGGGTTGATCAGACCATACAAAATATCAATAAATAAACTGACCAAAATTAGGGCGGTGGCGACCAGTAGAATACCGTTTTGTACAATTGGGTAGTCACGTGTGAAGAACCCATCGAGTAACCAGTTGCCAACACCTGGCCAACTAAAGATTGTCTCGGTAATGATCGCACCTGCGAGCAATGTTGCCATCTGTAAGCCAACAACTGTAACGACAGTGATTAACGCATTACGCATGACGTGTACCAGTATCACGCGGCGCGGTGACAAACCTTTGGCACGCGCGGTACGTACATAGTCTTCATCTAACACCTCTAGCATCGCAGAGCGCGTCATCCGCGCTATCATCGCTAACGGAATGGTCGATAGCGCAATAGAAGGCAGGATGAAGTGTTTGACCACGTTCCAGAACGCACCAGGCTCGCCTGATGTCAGGGAACCGAGTAGCCATGAGCCATATAGCGGCTGCACATCCAAAAACTGTGCGACAGAGATCACCCCAGCGACAGGTAAAAGTCCTAGGTAGTGGGCAAATATGCCAGTCAAAATAGGCCCCAGCAAATAAATGGGCATAGAATAGCCTGCCAGCGCCCCTGACATGAGTGTGTAGTCAATCCATGTGCCACGGCGTAGCGCTGCAAAAATACCCAAACTTATCCCAACGACGCTAGCAATGACAATAGCGCATAGCGCCAGCTCTAACGTGGGCACAAAGTGGGCAAAGAAGTCTTGTAATACAGGGGTACGGGTACGGAAGGACTGACCGAAATCACCTGTCAAAATACCCGTTAGGTAGTCCCAATACTGGGCGATGAGGGGTTTGTCCAGTCCCAGTCTCTCTAGCGCGCGAGCGTGTAGCTCAGGGTCGACCATACGCTCACCCATCATAATCTCGACTGCATCTCCAGGGACGAGGCGAATTAGAGTAAAGGTGGATAGGGTGAGACCAAGATAGACAGGTATTAGGATGGCGATGCGACGTAGAATATAAAGTAGCATGGGCTGCTCAATAGTTGTGGTTCGATGATTAGAAAATTAGCAGTGATGAGCGTATCCGTGAACAAGCATTTAACCCATATTATTGATATCATTTATATAAGTGCGGCTGGGGCAGAGTATCTGACCCAGCCGAATATCAATAAATACAAATATTAATGAATTAAGAGTGCTTGTCATACAAGGACGTAATCAGCCAAGGTTATTCAACTTTTACGCCATCGAAGCGTATTGAGCCAAGTGGGCTAATCTTATAGTCGACGACGTTTGGTGCAGTGAATACGGTTACGACCGAGTGTGCCATTGTCGTCCAAGGAAGTTGTTCTTTGAAGATTTGCTGTGCTTGTTCATATTCAGCGACACGCTCGTCTTGATTATTGATCTGACGGGCATTGGTCACTAAGTTATCAAAGTCTTTGTTGCACCAGCGTGAGTAGTTATTGCCACCCACAGCATCACAAGACAGTAATGAGCCTAGCCAGTTGTCTGGGTCACCATTATCACCGGTCCAGCCAGCTAGAATGACATCAGGCTCGCCTTTAGCAGCGCGCTTGAGGTACTCGCCCCACTCATAAGTGACCAGCTTGGTATCGACACCGATCTTAGCCCAATCTGCTTGTAGCATCTCAGCCATCAGCTTGGCATTTGGGTTATATGGTCGTTGGACTGGCATATACCATAGGTCGATAGAAAGATTGTCTGCACCAGCTTCTTTGATCAGGGCTTTTGCTTTTTCGACGTCATAAGGCGCATCTTTTAGAGACTCGTCATAGCCCCACTGTGTTGGTGGCATTGGGTTGGTCGCTTTGAGACCTTCACTTTGATAAACCGCGTTGATAATCGCGTCTTTATTCACAGCCATATCTAATGCCTGACGGACTCTTAGATCACTAAGCTGAGGTTTTTCAACGTTGTAACCAACATAGCCCACGTTGAAACCAGGTTGGTCGAGAACCATGGCCTTGCCAGACTGTTTGACAGATTCAATCTCAGCAGGTTTTGGATAGGCCGATACATGACACTCACCAGCTTGTACTTTTTGAGCACGGACTGCTGAGTCTTTAGTGATAACAAACACAAGATTATCGATATGAATATCGTCTTTATTCCAGTAGTCTGGGTTTTTGGTATAACGAATTTGTGCGTCTTTTTGATAAGAGGTAAAGACAAATGGTCCTGTACCAACTGGTTTGGTATTGATATCAGCGGCATTACCAGCTTCCATCAGTGTGTTTGCATATTCAGCAGAGTTGATGTAAGCGAATGGCATCGCTAGGTTCTGTAAAAATGGGGCGTTGGTTTCGCTCAGGGTAATTTTTACCGTGTAGTCATCGACCTTTTCGATATCAGAGATAATATCAGGTAGCCCCATGCCAACTGAATAAGGGAATTCAGCAGGATAAGATTTATTAAACTCAAAGTCTGGGTCGGTAATACGCTCTAGCGTAAAGACAATATCGTCGGCATTAAAATCGCGAGTCGGGGTAAAGTAATCAGTTGTACCGAATTTAACTCCTTTGCGTAGGTTAAACGTATAGGTCTTGCCATCTTCGCTAATCTCCCAGCTCTCAGCCAACCCTGGCTGAATCTCAGTCTCCGCTCTTTTAAATTCTACCAAACCGTTATAAATAGGGAATGCACTCGCATCAAAATCTGTACCCGAAGTATACTGCGCTGGATCAAAACCAGCAGGGCTACCTTCTGAACAATAAAGCAAAGTCTTAGCAGCTTTTGCATCAGAGCTGGCAGCAGAGTCATCAGTGGTTTTATTGTCTCCGCTACAGGCACTAACGCCTAAAATAAGTGTCGTCAACAGGGTAAGTTTGAAGAGAGATTTTTGCATTATTACATCCTATGTAGTGATAGGTAGTTACTTATGATATCCAGATAGCGGTGTTCAACTACGGATACCATGAGCAAGCGTTTGATGACCTTGGAATGTTTATTTATATATTTTCGTATATACAAAAAGAAACATATTATGGGTTGTTATAACTTTAATTTATATCGGCAGAAACTAAAAATATAAACAAGTCGTTCGAATATACTCTCTTAATCTGCAGTAGTGCAAGCTATAAATGAACTAATTTTGATAATAATTGCATCATTATGCTGTCAATAGCACGAATTTAGTAGAATATGCTAAATTTTATTGATTTTTGTCTATACATTTAATTTGTGCCAAAAAGTGATTAAGATCCAGTGTTATATGGTTTTTTACTAAATACAGACGACGAGAAATAAACTGGTTACGTGCATCTGACGTAACCAGTTATGACATGTTTTTAAGGTAATTATCTATGTGACGACATTATCTTTGTCTATATTTTATGCAGAGATATTTTTGGCATGATCATGAGTTGCCTTGATAAGGTCTGCTATTTTTTCGGCAATCATAATCGTCGGTGCGTTGGTGTTGGCACTGATAAGCGTTGGCATCACTGAGGCATCAATAACCCGTAGTCCTTTTACACCGCGCACTTTTAGCGCCAAGTCAACCACCGAGCTGTCATCTGAGCCCATCCGGCAGGTGCCTACTGGATGGTAGATGGTGTCAGATTTATTGCGGATATAGCCAAGCATGCCATCTTTTTCGAGATAGGGGGCAGGGTAGTCTTCTGTAATATACTTGGCGAGTGCTGACTCTTGCATGATGGCTCGAGTACGCTCGGCGCCTGCCACCATCTGCTCAACGTCTTTTGGATGTGAGAGGTAGTTTGGATCGATCAAGACGGCAGCAGAGGGGTCCGCTGAATCCAGTCTTACCGTACCGCGACTCTCAGGTCGTAAGTAGCAGCTATGGCAAGAAACCGCATAGCCACGCCTGAGGTCGCGACCATGCTCAACCACACGTGAGATGACAAAATGCAGCTGAGTGTTTGGCCATTCTTTTGGCGCATCACCCACACTAAAGAACGCACCTGCTTCTGCATAGTTAGTAGAGAGTATGCCTGTACCGTCCTTTCTCCATTGGCGAATGCTTTTGGTCAATGTCGAGAGTGCTGCTATACCAATACCGATGACATCCGTAGTATTGACCTCGTAATCAAAGACCACATCTAAATGGTCTTGTAAATTACCGCCAACTTCAGGGGCATCTACTATGACCTCAATACCATGAGACTGTAAATGCTCGGCGGGACCAATACCTGAGAGCATAAGGACCTTAGGTGAACCGAATGCACCACCTGACAAGAGAACTTCGTGACGTGCCAGAACCGTGTGCTCCACACCGTCTTTTTCGTAGACAACACCAGTCGCTTGATCGTCTTCAATAATGACACGGTTAGCCTGTGCATGTGTGATGACAGTTAGGTTTGAGCGGTTTTGTACGGGATGTAGATAGGCGGCAGCCGCGGAGCAGCGTTGGCCTTGTTTTTCACCATGGAAGTGGGTGACCTGATATAACCCTGCACCGTCTTGTTTTTCGCTATTGAAGTCTTTGTTATGGTCCAAACCGTTCGCTATAGCCGCCTCTACGAAAGCCTTTGAGATGTCTCGCGGGCTGAGCAGATCGCTGACATGCAGTGGTCCACCATCGCCATGTAAGTCATCGCTGCCATGGACGTTGTTTTCAGCTTTTATAAAGTAAGGGAGTACATCATCAAATCCCCAGCCAGTACAGCCTTCTTCTACCCAGCGCTCGTAATCTAGTTTACTGCCGCGCGTGTAGATCATGGCATTGATTGCTGATGAGCCGCCTAGGCACTGCCCACGTGGTTGAAAACCTTTACGGTTATTAAGATGCTTTTGGGGTGTGGTATGAAAGCACCAGTTGTTCAGTTTGAGCGGCTTGCCCGGCACCATCAGAATCAGTCCGGCAGGTACGCGTACAGCCAGATCTTTGCCATCACCGCCGTACTCTAATAAGCAGACACTGATATCTGGATTTTCGGTCAGACGGCTTGCAAGTACACAACCTGCCGAGCCACCGCCCACAATGACGTAATCAAATGTTTTGTCAAATTCCATTTTATATTCCTTATAGCATCCATGCTAATTAAAATAGGCTATGCTTTACAGTATCTATTATTTTGCTGAAATAATAAAATAAAAATGACTCGGCGGTGTCTGTGTATACCAGTAGGGTATAACCGCCCATGGGGCAGCACAGGGTGCATGGCGTAGTACTGATGCCATATTGTCTTGTTTCAAATAATCTTTCATCTTGTCCCGAATAGTCTCATACCGAACAGATCTCTGAGCGTACGATGAAGCGCTTGCCTTCAGGGATCTCTAACGAAAAACTCGCGCCGCGCCCATTGACCACATCAATAGTCAGATCGGTATGCTGCCACAGATCGTACTGTGCGCGTCCCATATAAAATGGACAGCCAGCAAGCTTGCCAACCAGCACATCTTGACCGCCTACCTTGAACTCTCCTAGTGGATAACACATCGGCGAGCTACCATCACAGCAGCCACCTGATTGGTGAAACATCAGCTCACCGTGCTTGGACTTCAATAGCGCAATCAACGCCTCACACGCTTCTGTTGCCATAATTTTCATCATTAACTCCTCATATTTCCTCTATCTATAAGTCACCAGTCTATAAATCACCAAAAACAGCACTCTAATGGTTTATTAAAGCAAAAATGCAACCTACCTTGCGACAGATTGCATTTTTTATGCTTGTTTCAGCATGGTCACAAATTAAGAGTTGTCAAAATCTGCTTAGAAAAAACCCATCGCTTTAGGGCTGTACGACACCAGCATGTTTTTGGTCTGCTGGTAATGATCGAGCATCATCAGATGGTTTTCGCGGCCAATACCAGATTGCTTGTAACCGCCAAAGGCTGAATGTGCAGGATAGAGGTGATAGCAATTGGTCCATACGCGGCCGGCTTGGATGCCACGGCCAAAACGATAAGCGCGAGTGCCATTACGTGTCCAGATACCAGCGCCGAGACCGTATAAAGTATCATTAGCAAGCGTCATCGCTTCTTCATCGTCTTTGAAAGTAGTGACAGCGAGTACAGGACCAAAGATTTCTTCTTGGAACACACGCATGTCATTGGTGCCCTCAAAAATAGTGGGCTGTACGTAATAACCGTTTGCCATATCGCCATCATGTTTGGCGAGCTCACCACCTACCAAGACTTTTGCACCTTCTTTTTTGCCGATATCCAGATAAGATAGGATTTTTTCTAATTGATCTGAGCTGGCTTGTGCCCCAATCATGGTATCGGTATCGAGCGGATTACCCATTTTGATAGCTTTGACGCGTTCGATACAGCGTTTCATAAATTCATCGTAGATGCTCTCGTGAACGAGCGCGCGTGAGGGACAGGTACATACTTCGCCTTGGTTTAGCGCAAACATCACCAGACCTTCGACCGCTTTGTCCAAGAAGTCATCGTCTTCATCCATAATATCAGCAAAGAAGATATTTGGACTTTTGCCGCCTAGCTCTAGCGTGACTGGAATGATATTTTCGCTGGCATACTGCATGATTAAGCGACCAGTCGTGGTTTCACCAGTAAAGGAGACTTTATCGATACGTGGGTTAGCAGCGATAGGCTTGCCGGCTTCAACACCGAAGCCGTTGACGACGTTTAGTACGCCTTTAGGCAGAATATCAGCTACCCCTATCAATTCAAGCATGTATAGGACAGAAGCAGGGGTTTGCTCAGCAGGCTTGAGGACGATACAGTTACCCGCCGCCAGTGCTGGGGCAATTTTCCAGATCGCCATGAGGATAGGGAAGTTCCAAGGAATGATTTGACCGACGACACCTAGTGGCTCATGGAAGTGATAAGCGACGGTATCTTCATCAATCTGACTGATGCCGCCTTCTTGTGCGCGGATAACGCCAGCAAAATAACGCAAATGATCGATAGCGATTGGAATATCAGCGGCGAGGGTCTCACGTACAGGTTTACCGTTTTCGTAGCTTTCGGCGATCGCGATGGCTTCTAGGTTGGCTTCGATACCGTCAGCAAGTTTGAGTAACATATTGGAGCGTTCAGTGACACCTGTTTTGCCCCAGGCGTCTTTTGCTGCGTGTGCTGCATCTAATGCCGCTTCTACATCGGCTTCTTTTGAACGGGCGATCTGACAGAAGGTTTTTCCATCGATTGGGCTGGAGTTATCAAAGTACTCACCATCGATAGGAGGCGTCCACTCACCGTTAATAAAGTTGTCGTATTTTTCGCGGAATTGAACGGGGCTGTCTTCAGTATTGGGATAAGCGTATAACATTAACCACTCCTTGTTGTGTATTATGGTTATCTAAAATATGGTCACTGGTGTAGGGCCATTTAAAAATAATCCTTGGTCTTCCTGACCAAGTTATCATCCTATCGTACTGAGCTTTTTTGCAGAACGATAATGACTTTTTATAATGATATATTTTGTATCATATAACTTTAAGTTATGTGATATGAGCGGGTGAAAGTGGTCCGCAAAGTGGTTGCAGCTGCTATAATTGTGAGCATCGATTTTGGCTGGCTATGGTTATCGAATTAACCGTGGCAGCTTTCTTCTTTTACTGTTTCTTATACTATTCTTTTTCATAATATTGGTTGGTTTGGGTCTATGCGTCAATCTTCTGCTCTTGATATCCTAAAAACAGGTCAAAACGTCTTTTTGACTGGCTCAGCAGGCTCAGGCAAGACTTATACGCTCAACCAATATATCGACTATCTGCGCGCACGCCGTGTGCCCGTCGCGGTGACGGCCAGTACGGGTATTGCAGCCACGCATATGAATGGCACAACGATTCATAGTTGGTCAGGGATCGGCATCAAAGATGAGCTGACGGATCGGGATTTAACCACCTTATCACGCAAGCAGTTCTTGGCAGACAGACTAAAAGATACGGCAGTATTGGTCATCGATGAGATATCGATGCTACATGCCAAGCAGCTCAATCTAGTCAGCCAAGTACTCAAGCACATTCGCAAAAGTGACAAAGCCTTTGGTGGTATTCAGGTGGTAGTCGCAGGGGACTTCTTTCAGTTGCCGCCTATCGGTAGCAAGGGCGAGAGCAATCGTGAAAAGTTCGCGTTTATGTCTGAGGCATGGCTCGATGCCAAGTTTCATATTTGCTATCTATCAGAGCAGCACAGACAGGTTAGCGAAGCGGCCAATGGCGGACTAGATTTGGACGATATCCTTAACCAAATCCGTCGTCAGGAAGTGACCTTTGAGGCGATTGCGGCGTTGGAGGCGACTTATGATCAAAGCGTCGATATCAAGCGCACGCGTCTGTACACGCATAATCTCAACGTCAATAAAATCAATGACAAAGAGCTTGCTTCTTTAGAGGGAGAGACGATGCGCTTTGAGGCGACTGCCACAGGCGACAGTAAGCTGGTTGAAACCCTAAAAAAGACCGTACGGACTCAAGATGAGCTGATCCTCAAAGTTGGTGCAAAGGTCATGTTTATCAAAAACAATGCTGAGCTTGGTGTCTCTAACGGTACAATGGGTGAGCTGATTGGTTTTGTGGCAGTTAAAATAGATGACAACAAGGACAACAGTGATGCGCTAATCGAAGACGATAGCAGCGATGACATTGATGAAGATGCTGCTGGCGAAAAAAAGACGAAAGGTAAGAAGTCCACTGCTAAGAAAGATAAAGAAAAACCAAAAACAAAGAAAATAACCACGCAAAAAATGCCTGTGGTGCGGCTCAACTCAGGACGTGAAGTCATCGCTGAACCTGAAGAATGGATAATCGAAGATGAAACAGGCGATGTGCTGGCAAGCTACTTGCAAGTTCCGCTCTGTCTGGCTTGGGCGATTACCATTCACAAATCACAGGGCATGACCCTTGATGCGGCTGAAATTGATCTGTCACGCACCTTTGAGTTGGGTCAAGGCTACGTAGCATTGTCACGACTCAAGTCACTGGCAGGGTTACAGCTGCTCGGTATGAATGACATGAGTCTGCAACTTGATCCGCTAGCACGCGGAGCAGACAAGCGATTCTTAGTGCTGTCTGCAGAGGCAGATGCCAACTACGCCATGCTAGATGAAGAGAGTATGCAGCAGGCACATGAAAAGTTTGTTTTGAAATCAGGTGGCACGCTGAGTAAATCTGTCATTGATGCCTATGCGGCGCTGCAAAAAAAGCGCCGCGAGCAGCAGCAAGCGCAAATAGAAAAAAAACAAAAATTAGGCAATCAAGTCTCTGATAAATCAGAGAGTACTTTGCTTGCGACTAGAGTGCTGTTAGAGGAGAGTCTGACCATAGCAGAGATCTCACAAGCGCGTCAGCTGTCACAATCAACCATCATGCGTCATATCGGTGAGCTAAAATCACAAGACCCCAGCCTTGCCTGTGATCATCTGCGCCCAGACGATGAGGTGATGACAGCTGTAGGCAATGCATATGTCGCCATCAAGGTCGCTAACAATCCAAATGACTTCAATGATGATGGTAGTATCAAGCTGCGCCCAATATTTGATCATCTCAAGCAGAGCATCGACTACAATACCATTCGCTTGGCTCTGATTTTTATTACGCCATAAGTATTTGTTGCTGCATAGGTAGCTATCTATTGCCGCACAGAATGTCATTGCAGATCTTATGGTACGACAGTACCAAACCCACTATTAGAGCGTGCCAAGAGTGACCGCGCTCACTCTTTATCTTTCTTATTTGATAGCGATACCTTGTTATGCCTGATTTTTCTAATGCGACTTACCAGTTGACCTCCGATCCCATCGCGACGACGTTTCGTACGACTGGTGAGCACTCACAGCCACTAAGAGTCGCCATCAATGGTTTTGGACGTATAGGACGCAATGTACTGCGCGCCTTGCTAGAGCGCTTTGAGGTATTGGGACGTGCTATCCATGTCGTCGCTATTAATGATTTGGCGCCGGCAGATATTTTGCTTCACCTCCTAAAATTCGATAGTACACACGGTCGCCTTAGTCGATTGGGCGTCGATGCTGAGATCATAGAAAGTAACGCGGATAATGGAGGCAAAACCCAGCTTTGTCTAACCAAAAACAATCTAACATATTGTATCAATATGCTATCAGAGCCTGATCCACAAAACCTATCTTGGCAGTCGCTGGGCGTCGATGTGGTACTAGAGTGTACCGGTCATTTTCGCTCTTACGAGCAGGCGATGTTACATATCGATGCAGGCGCGCAGCAGGTCATTATTGGTGCTGCACCATTCGATGATGTGGACGCTTGTATCGTTATGGGCGTCAACACAGACGCGCTGACACTTGAGCTACCGATTATCTCTAGCGTGTCTTGTACCACGCAGGCATTGGTGCCGCTGATTGACACACTGGACAAGGCATTTGGTGTAAGATCTGCCATGATGACAGAGATTCATGCGGTTACTGCCGATCAGACTGTACTCGATCAAGCGCATCGAGATCCAAGACGCGCACGTGCTTCTGGCTATAATATTATCCCAACGACCTCCAGTAGTATCGCTGCAACAGAACGTGTCTTGCCAGCCATGGTCGGCAAGATAAATGGGCACTCGATACGTGTACCTACTATCGATGTGGCAGCCATTGATGTGACTTTTGTATTTGATACGCCAGATGTCAGTATTGAGGATATCCGTGAGACACTCATATCGGCCAGTCAGGCACATCTGCATGACATCATGGCGTATACCGACGAGCCCTTAGTATCCAGTGATTTTATTCATCAGACCGAGTCGCTGATCATCGATGGTCAGCAGCTCATGCAAGTAGGCGACCAGTACAAGGTTTTTGCGTGGTACGACAATGAGTGGGGCTATGCCAATAGGCTGCTAGATATGTGCCTACATCTGGCTTATAGCAAGCGATAATCATCTGGTTAGAACGTATTTGAAAATTAATTGAATTTTTTTAGATTAGGGGCTTGCATTATAAAATGATATCTATATAATGATGCACCAATGGAGACGTGGCAGAGCGGTTGAATGCACCGGTCTTGAAAACCGACAAGGGTTAATAGCCCTTCGAGAGTTCGAATCTCTCCGTCTCCGCCAAATTCAAAAAATCCCCAATCACTGCTGATTGGGGATTTTTTTATGGGCATTTATAAAGGTTTAAGTCATACATCTCATAGATGTCTTAATTAGTCTACTTTGGATGGCTATTTTGCCAATGAGTTGCCAAACTCGATGGTCTGGTCATCCACTAATACTAGGGTACCTTCTTTTATCTCAATGGTCATGCCTGTGGTGTTTTTGATCGCACGCATGACATTGATGTCCTCGATACTGCTATCGATGACTATCTTTCCAGATTGCTCAGGCTCAATAGCAGGATCAAATGTGATCAAAGGGACATTGAAGTTCTTGCCTTGCTCAAGGTTATCGTCTTGCATCGTCAGCGTACCTTTGAAGCTCTCAATAGGTACTGTCCCATGATTTGATAGCATAAACTGCATTTTAACTTGGTTTAAACTGTCACTATCACTGGTTTTGATGGGCAGCAGGGCGACAGGATATTTCTGAGCTGTCGCATTTGCTGTCTCACCAGTGACAATAGGGCTTTTCTTACCTGTTGGATTGTTAGGATGCAGGCGCTCGTATTCACGCTGTTGTATCAAGGCTTGCTTGATCGTGGTACGCGGCATGGCACCTGACTCATACGCATCGCTGAGTTTCATACGCAGCATATAGCGACTGAGGACTTGCTGATCGGCTGCAGGTAGTTGTTCAAAGGTTTGTCCTAATTCGTCTTGCCACTGGTCAGAATCAGTAGGTATGGTTTTTTGGCTTGGATCTGTTTGCGGCGACGAGCAGCCAGAGGCAAGCGCGAGCACCGTAACCGTCATGGTCAAATACAAAGCCTTGTTAAAACGCCGCTGTAAACCTTTCATCGTATACCCCCTTATGCATTTTTATTATGATAAAGCCTGTCTAATAGTGATGGCTATTTTCTTAATATACCTCGTTTAAGGGGAGATTGTGTTTAATTATGGCTAACTGCGGTAGTAAAATGTCCAAAGTACTAAAAAGTGAATACCTTTAAATAGGACAGATAACAGCATAAATAAAAGAGAGTGCAAGAATAAAAAAGGTGCATTGTTCATTAACAGTAATAAAGCAATCGACAAAAAAAGACCACATTCGCATCAGCAAACGTGGTCTTTTTTTTTTGACACTCATTATTAGGCTTTATGTGCCAAGTGATGATGTCTATGCTGTCGTTTCAATATCGACTTTCATTTCGATATCGACAGCATTATTGATCGTTGTCTTGAAGCTCAGACAAAGAGTGGGTGATATGATTGTTATGAGTAACCACAATAGCTTCATCAATGATACGTTGGCTCACGCCACGCTTGCGTAGTGTCTCGATAAAAACTTCATCATGAGCCAGTGTATAGTCTTGATGATCACGATCGAGACCTTGGCGAATATATAAGCGAATAAGCCCTTGAATGCGTTTGAAACCCAAGTCTGATGACGTTGTTTCTAATAGCTCAATCATTTCTTCAGACAAACGAATACTGATCGGGCGCATAATTTTTTGCGGATGATCAGAAAACTTATTTTTTATACGTACAGGTATCATAATAAACCATTACTTTTAGTGAGTAGGAGCAAAGCACTCAAACAAAAACGAACCCAATCCAAATTAATCTTACCATACAACAAAAACGCCTAAAATAACACTATAGCCATGCAATACGCTTAAACTTATAAGTACATATTAATATCATTATAAGTGCCTATAAAAGAGGCAACAATAAAAAAACCTTCATCAAATAGTGATGAAGGTTTTTAGTATATGGCTCTCCAACCTGGGCTCGAACCAGGGACACACGGATTAACAGTCCGTTGCTCTACCAACTGAGCTATTGGAGAATAAGCTGTCATAACACTAAGCGTTTTAGCTTTGTTACCAATCAATTTCTTGGCTTGTTTGCGTTATGTGGGGCACATTTTAGCCAAGTCATTAGGGGCTGTCAACCTTATTATGCCATTAATCAGAAATATTATTACAATTATCGAAAATAGACGTTTGTGCCTTACCAAATAAGTTATTTCGGTACTGATATTTGCCGAATACAAGTAGCAATTGGCTATAGCAATGACGGACATCCATAAAAATCTTGTCCAGCATATAGACAAGTTCAGCTAGATATCAACACGGCATACTAATTGACTGCAAAAACATACGGTTTTTTGAATATTAAGGCAGGTACTACACTATTTGACACAATAAAGACGCAAGACAGCCTTCACATTGCTAGAGTATTGCTATAAAATACCTACCATACGGTATCTTTAATATGTATTTAACAAGTATATTGTTAGTAAATGCTTGAATGAAGGCGGGTGTGCTAAAGATGAGTCCTACAACAATTGCCTACGGTTACCTGACCATTGCCATCATATGTGAAGTGATTGGCACGACTTTTTTGATGAAGTCAGAGCAGTTCACCCGTCTGGTGCCGACCATCATGATGGGCGCGCTCTATACAGTCTCATTTTATTTATTGGCACAGACGCTCAAGACCATACCGCTGGGCATTGCCTATGCATTGTGGGGCGGGTTGGGTATTGTGCTAACTTCGCTTGTGGGTGTGGTGCTATTCAAGCAAACCCTTGATACGGCAGCAGTAGTCGGCATTGCTATGATTGTTGGCGGTGTTGTTGTCATGAACTTATTGTCTAATTCTGTGGTGCATTAGTATGAATATAGAAGTGGAAAATGCTCATAAGCGTAAAAAACAGCCAGAAGTGGTTCGTCGGGCGCTGCTGGATCAAGCGGCACGGATAACACTAGAGCAAGGGCTGACTAAGGTAACGTTTCAGGCGGTCGCTGATGCAGTAGGGGTAACTAAAGGCGGTGTTATGCATCATTTCGCTACCAAAAACGCTCTGGTTATCGAAGTGTTCAATGATGCGATGGCCAAATTTGAGGCAGAAGTAGATGCCGCTATGGCAAAGGATCCTGTGAGTTATGGTGCTTTCACCCGTGCTTATATCGATGCCACTATCAGTCTGGGCGAAAAAGCGCAGGCAGAATATGACAATCAAGCAACCTTATATGTGTTGATGCTAGGGGATAGCGAATTACGTGAAATGTGGGCTCAGTGGGCCAATGCCCAATTAAAGAAACATGCCGCAACTGACGATACCGAAACCTTATGCATGGTCCGTCTGACTGCTGATGGTATTTGGCTCTCGGACTTTTCAGGTGTCGATATAGCAGACAAAAAGAGGCTGCGTGATCGACTGATAAAAATGACGCAGCGTGATTTTGATAACAGCACTGACTAAATGACAATGCTGACTAAATGACAGCACACAGGTCAAATAGAAGTAACAACCAAATAAAAGCTTAAATCAGAAAATATTTAGACTGATAAGGGTTCAGCTGTTAGGCAGCGAAGCTCTGATAGGCGTAGATAAACCACTTAATAAACATCTAACGACGAAAGACTATATTCACAAATTTAACTCATAACGACATCACATGGTCAGCGCCTTTGCAACGCTGCTGCTACCCATCGTCCTAAGGAATATTCATGACAGACATTAATAATTTGACAGATATTATCGACCTAGAACAAGTACAAACTGCTTATGTTAATGGTCGTTATTTGGCGGTCGATGACACGCTCACTACTTTTGAAGATATCAACCCAGCGACTGGCGAGGTATTGGCTACCATTCAACAAACAAGCAATGAGCAGATTGATGAGGCGGTAAAAGTCGCGCATAAAGGTCAAAAAATTTGGGCCGCGATGACGACTGTGGAACGTGGTCGAATTCTCTCAAAGGCTGTTGAGATATTACGTGCGCGTAATGATGTGCTGGCATTGCTGGAAACAAAAGATACGGGCAAAGCATACTCTGAGACAAAATATGTCGATATCGTCACTGGTGCTGATGTCGTTGAGTACTATGCAGGGCTGGCACCAATGATTGAGGGTCGTCAGATTCCATTACGTGATACGAGCTTTGTCTATACTCGCCGCGAGCCGCTGGGCGTGGTCGCTGGTATCGGTGCGTGGAACTATCCTATTCAGATCGCAATGTGGAAAGCAGCACCTGCACTGGCTGCTGGCAATGCAATGATCTTTAAACCGTCAGAAGTTACTCCTCTGACTGCCTTAAAACTGGCTGAGATTTTTACAGAAGCAGGACTGCCAGATGGTGTGTTCAATGTCGTACAAGGTAATTACGAAGTAGGTCAAGCACTAACCAATCATCCAGATATCGCCAAAGTATCGTTCACAGGCGGCGTACCGACAGGTAAAAAAGTTATGTCAAGCGCAGCAAGCTCGTCTTTAAAAGACGTGACTTTAGAGCTTGGTGGTAAGTCACCGCTGATTATATTTGAAGATGCCGATATTGATACCGCCGCTGACATCGCGATGATGGCCAACTTTTATAGTACCGGTCAAGTATGTACTAATGGTACGCGTGTCTTTATCCCTAAAGCGCTACAAGAAAAGTTTGAGCAAGCCATCTTGACGCGCGTCAATCGTATCAAGCTAGGCGATCCGGTGGATGAGAACATCAACATGGGTCCACTGGTTAGCTTCCCACATATGGAGCGCGTGCTTGGCTATATCGAGCAAGGCAAGCAAAGTGGTGCTCGTCTGTTAACAGGCGGTGCACGCGTCACGACAAACGAGCTTGTAAATGGTGCTTTTGTCGAACCGACTGTATTTACAGATTGCAGCGACGATATGACTATCGTCCGTGAAGAAATCTTTGGTCCAGTCATGTCGATATTGACCTATGAGACCGAAGAGGAAGTGATTCGCCGTGCTAACGATACCGATTATGGCTTAGCAGCTGGTGTGGTGACGGCTGATCTGAAGCGCGCGCATCGCGTCATCGCTCAGATCGAAGCAGGTATCTGCTGGTTAAATACGTGGGGTGAGTCAGCAGCACAGATGCCAGTCGGTGGTTACAAGCACTCCGGTATTGGCCGCGAAAACGGTGTTGAGGCGCTTGAGCATTATACTCAAACCAAATCTATCCAAGTAGAGTTGGGCGCGTTTGAATCGGTCTTTTAAGCGTTGATAGTTTAGCAATTTGTATTAAAAGAAACTAAGACAGTAAGGTCATCCTCCAGCTTTACTTGACCTTTCTGATACGAAACGATTTATGTTTTTTCCATATTATGGAGCATGTTATGACATCAACCACACCTGAGTACGACTACATTATAGTCGGTGCAGGATCAGCAGGAAATGTGCTGGCCACGCGTTTGACCCAAGATGCCAGTATTAAAGTATTGCTATTAGAAGCAGGTCGCCCAGACTATCGACTAGATTTTCGCACCCAAATGCCAGCCGCGCTTGCCATGCCATTGCAAGGCACGACTTATAATTGGGGTTACAAGACAGACCCTGAGCCCTATATGAATAACCGTGTTATGGATTGTGGTCGTGGTAAAGGGCTTGGTGGCTCATCGCTTATCAATGGTATGTGCTATATCCGCGGCAATGCGCTGGATTTTGATGATTGGTCTGAGATAAAAGGGCTATCAGACTGGACATATTCAGATTGCCTACCGTATTTCAAAAAGTCAGAAAACCGCGATGTTGGCGAAAATGACTATCACGGTGCGGGCGGCCCTGTTGAGATGACCACCTCAAAGCCAGGGGTCAATCCGTTGTTCCAAGCCATGATCGAAGCGGGCGTACAAGCGGGCTATCCACGTACCGAAGATTTGAACGGCTATCAGCAAGAAGGCTTTGGCCCGATGGATCGATTCGTGACCCCTAATGGTCGCCGCGCGTCAACCTCTCGCGGTTATCTAGATCGCGCCAAGCCGCGTAGCAATATCACGATCTTAACAGGGGCGCTGACCGATGTGATCTTATTCGATGGTAAGCGTGCCGTTGGTGTCAAAGTAGAGCACGACGGTCAGACCAAAAAGTTCTATGCCTCTCGTGAAGTGGTAGTTTCGTCTGGTGCGATTGCCTCACCTCAGCTATTGCAGCGCTCAGGTATCGGTCCTGGTCAGTGGCTAAAAGACGCGGGCGTGACTGAAGTACTAGAGTTGCCAGGTGTGGGTAATAATCTACAAGATCATTTAGAGCTATATATGCAGTATGAATGTAAGCTACCCGTTTCCATTGCCCCTGCAAACAAATGGTGGAATAAGCCTGCTATCGGTGCTGAGTGGTTGTTTAATGGTACTGGTCTTGGTGCCTCTAACCAGTTCGAGGGCGGCGGTTTTATCCGTACCGATGAGAAGTTCACTCATCCAAATATTCAGTATCATTTCTTGCCATTGGCGGTACGTTACGATGGACGTAGTGCAGTCAAATCGCATAGCTTTCAGGCACACGTAGGGTCGTTACGCTCACCAAGTCGTGGTCGCGTCAAGCTGACGTCACGTGACCCGAAAGCGCATCCAAGTATCTTGTTCAATTACATGTCTCATGATCAGGATTGGCAAGAGTTCCGCGCGGCGATGCGTATCACGCGTGAGATCATGCATCAGCCAGCGCTCGATCCTTATCGTGGACGTGCTATTGCACCGACTGATGATTTGGTGACGGATGCTCAGTTGGATGAGTACGTACGTAACCATAGTGAGACCGCGTATCACCCATCTTGTACTTGTGCGATGGGCGAAGACAATGACTCCGTCGTCAATGGTGAAGGTCTGGTACACGGTATCGATGGCTTACGCGTCGTCGATGCGTCCATCATGCCCAACATCATCAGTGGCAACCTCAATGCCACCACGATCATGTTGGCAGAAAAAATCGTTGATAAAATGAGAGGTGTACAGTTGCCACGATCAACGGCAGATTACTATGTCGCCAATGGTGCACCGCTGCGCGCTGAGCCTATGCGTGACTATCTCTCGACTATTTAAGTTAAATACAAACTTACATGTCAGTAACTGAATAAATAACAATATAAGAAAATTTTAACTATAAGGCCTTTCTAAGTAGAGGCCTTTTTTATCAGCGCTAACGTATTGGTACGATAAATATCGTTATGGTTGAAGCTGTTTATAATTCTATTTGCGTTTTATTTATTGGTACTGCTTTGTCCGTCATGCGGTGATTTATATATTGTGTGACAATTATCCATAATACTATGCCGGACAAAGCAATATCGGACCCTGTTTAATTTACCTATTGAGGTCTTTTATGTACAGTTCGCCATCACAAGATGTGACGAAACCTTTGAGCCTAAACAAAACGGTGTTTTTGGGCTCTGCTATTATTTCTATTTTATTGATAATCTGGACCATTGCTTTTCCAGATTATAGTGAAACCTTGCTGAGCGCTAGCATGACTTGGGTATCAGACAAGTTTGGCTGGTATTACATGTTGGTGGTTGCCGCTTATAGTATCTTTGCATTGTTTGTTGGTTTTTCTAAGTACGGCGACATAAAGCTTGGTCAAGACCACGAAAAAGCACAATTTCCGTTTTTGGCGTGGGCAGCCATGCTGTTCTCAGCAGGTATCGGTATTGACTTGTTGTTCTTTGGTGCTTCTGAACCTTTGATGCATTATTTGACCCCGCATACAGGTTTAGAACCTGCTAGTACTGAGGCCATGCGCGAAGCACTAGCGCAAACCTTTTTACATTGGGGTCTGCATGGCTGGGGTATTTATGCCTTGATTGGTATGGCGTTGGCTTACTTTGCTTATCGCAAAAACATGCCGCTGGCACTACGCTCGCCGCTGACACCAGTATTTGGTGAACGCTTAATCAAAGGCTGGCTAGGCGATGGTATTGATACCTTTGGTGTCGTCTGTACGTTGATGGGTATTGCAACGAGTCTAGGTATTGGTGTGCTACAAGCTAATGCTGGTTTGACCCATGTATTTGGCATCGAATCTAGCAAGATGGTTCAGGCACTGATCATTGTGGGCGTTGTCGCGGCAGCTGCTATCTCTGCGATGACAGGTGTCGAAAAAGGCGTACGTCGTCTGTCTGAATTCAACATGTTGTCATCAATTTTGCTATTGCTTGCCATACTCGTGATGGGTAATACCGTATACCTATTGAACACCTTTACCCAGAATATCGGTCAATATTTCCAGACCATTATTTATAAGACCTTCGATGTTTATGCTTATGATGGTGCTGCTGGTGCCGAGTGGAAATCTTGGTGGACGATATTTTTCTGGGCATGGTGGGTTGCTTGGGCACCATTTGTAGGTCTATTTATTGCGCGTATTAGCCGTGGACGCACGCTGCGAGAGTTCGTGTTTGGCGTGATGTTTATTCCACTGGGTTTCATTTTTGCATGGTTCTCTATCTTTGGTAACACGGCAATAGACTTGGTTGCCAATGGTGCAACTGAGCTTGGCGAAATCGCTGTTAATGACGCTGCGATGGGTATGTTTGCGTTATTTGAGTACTTCCCTTATAGCGAGGTGCTGTCATTTGCTGGTGTAGTGATTGGTCTGATATTCTTTGTGACCTCAGCGGATTCAGGGGCGTTGGTACTTGCAAACCTGAGCTCACGAGGCATGACTAATGATACGGATGCACCGGTATGGCTGCGTTTATTCTGGGCGGCAGCAACGGGTCTTATTACGCTAGGCTTATTGTTTGCTGGTGGTTTTGGCTCATTGCAGTCGGTTTCTGTGATCGCAGGCTTGCCATTCTCTATCATTCTTGTGCTCTACATGATAGCGATGTGGAAGTCACTAAAAGAAGAAGGCAACAAACGCAAAGCGAGTACTATTGGTACTGCCAATGTCCTTGATAACGGTAAAGGCTGGAAAGCCCGCTTGCAACGTATTGTGAGTTTCCCAGGACATGCGCAGGTCGAAAAATTCTTGCACACTGTGGTGATGCCTGCCATGAGTGATGTCGAAAAAGAGTTCGAAGCGGGTGGTCTAAAAACCTCGCTAGATATCCATAATCTTGCGAGTATTGGTGAAGGTATCGATGCTGGTATGGATCAAGACAGCGGTCAAGTTGACGGTCTAAAACTGCGTGTCGGTCATGGTGATGAAGATGACTTTATTTATGAAGTACATTTGATCAAAGCTGAGCGCCCTAACTTTACGCTGAATACGTCAAGCAAGCATGCAGAGTACTATTATCGTGCTGAGGTATTCTTGAGAGAAGGGTCGCAAGAGTATGACTTGGTTGGTTATACCAAAGAGCAGGTACTGGTCGATATTCTCAATCAGTACGAGCGTCACTTGCAGTATTTATATCTAGAGCGTTAATTGACTATAAATAGCTATCCATTTATATAGGTACGATAGCTCATCATTGAACGCTTATATAAGAAAACACCCCATAAGTTGATGACAGCTTATGGGGTTTCTTTATGACAAAAACTCAGTCAGAAAGCAGGTGATGACCAGTCAAAGTAATTAATAAAGCAAGAAGTCAATACAAGCAGCATGTATAAGGTAAAATTAACTAAGACTGTGCTGATCAGCCAATAAATTGAGCATTTAAGCAAAGGATATCGTTGTGACTACATTAAAATACATTGCTCATTATCCAGAGCACATCCAAACTCAAGTTGCAGAGATGATGAGTGATGGCAGGTTAGGGGTATATCTCAAAAATAAATACCCCACCCAGCATGAGATCCAAAGTGATAAGGCGCTCTATCACTATATCAATGAGATAAAAAACCAATACATGCGTAAGATTGGCCCGCTATCAAATGTCAGCTATAGCAGTAAATTAAAAGTTCTAAAACATGCGCTAGGAATGCATACCACACAGTCTCGGGTACAAGGCAGTAAGCTCAAGTCGCACAACAGCATCACGGTGGCCAGTTTGTTCAAAGACGCGCCGCCAGATTTTTTGCGCATGATAGTGGTGCATGAGCTTGCGCACTTCAAAGAGCATGACCACAACAAGGCGTTTTATCAGCTGTGCTGTCATATGGAGCCTGAATATCATCAACTGGAGCTGGATATGCGTTTATGGTTGCATTGGCAAGAGCGCTGATTACATGGACGTTATATAGCCATACCATGTGTTTGCTGATAACTGAAAACACTCATCATTTGCAGTAACCGTGCTAAGCTTGCCTGTATTAAAATTTTTGCCATCAAACTATTCGCAATTAAACCATAAATACACATACGTACTCTTTTATTACTTCACTAAAAATAGAGAAAAAAATGATCAATACCAAAATATATAAAGCCATCTATACGTTAGCCGAAGAGCTATTAGAAGCTGATCGTAGAGGCAATCAAGCGAAATTTGACGAGCTTTATACTGAGCTAAAAGCCATCTGTACCGATAATGAAAATACTGATAAAGACCATCCAGAGCAATGGGAAACCTTGGCTGATTTTACAGAGGATTTAGATGAGGCATTGGTTATCTATGACAAAGCACTAATCAAAGCCACTGCTATCAACTCAAAAGATCATATGTCTTCAATAGCTTTTTCTATGGCAGTACTACAGCTTGAGATGGGTGAAAAAGAAACAGCCATCCAAAGTTTGCAAAATGCCAAAGTCACGGCAAACAAAATTGAAGACAAAGAATTTAAGGTTGAGATCGATGAGATGCTTACCAAACTATTGGCAGAGTAGTCTCAACTATAATCAATCCTCTATGAATTGAGTAATCTGATATGCAAGACGTACCGGTAGTGATTGTTGGTGGCGGGCTAAGTGGACTGTATGCTGCCTTTTTATTAGAGCAAAAAGGTATTGCTTATAGGCTGCTAGAAGCGCGTGATAGATTGGGCGGTCGTATTGCAGTCGCCAGTTTCTCAGGTGCGCTCCATAATGGACAGGCTGCTCATGACACAGGCATAGCTAATAAATATAGTGCTAATCAAGATAGTGCTAACGCATTAATCACAGATGATGCATTTGATTTGGGTCCCTCTTGGTTTTGGCCTGACTATCAGACGCAGTTAAGTACGCTCATTGAATCGCTGAATTTATCACGTTTTGCGCAGTTTGAAGCGGGCGATATGATGGTTGAGCGCGCTACTGATCAGCAACCCGTGCGAATGCAAGGCTATAAAAGCGCGCCGTCTTCTATGCGCCTAGTCGGTGGAATGGCGGCTTTGATTGAGGCGCTATATGCCCGCTTAGACGTTAAAACCATCATTACCAACCAAACTGTGCAGCAGTTAAGTAGAGTAGGTGAGTATATTAACGTACAGAGCGTAGATACCTCTGGACAACTGACCATAACTCGAGCGCGTCATGTCCTGCTTGCGCTACCGCCCAGACTGGTAGCGGGTCGGATAGCATTTGAGCCAGCGCTACCACAGGAGCTAATAACACAGTGGCAACATACAGCAACGTGGATGGCGCCCCATGCCAAATATGTGGCAGTCTATGAAACGCCGTTTTGGCGAGATAATGGTCTCTCAGGGGCCGCGCGTAGTGCGATAGGACCACTCACTGAGATACATGATGCTTCTACTGTAGACAGTCATGGTGCCCTATTTGGCTTCTTTGGTGTACCGGCGCAGGCACGCCAAAGTGTCTCTGATATCGTGCTAAAACAACATTGCCGTGCACAATTGGTACGTTTGTTTGGTACGCAGGCGAGTAGTCCGGTAGCTGAGTATCTCAAGGACTGGGCGCAAGACCTATTGACAGCGATGCCTGCTGATATCAATGGTAACGGGCAACATGCCGCAGCACCACCAGCCAAACCAAAAACAGGCGCATGGCAAGACCAACTAACAGGCTGCGGTAGCGAGTGGTCAGCACCGTTTCCTGGTTATATTGCTGGCGCTATTGATGCAGCAGTTATAGCAGTGCAGAGCTTACCTGCGACAGTATTATCCAAAGAGTAAGTATTGCCAAAAGCCATATAGTTATACAAAAACATCGTCATCTAATAGGATAGTTGATGAATGACTCCCTCAAGCAAAAACCTGATTATAATGCGACTTGGCTGGTACCTGTTGCTTGCCTACTGGTCGGTGGTGCGCTCACAGGTATCTCAACCAATCTCGCCAAATACGCTGTCGATATCGGTCTTACGCCACTAGCGTTTTTGTTTTGGTCGATCACTGGTGCAGCTATTATTCTAATGATAGTTGCCTTCATTAGACAAGAAACACTTCCTTTTAGTGCCAGAAGCTTTAAGTACTATTTCGTTGCTGCCTTTGTCAGTGTGGCTGCTGCCAACTTACTGTTATTTTCAGCGATTCCTCATGTTGGCGCAGGGTTCGTCGCTCTTATTATATCCTTACCTCCATTGCTGACGTATCTTGGCGCACTGCTGCTGCGCATAGAGCGCTTCTACCTCACCCGTGCGCTTGGTGTCGCTGCGGCACTTTTAGGAGCAGGGGTGTTGGCTATCCATAAGCTCTCCGCCCCAGATACCAGCGTGTTTTGGATTTTGGTCGCGCTGTGTGGACCAGTACTACTCGCCATTGGTAACATATACCGGACACTACGCTGGCCTGATAATGCCGCATTTAGTGCACTCGCTCCGGGGATGCTAGTCGCCGCCTCTCTACTGCTGGTTCTATTTAGTGCGGTATTTAACTTTTCTGTCACGATACCTTTAGAGAGTGGGCTACCGCTTGGGTTGATAGCTGTACAGGCAGGTGTATTTTCTGGACAATTCTTATTACTGTTTCTATTACAAAAAACAGGCGGTCCTGTTTTGCTCAGTCTACTAGGGGCGGTCGGGGCCATCTTTGGTGTCCCTATTGCGATATTTTTGCAGGGAGAGCATCCGCCTGAGGGTTTGCTGTTAGGAGGTTGTCTGATTACTATTGGCATAGCACTGGTGACATGGGGCGGTGTAAAAATGTCGACGGTCACAACAAAAAAAGAATGAAGGGCACTTAGCAAACGCGCCAATAGGTAAGCATATCTGATCAATACTCTATAATCGTGCAAGTATCTGATATCTTGTCTTAATTACTTATACAGTCTATATAGATCCAATAATTGGTTACGATTCTCTCAAATCAATTTTTGTGAATAGGGCAAAAAAGGAGTATAAGTATCGGGGTTATTGTTGTCATGGATTCAGGCTATGAATGCAGCCATGCGTTATCGATTATTGAATAATATTACGATTCTGATAAGTGTCATTGGGGTCGTTGTTGCCTTGTTAGATAGTGGTTTTACACTGCCGACGTGGCTACAACAAGGTTTCCATATTTTTTATCTAGTCATTATTTTTTTGAGCTTTGTGGTGACGGTTGGCCGTTATATCTACACAAATAAGCCGTTCACGCTTAATAAAGTGGCGGTATTCGATGCCTTTACCAGTATCGCTATTATTATTTTACTTGCGGCACACTTTACTGACCTAATGCGTTTTGGGTTGTCTGCCGCTGTTGATGGCTTCGTCGCCATCAAGATAGCCGTGTTTGTCACCTTTATCCGTGAACTTTCTGATCACAATTTTAATCTTAATCGTACCTTTCTGCATCCTGCGCAGTTTTTTATTCTAAGCTTTTTGGCGGTGGTGCTGATAGGCGCCCTGCTGCTAATGATGCCCAATGCCACAACGCAGCCGTTATCCTTTGTTGATGCGCTCTTTACCGCGACCAGTGCGGTTTGTGTGACAGGACTTATTGTGGTGGACACGGCGACCCATTTTACGACGTTTGGACAGGCCATTATTATGGGCTTAATACAAGTCGGCGGCTTAGGTATTTTGACATTTGTGACTTATTTTAGTTACTTTTTTAAGGGCGGCGTCAGTTATGAGACGCAAGCCAGTATCAGCGAGATGTCGTATATGCGCGGTATGGGCAACGTAGTCTCGACCTTGAAGTCAATCTTATACGTGACTTTTGGTGTTGAGGCAGTAGCAGCGGCACTGATTTATATCAGTATCTATGATATACCCGATATGAGTTGGTCTGAGCAGTTGTTCTTTTCGATTTTTCATGCAATTTCAGCTTTTTGTAATGCGGGGTTTTCGACCTTTAGTGCTGGCATGTATGACGATTCGCTACGCTTTAATTACCCGCTACAGCTGATCGTGGCGATGACCTTTATCTTTGGTGGTATGGGTTTTACTATTGTGGTCAATGTACTGCGCTATCTACGGCATCGCATTGAGCGACTACTGTATCGTCATGATCAACGCTATTTTTATCAGCCTTGGTTGCTCAACATCAATAGCCGCATTACCTTGATTACGACTGGTGCGCTATTGCTGGTCGGTCTGGTTGGGGTAATGATATTTGAATACGATAATGTGCTCGCTGACCATACCAGTATTTTTGGTAAGCTGGTCACAGGATTCTTTACCGCTGCCACGCCGAGAACCGCGGGATTCAATGTGATTGATATGGGTGAGCTGGCATTCCCAACAATCATGCTGACGATATTTTTGATGTGGATTGGCGCGTCACCAAACTCGACAGGGGGCGGTATTAAGACCAGTACCTTTGCGATTGCCTTATTGAATACACTCAGTCTAGCCCGTGGGCAAACGAAGATCGAGGTGTTCAAACGTCAAATTGCGGAAATCTCCGTGCGCCGCGCATTTTCTATTATGTGGTTGTCACTGCTGGTTATCGGTACAGGCGTGACACTCATTAGCTATGATCAGCCAGAGCTTGATTTGATCAAAGTAGTGTTCGAGTGTTTTTCAGCATACAGTACAGTAGGGCTGAGTTTGAATCTAACAGCAGATTTGTCAGATTTTAGCAAAGTGGTGATATCGGTCATTATGTTTGTTGGTCGGGTCAGTATGCTAACGATATTTATTGCGCTACTCAAAAACATGCGCCAACGCAATTATCGCTATCCAACTGAGGAAATTACGATTAACTAAATTTTTATACATAAATAATTTTACGTTTAGAAGCGAAAAATATAGTTTAAAAAAGGTCATCAAGGTCATGAAGTATATTATCGTAGGATTGGGGAATTTTGGCGCGTCACTAGGCTCTGCATTGACTAGCCAAGGGCATGAAGTGATTGGCATTGATAGCAATATGCAAAGGGTCGAAACCTATAAGGAAGTTATCTCTCATACGCTCTGTATGGATGCCACAGATGAGTATACCGTAAGCGGCTTACCCATCATTGATACTGACATCGTCATCGTGGCAGTTGGCGAAGATCAAGGCGCAAACGTGATGGCAACGGCGTTATTTAAGACCCTAAAAGCAAAACGGTTGATCAGCCGCAGTATCAACCCACTGCACGAAAAAGTCCTACAGGCTATTGGGGTGGACGATTTGATTCATCCTGAAAAAGAAGCGGCCAATCGCTGGGCCAAACGACTGTCGCTACGTTATTTTGTCGATTCGTTTGAGTTAAGCGATAACTTCAGTATGGTAGAGATTAATATTCCAAGTGTATTGATCGGTAAGACCATCGATGAATTGCAATTGGAGCAAAAGTTCAATATACGATTGCTTAGTACCTTGCGCTATGAGTATTATGAAGACAGCTTTGGTCGTACTCAGAGCAAACCGAGCATTCAAGGATTGGCAACGCCAGAGCAAGTATTAAAAGACCACGATGTACTGGTCATTTATGGCGCGAACAAACACATCAACCAGTTTTTACGTAGTGTGGGTGTGAAAATCAAATAACGGCTCAACAGCGTAGTGACATGAGAAGATACAGGGGGAGTTTATGAATAAGCGCAGTGTAGCCGCTCTATTGGTTGCCGCTATGGCACTACTGTCTGGCTGTGATCCGTCCGCGCAAGATCCGAACGTCACCCTGTCCGAGAATCAACAGGACCCGATTGAGGCGTTGGAGGTGACGTCCAATGTGGATCGTAGCGAGTTCAGCTATAAAGAAACCTTTTATGTCCCCATCTATTCTGATATCTATACTGATAAAGACAATCGTAAAGTGTTACTGGCTGCGACGTTGAGCGTACGTAATACCACGTTGGAAAAATCACTATATATCAATAAAATTGATTATTACGATACCGATGGCGCTCTTGTCAAATCCTATATAGACAAGCCAATCGAGCTACCTGCGATGGCCACGCTCAACTATATCGTTGAAAAAGAAGAGAACAAAGGCGGCGCTGGTGCTAACTTTATTATCGAAGTTGAAGGCGCGGATGAGACGGTCAAACCTGTCATTGAAGCGGTCATGATTGGCAATTTTAGCAACAAAGGATTTGCGTTTAGTACCGAAGGCACGCCTGTGATACATTAATCGGATGTGTTAAAGAAAATAGCAATGTCGGCAGTGTTAACAACGGCAATAGCGGTAGTTCCATTTAGGATAGCGACATTTGAGATAGTGATATTCGAGATAGTGACATTCAAGGAAGAATTATGTCTGCAACCAAAGAAGAAATCAACGCCTTTATGGCAGTGGAGTTCCCACAAACAAAATGCGTCGTTGAATCAGTAAGCGCGCATGGCGCGACCTTATCACACGATATTGGTATCAATGAGCTACGTCCCGGTGGCACCGTGTCTGGCCCTATCATGATGGCTGTTGCTGATGTTGCTATCTATGTGGCAATACTCGGAAAAATCGGCATCGTGCCATTGACGGTGACGACGAGCTTGACTATCAACTTTTTGCGTAAACCATCAGCAGATGCTCGTATTATCGCTGAATGCACCTTACTCAAAGTAGGGCGAGCGCTGATAGTGGGTGAGGTGTCTCTGTATTCGGAAGGCTCGGATGACGTTGTCGCACACGTAGTCGGCACATATTCTGTACCGCCTCAGCGTATATAAACTTCTACTTCATAGTATATATTGCTTGAGTAATAAGTCTTTTATCGTTAGATTAGTACGCATTGAGTATTATAGACTTAGAGATCAAGACCATCATATTGCAATATTAGATCTCATCGAGATGATTTATCGTCATGATTTAATCATTACCTTTGAATTATTGGATGACAGTCATTAACGTAGTCACTACTACAGAATACTCTGCATAAAACAAACCTCGTCAAGCATAACAGCTTGCGAGGTTTATTTTATGGTAGTACGGATTTCTGAAAGGTGGTATGAGTTGGCATTTATTTTGCAACATTAAAGAACCAGCAACTATTATTTTTATAAATATTTAAATAAACAATAGTTTGTTTAATGATGGGGTGAATTTTCATGTAAGATAGCACCTGCTCAGAAGAATGAGAGGTTTTTGTACGATAAAGCGATCTGGATAATTGATTTATATTAATAAAATTAATGACTTAAGATAAAATTTGCAGGTAAAAAGCGATGTACGGTCGGTTGGATGGTTTGACCGTACTGGTTTGCAACTATAGTAACAGGTAGCATAAAAGTATACATAAGTGCCCAAAGGTGATTCGGAATACAGTAAGTAAGGGAGTAGTCATGGGAAATATACTCAGAAAGTCTATCAATATCATTGTCTTACCGATCATGTTATTAGGAATGACAGCATGCTCTGTGACTGGTAACAACAGTATAGATAACGATGGAGATAGTCGCCATGTGAGTAAGGTTGCATGGAACAACCAAACTGATGCTGATATCAACTATATATTAGACCAAAATGTATCTTCTGATAAAACCCGTTTGGTATTTATTAGATCCAATGACCGTTACTCTGAACAAACGAGTGCCAACATCGCAGTAAACAATCGGTTTCAAGTGAGTCTCCATGCAGGCAACTATACGGTTGTTGAATCATGTGTTGGTATAAACCAGTTAAGCGCTCATGCCACGGGGTTTAAGGACAATAACTTGCTGGCAAATAAAAAAGAGTATGAGTTAGTAGGTGGTCAAACTTACTTTTTTTATGTGAATATGGCTCAAAAGGGTCAAAGCACCTTAGAGCAGATCACTACCGCTAGCGCATTGCAACTACTAGAGAAAAAGCGTTATCAGTCTCATCAAATCAGTCGCGTTGTTCCTAACTGCCCATTACCTATCATAGCCGCACCACCAATTAATCCACCTGCTGTTATCAAAACACCGACACCAGCATTATCCGAAAGAATATCTATTGATCTTGAAATATTGTTTGAGACAGACAAGTCGATGGTACGTCCAGCCTATTATGCAAAAACGACCGAACTGGTCACGTTTATGAAGCAGTACCCGAATACTGTGGTAACTATCGAGGGACATACAGATAGCCGTGGTCAAAATGACTACAATCAAGCATTATCACAGCGCCGAGTCAATGCAGTGAAAGAGATACTAGTTAACGAGTTCGGTGTTGCACCCAACCGTATAAGTGCTATTGGCTATGGCGAGTCGCAGCCAAGAGCAAGTAATGATACTGCAGCAGGAAGACAGCTTAATCGCCGCGTCATCGCTGTAGTAGAAGAGCAGCCGCAAAATGAATAATAAAAGGCATCCAAGTGGATTTTATTCATTTAAAACGGCTTTGACCGATTATTCTTTGGCAATGAGTGCCGCGTGATATCTCTCTCAAGTTATATTATCCCAATTGAAAAACAGATAACAATAAATAGAAGGTAAAAAATATGAACACGATTATAGTGAAAACCAATAGTGCAACTCAGACTGTCGCGCAAGTACAAGTAGTCACCGAAGATGGAAAGCCTACTATTATTCAAGCTGTGGACAAGGTTAATTACGAGTTTCATGATACGGCAATCGGTCGTGCGCCCAATCATATTATTACCAAGCGTCTAAAAAATGATCTGCATGTCTCGTTCGAAAAAGATGGCGAAAACAGTGATCTTATAATAGAAGGGTTCTACGACGAGGCAGACAGTGCACTGCTCGGAATCGCTGAAGATGGTGAGTACTATTACTATATTCCGGATACTGGTGAGACTTACGACTATGTCACGCAGCTAGAGACAGGGGATGTGGAAGGTCAGGCATTGGGTGGCACTGAATATATAGCGGCGGCTGCGATACCTTGGTGGATACCTGCAGCAGCAGGAGTTGGCTTAGCTGGTCTAGTAGCAGCCCTTAGTAGTGGCAGTGATGATGACAATGAGCCAGCTGAACCTGCTTCTATAGTGAGCCTTAGTGGGGTGATGAACCTAAGCGAAGCAGATGCTGCCGATAATGCGAATACAGCGTTGTACACAGTCAGTCTGGATAAAGTGAGTGAGACAGATACTACAGTTACGATAACGATCACACCTGGATCTGCTGATGGTGATGACTATAGTGCGCCAGCCACGCAAACAGTCACGATTCCGGCTGGACAGACCTCTGTTGATTTTAGTGTGCCGATTGTCAATGATGATGTCTATGAAGGAGCAGAAGGTTTTCAAGTAGCGATCACAAGTGTCAGCACGGGCAGAGCTACTATTGATACTGCCAATAGTACTGTAGAAACGACTGTATATGATGATGGTACGACTGATGGTAGTACACCGGTCGATCCTAACAATCCGATGACAGGAAGTGATGTACCCGTGGTCAGCATTGTGGCAACTGATGGTCAAGCGATTGAAGGGATTGATAATGGGTTAGTTTTCGCTGTATCACAAAACAAAATTAGTAACTTCAACACCTTAGTTGACGTAAAAATTAGTGATACAAGCAGTATCGAATTGGCAGATATTGCTTCTATTAGTTATGTTGACATTGATGGTGTTACTGTATTTCTGAGTAATGCAAATGATATCCAAGATTTTCTTATCAATGGAACGAGTGTCAGAATACCAGCAGGACAGAGCTCGGCACCAGTCATTAATGTCACAGTGGTCGACGATGCCATCTATGAGGTCTCAGAAGCCCTAAGCATGAGCATCAGCAATCCGATCAACGCCAGCATTGGCACCGCCACTGATGTCGCCACCATCTTCGATGAAAATGCAGCAGACGGCACCGTCAACGAGGGCGACAAACCGAGCGTTAGTGTGGGCAATGCCAGCGCCACAGAAGGGGACAATCTGGTTCACCAAGTCACCGTCAATGGCATCACCGAAGCGGATGTCACCTATGACTTTGACTTGGCAGGTAATAGCGCCACCGAGGCCACCGACTTTAGCAACGCCCCCGTCTTTAGCAACGGCGTCATCAACAATAATGATGGCACCATCACCGTCCCTGCTGGGGTGACCGACTTTACCGTCAGCTATCCGACATCAAATGATGCCATCCTTGAGAACGATGAAACCACCGAGCTTACCATTGGCAATGACAGTGGCACTGGCACCATCATTGATGCTTTAGATGCCATTCCTGTGGTGAGCATTGCCGCGGTGAGTGATAGCGCTACCGAAGGGGCAGACGACAGCATCGTCTTTAGTATCAGCCAAACGGGCGCAACGGACAAAGACAG